>JAKURQ010000001.1 GCA_022449785.1 Candidatus Poseidoniia archaeon
CTCTGCCCACTCAGGAAGTGGAGGGTCATCGTCCTCCATGTCAGGAATTCCATCACCATCACTATCTGGGTTGTTTGGATCTAAATGATCAATCATGTTTTCATACATGTCAGGAATTCCATCGCCATCACTATCTGTCAATTCTTCTTGATCAGGAATTCCATCTCCATCAGCGTCAGGATCCATACAATTTGTAATTCCATCACCATCTAGGTCACCCTCGCAATCATACAAGTCTTCCATATTTGGGGGAACAAAATCTTCATTGACCAGATCATTCCAAAAATCCATTTCAGCCATGTCAGAGATTCCATCATTATCCATATCAAAATCATTAGGATCAAAACCTAACGATATTTCATAATCATCCGATAATCCATCTCCATCACTATCTCTAAAAGGAGGTGTACCATCATTTTCTAGAGTGTTTAGGTTATCAATGTTCGAGGCTCTTGAAAGGAAAGGAGAATATGGTAACGCAGTCAATAATAAAATTGCAACAATCAATGCCTGATATTTCTTACCGCGCATGGTACGTCCAAGTGCTTAGCGGTAAGTCAGATTAAATGACTTAGCCCAAACAAAATGGCGCCCGCGCCGGGATTTGAACCCGGGTCCTCAGCTCGACAGGCTGAGATGATAGGCCAGGCTACACCACGCGAGCGCGAAGCCGGACCAGAGCCGTTTGTATATAGGCTTTACCAAGAAAAGAAATTACATTCCCATATTTAGGCGGAAAGTAGGATTTCCAGCTTCAGCATTGCCGAAAAATTCATCACCTTCGCCTTCTTCCATCATAGCACCTACAAGCACACCAACGGTTTCCTGCAAAAATTTAAGTTCGACTTGAAGCTCCGTTATAGTTTCTTGGAGTTTCTTTATTTCTTCCGTTTCTGAAGTCACTTGCTTAGGGATGGAATGACCCCTTATAACAGTATGTTTTCTAATTGTCGAGTTTAGATTTTAGAACAGGAACTATTTCGAATAAATCTCCGATAATTCCATAATCTGCAACTTTGAAAATAGGAGCTTCAGCATCTTTATTTATTGCTACAATAAATTTGGATCCACTCATACCACCTAAGTGTTGTATTGCTCCTGAAATGCCTATTGCTAAGTATAAATCAGGAGTCACTGTCTTTCCTGTTTGACCAACTTGGTGAGAGTGTGGAACCCACCCAGCATCTACAATAGCTCTACTAGCACCAGCTGCAGCACCCAAAGCATTTGCTAGTGGCCTAATATGTTCTTCGTAATTCTCAGGACTTTCTAATCCGCGCCCGCCACTTACAACAATATTTGCTTCTGTAAGTTCTACAGTTCCAGCACCTATTTTCTCAATAGAAGCCGTCGTCAAATTAGAATCAGGTATATTTCCACTGAAATTTTCTACAGTACCAGACCATGATTCACCAGCAGGATAAGCATTATTTCGGATACTAACTACAACAGGGTTTGTTGGATTTGATTTAGCTAAAACTTTCCCTGCGTAATTCGGTCTTACAAACCCTTCGTCTCCAGCCTCCAAACAGTCTCCAAGATATCCCCAGTTAAGTTCGGCTGCGAGTCGAGGTCCCAAATCTTTTCCCATTGTTGTAGCACCCATTAAGACTCTTGTAGCATTTGTTTGTTCAACTACTTGGGTAACTATTGAACTAAATCTTACAGGATCATAATTTTCAAGTGTATCATCTTCTGCAATAATTATTTTTGAAGTAGATAACTTCATAGCTGCTTCAGCTATATTTTTACCCATTACAATTCCTACAACATCTCCCATTCCAGCAGCAACAGCAGCTACTTGCTGTGAGACGTCCTTAACTTCATTTCCATCAACTTCACCTACAACAACCACTGAGCTCATAATACCTTAGCCTCCGTTTTTAGCTTCTCAATTAATTTATCTACTTTTTCTTCAGCACTCTCTCCATCTATAATGACTCCTCCACCTCTGGCAGGAGGTAAACTGCATTCGTCAGTATTGACATCATTTCCTTCATTCAAAGAAACTTCTCTATTCTCGAATGGTTTTCTTTTTGACATCATTATGTCCTTTAGTGCAGGGAATCTAACTTTAGTCATATCTTTCTGACAGGTTATCAATACAGGTCCAGAGCATTCGATAACTTGTAATCCACCCTCAATTTGTCTCTTTGCAGTGAATTTCTCTCCATTCATTTCTAGATTAGTAACTCCTGAAACGTGTGGAATTCCTAGCATATGGGCAATCATAGGTCCTGTTGCTCCTTGATAGTAATCAATCCCTTGAACTCCTCCGATTACCAAATCAGCATTCATTTCTGAAATTGCATCAGATATTGTTTTAGCATTTGCCGAAGGCCTATCGCCTCTGTAACCATCTTGTCTTAGTACGATAGCTTCATCAGCACCAATAGCCATCATTTTTCTCAAGTCAGTATCTATACTTGTGTCATTTGAAAACAAGCTTACAAGTGTTACTTTACCACCACTTGCTTCTTTGAATTGAACTGCTTGTTCTACTGCAAATTCATCATATGGATTAACCATATATTTGAATCCACTTTCATTTACTTTGCCGTCTACGATTTCCAATCGTGATTCCGTATCTGGAACCATTTTGACTAAAACGACTATGTTCATATTCCTATGTCTTTGTTCTGCTCTTTAAAACTTATGCTATGCTTCTTCTGTATTTAGATTTTCTAGCATTATTTCTGAGATGTCTTTTACAGGTTTTACATCTCCTATTTCTTTCAATCCATCACTCATCATAGTCATACAGAAAGGACAACCTACAGCTACGCAATCAGCACCCGTTTTCGAAGCTTCTTTTGCTCTGATTTCATTGACCCTTTTATCGGCATCTTCTTCCATCCAAATCCGTGCACCACCTCCACCACAACAGAACGATTTCTCACCATGTCGTTCCATTTCGATTAAATCACCACCTAGAGCTTCTCTTGGAGCTTCAGTTTCGCCACCAATTCTTCCCAAATAACAAGGATCATGGAATGTAACTTTATCTTCAAAATTATTGATTTTCAGTTTGCCTTTTTGCCGCAAGTCATTTAGAACTTGTGAATGATGATAAACTTCATATTTTCCACCAAATTTTTCATATTCTTTTCCAATAGTATGGAAGCAATGCGGACATGCTGTAATTACTTTTAGTGTTCCAAGTGAATTCATATTGTCTACATTCATCTCAGCCATCATTTGGAATAGGAATTCATTACCAGCTCTTCTAGCTGGATCACCATTACACATTTCCATCTCACCAAGAATTGAGAAATCTACCCCTGCCTCTTTCAAAAGCTTCGCAGTCGCCCTTGAGACCTTTTTATTCCTATCGTCGAAAGAACCAGCGCAGCCAACATAGAACAGATATTCAGCAGGTTCTCCTATTTTTAGGTCCAATCCTTCAGCCCAATCCGCTCTAGTATGTGCACCCATGCCCCAAGGATTTGAATTTCTTTCTAGATTATTGAAAAGATTTTGTAATTCTTCAGGGAATTCCGAAGCTTCCATTACCAAGTGACGCCGAGTATCTGTTAATTTTGGCACATGCTCAATATGTACGGGACATGCGTCTACGCATGCGTAACAGGTAGTACATGCCCAAATAGCGTCTGGTGTAAACCTATCTACTATTGTTTCTTCAGGTTCTTCACCTGCAAGTAGAAGTGATCCGTGTTCCTTTCCATAATTTTTAACATCCATTATTATTTGCATTGGATTCAAAGTTTTACCACTGTTGTATGCAGGACATACATCTTGACATCGGGCACATGCAGTACAAGCCCAGCCATCTGATAATTGTCTCCACGTAAAATCTTCAAATTTGTTAACACCTAATGTTAAATTGTCAAAATCCAAGTCGTCTGTTTTAACAGCAACATCATTCTCATCCGTTTGCATTGGATTCATAGTTCCCATAGCATTGTGATCCTGGAACATTACATTTGGGATAGTACCAATCAAATGTGAGTGTTTAGTTTGAGGTATCTCGATTAGGAATCCTCCAATCAGAATCATATGTATCCAGTAGCTAACATCAATTATAATTCCCAAAGTTTCAGTATCAATAGAATCCATTTGTTTTGCGAAGAGGACACCAACAGGTTCCCAATAATTTAGATGATTCTCTTCTTCACCTAACATATATCCTGCCTCAACAATAAATGCAGTCAGAACAATTCCCAGTATTGCAAATAAAATTAGAACACCTTCCATACTTGCTCCTTTGAGTTTTTCAGGTTTTACAATTAATCTACGATATAAGGCAAAGAGAATTCCGATTCCAGCCATTGTATATCCTATGTCTACAATTAAATTCCAAATATTTGCCAAATAAATTTTTTCAAGTAATTCAGCGAAGAGCCCTCCCGTTCCTAAATCAATGACATCACTAACTAGCATAAGGAATCCCCAGAAAATTAAGGCATGAGCATATCCTGCAAGTTTGTCTTCAACAACTTTCCTTTGACCTAACCAATCTGTCAAAAATTCTTTCATCCTCTGTTTCCAAGAATTGAAGCGATCATCGTCTTTACCCAGTCTAATTAATTTTACGATAAATCCAACCTGATAAACATGTAATCCTATAGCAATAAATGACCATAATCCTAAAAGAACCCACCAAGGAATACCGTAATAATCGTGAAAAGGGTCCATTAGATTGCCACCATTGTTATCATTCAACTCATGCTATTAAAATATCTCCTAAATCATCTTTTATAGTGAATATGGCGCCATCTACGGCCTTTAATTTGTCTCTGAGAAATATTGGTGAGATAACTTCTACAACTCTTCTGTAGTGGGTTCTTTTTGGTGATATTATTGCACAATCTTCTACAATTTTCTCACCATTCTTTAATGAACATTTGAAAACCCATGCTTTCCCAAAGGTTCTTCCTTCTTGTTCAAATCCTTCAATCAAAATCC
Organism: Candidatus Poseidoniia archaeon; assembly: GCA_022449785.1. Classification (GTDB taxonomy): domain Archaea; phylum Thermoplasmatota; class Poseidoniia; order MGIII; family CG-Epi1; genus CG-Epi1. The sequence goes on from JAKURQ010000001.1 coordinate 4,927, forward strand.
CTTCAGCAGCCTTCATAGCTTCAATTTTTGGGACTTCATCATCGTTTAATCTCAAATTGAATGTACCTTCGTAAGGTTTCCATTTCAGTTTACTTTGAAATTGTTTCATGTAACCCTCCTTGGAAATATAGTATCCACCTTCTCCTAATCCCGTTTCTAGCATTCCTTTCATTTCAATTTCTTTTTCTGTACCAAATATCAAGCTGTATTCTGAGAATTCCTTATTGAGAACAGAAATGCCACTCTTCAAAATTGTAACCACTTGACCTCCTTGAGCTAATCTTCTTTCCACATATCCATTATCTACTAGTTCAATCAAGTATCTTGATGCAGATTGTTGACTAACTCCTAGATTTTTGGAAAGTGTTGTGGAAGAAATGTGTATAGGATGTCTTGTTCCTCCTTGTAAAGCTATGAATTTCAAGGCAGAAAGTAAATTGGGTTTCAGTCTTCTTCCTCCTTTAACATATCCTGAAGCTGGTCCTTTTGCTCATCAGTCATATTTTCCATTGCTTTCCTTGATTGATCAACTAAATTCCCCATTATGATACTATAGAGTAATGGAACTAGTGTATTACTTTCCACTCTTGCTTCATAATCCTCTTTTGCAGCGTTTCGTTGCACTTTTAATTGTTCAGCAGTCATTTCCCCTTCACCTAATCCTTTGCAGGCTTTATCCATCACAAAATATTTTTCTCCATTGTATCCCAGAGGGTAAGCTTGACAATTAAGTGGCATGTCATTGTAAATTTGACAGTTTTTGTTTTCCTTATCATACAATGGACATCCTGTTTCATTTTCTTTAGGCTCTAAAACTAGTTGTGGGAATCCACCTGCCATACTCATACCTATATTCTGAGAAATACTAGGCAGCATTCCGTTTTTTCTCCATCTGTTAATATCATTAAAGTGGACATTAACTCCAGTGACTTTAGAACAATACTGTCCACATCTAACACAATTGTAGACAAATTTTGGAGGTGTTTGTTTTTTTTCTTCAGCCATTCCTTTACCAGTTTTTGAGTAGCAGAATAATCGCGCTTAATAATGATATTGCCGTTGTAGAGTTGAGTTTTAAATTTTGAAACTCGGTGTTTATTGTTTTCCTACGCGTAGGATATCAACCCTTTTAACTACCCCCGGCAGTAACGTGAAGGTGTGAATGCTTATGAGAACAAGCAAGATATTAACGATAGCAGTGGCTTTTGCTCTATTGGCGTCAGCTTTGATGCCAATTTTGGGCGTAGGTCCAGTCGCTAACGCAGCGGCAGACGATCCAGTTGAAGTTAAGATAGGAATGCTTAACCCAATCACAGGTCCAATAGCAGTTTATGCTCCAGCTTTTACAGATGCAGCAGAATTAGCTATTAGTCACCTGAACGATGGGCAGGATGACTATCACTTCTCTTTGGTAGAAGGTGATTCAGGTTGTGACGGAACTACCGCCGCTTCCGCAGCCCAGACTCTGGTTGATTCAGATGTCGTAGGTATTGCAGGAGCAGCATGTTCAGGTGCAACTCTTGGAGCACAACCAGTAGCAAGTGAAGCAGGAGTACCAATGGTATCTTACGCTTCAACTTCACCAGCAGTCACAGTGGCTGATGATGGAGATTTCTTGTTCCGTGTTGTACCAAGTGATGCTCAGCAAGGTGTAGCAATGGCCTCTATGGCAGCAGCTCACGGCTGGCAAAACCCTGGATTAATCTATATGACCAATGATTACGGAGCAGGTTTAGCTGGCGTAGTCAAAGGAGCATATGCAGCAGCTGGAAAAGAGATGTGTGTCGAAATCGGTTACGATGAAGATACAACTGACTTCTCTACACAAGTTGCAGAACTTGCCGCAGCAGAATGTGACAGTTTAATTACAGTTACTTATGCAACAGATGGAGCAGCTTTAATGGAAGAAATGGCACTTCAAGGAATTGAAGGACCAACCTCCCCAGTTTGTTCTGAAGACTGTCCTTTCCCAATAATGGGTGCAGACGGTATTGCAGACATGGGCTTCCTTGCAGCTTTCAGTGATCCTTCAGCAGCAACTATGGTAATTGCTACCAAGCCAGCTTCAGGATCTGACAGCTCAGAAAAAGATGCTTTCGAAGCAGCATGGGCAGATTACTATGATGGTAATGCATCAGAAGCAATCTATACTCATGAAACTTATGACGCAGTGACCATGATTGGTCATGCAGCAATGGACGCAGAATGTGCATCACAAACATGTGGTGTAGCTGTCCGTGACAGTCTAAGAGCATTAGGTGATGGTTATCACGGTGCAAGTGGAACACACACTTTTGACCAAGCTGGCGACGTCGCTGGTTCAGGTTATGATGTTTGTCAATTCGTTCCAGTATTAGTTGATGGAGCAATGACTCTACAACTAGCATGTAACGGTCACTTCGGAATGGCTCTAACTTTCCCAGGTGCAGCACATATCAAAATTGGTATGTTGAATCCAATTACAGGACCTATAGCAGTATACTCACCAGGATTTAGTATTGCAGCAGGTGTTGCAGAGACTTACATGAACACAATCCAGCCTCTAAACTTCCAATTCGAAGTTATACAAGCTGATTCAGGTTGTGACGGAACAACTGCAGCAACTGGAGCTCAAACTCTAATTGACGCAGGTGTAGTCGGAATTGCCGGAGCAGCATGTTCTGGAGCAACTCTCGGAGCTATTGAAGTAGCAAAAACAGCAGGAGTACCAATGGTATCCTACGCTTCAACTTCACCAGCAATAACCAACTACGATGATGGTGGTTATCTATTCCGTGTTGTACCAAGTGACGCTCAGCAAGGTGTAGCCTTAGCACAAACAGTTGAGGCAGCAGGAGCTTGGGATGTCGCAGTCATTTCTATGACTAATGATTACGGAGCAGGATTTGCAGATGCATTTACTGGTGCTTACCAAGGCGAAGTTTGTATGTCAGCAACATATGATGAAGACACTACAGATTTCTCATCAATTGTTTCAGATGTAATGTCAAATGACTGTGGACATGTTGTCATGGTTACTTACGCAACAGATGGAGCAGCCTTAGCAGAAGAATTAGCTACTCAAGAATTTGATGGCATGATATTCGGTGGTGACGGAATTGCAGACGAAAGTTTTGCAGACGCATTCAGTGATATATCTGCAATGGAAGGAATAACTGTAACCAAACCAGGCGCTGGTGAATCTTCATCTTTAGGCGCAATGTTTGACATGTTCTACGGTGGAGCAGCCGCAGCAGCTGGTTACGAAGGTGGTATCTACACTAGAGAAGTCTTCGATGCAGTTGCAATTATCGGTCTTGCACAAGCAACAGCTCTTAGAACACCTGTAGACGACAGTGTTGTTGATATGCTAGGAACAGCCGTAGCATCACCAACTTCACCACAAGAAGGTGCAGCAGGAGTTCATGCATTCGACGCTAACGGCGACGTTGCAGGAAACGGATTTGACGTATGTACATTCTGGCTACATGATCACGATGGTGAAATGCATGCCGAGTTGGACTGTCACAGTTCATGGGGTCTATTCGAAGGCCTTATCAATGATGGAATACCAATGGCCGATGATGGTGATGAGTGTCCATTCGATGATGAAGAGTGGTGTGAAGCCAACATGGAAAACTGTGTAGGTGAGAACCCTGACGGTTCTGCATGTGGAGAAGCATTCTCTGCAAAATGTGATGAAGAAGGCGAAGCAGATAATGAAGAATGTGCAGAAGTCGAGGAATGGTGTTCAGCAGGAGATCCAGGCGGCGATGATGCTTGGGATGAATGGGACACTGCATTCTGTGGTGCAATAACTGCAGAAGAAGAAGTAGTTGAAGAAGAAGAAGAAGTTGTTGAAGAAGAAGAAGAAACCACAACCAACGAAACTGCAGCCGAAGAGGAAATCGAGGAAGCAGCTGACGAGGTACCAGGTTTCGGCTTAATTTCAGCCGTAGCTGCAATTGGTGCAGTCTTACTTCTCCGCAGAAGACTCTAAGTCTAATCTGAGAAAAAGAACTCATAAGCAATAGGGGTGGCCACAGTAATGTGGTCGCCCTACTGCGAGGGATTACCAGTTATAGGGACTCCTTAGTTTACACCAGAACTAGAGGTAATCAGATTTGGACAAAGAAAACCCTTCGGATATTTCATCAACAGATGTTTCAAACTACATCCGTGAGAGTTGGGATTCTATTTCAATAGGTGTTAAGATTGCATTACTTGCATTCTTTGATGCATCAATAGGTCTACGCTATCAAAGTGGTATATTTTCACTTCTTTTCAGTGGTGATTTCCTATGGATGGTACAATTTTTCGAATATGTATTATCTAGTTTCTTTCTTCTTTATTCAATATTAAACGCTTTGAGTGGTTTTTGGAGAAAATTATTCCTTGGTTTGACGCCACTTTTTATTCTTTCAATATTTGCTTTTTGTCTTGATCAGTTATTTATTGGACAAGAAACTACAGCTTCAACTAGCTTTAATCTAAGTTCTACATTGTTTAGTGGACTTTACTGGGGTGCAGCTTACTTGTCTATAGCTGTTGGCCTTACGTTAATCTATAAGGTTCAAAATTTTGGTAATTTTGCACAAGCTGAAATGATGCTTGTCGGCGCCTATGTCGGTTTCACTATGATGTGGAGTCCTTTCTTTTACACAATGATAGATGGTGAAAAAGTTCTCCACATAGATGTTCCTAAAGATGAGGTATTGACTTGGGACACTCTGTTCTGGGCTTGTATTTCAGGTTTTATGATAGCAGGTATTCTTGGCGTGATAATTGATAGATTCGTTTATCGTCAATTCCGTAAAAGAAATGCTTTACCACAAGCAATGATGATAGCTTCTTTGGGAATGGCTATGATTATGCGCGGTATTTTGTACTTAAGATATGGTGCAGAACAATTTCTTTTTGTCCCAGATGTTGATTGGCGTTTATCATCATCAAGCACTAAATTCTCTAATGATGCCGAAGGTCAGCCATTCTTTGGATATTGGCCAGAATGGATGAATCAAACTTTTAGATTCCGTTTTGGTGAAAGAACTGCAGAAACTTCAAGTCAAATGAGCGATAATGCCTGTGCAGAAGAAGGTAAAGTCGATGGGTTTTCATCAGAGTGGGCTGCCTCTGAGGATTTTGTTGATGCAAATGGGAATGGGCAATATGATACAGCTGAATATTTCATAATAGATGTTAATGGTAATGGAATTCCAGAGCAAGGAGAGTATGTTGATGCAAATCAGAATGGGCAGTATGATGAAGCTGAAAGTTTTACAGATTTGAATGGTAATGGTGCCTGGGATGATGGAATTTGTACAATAACTGAATCTTTGTCTTTCTTTGAGTCTAGTGAATCAGCATACTTCTTACAATATACTAAATCAGCTTTGATTATTGGAGTCTTTGCAGCAGTGATGTTGTTGATACTGATGCTCAATTGGACTCGCCTAGGGCGGCAAATGAGGGCAGTTGCAGATAATCCAGACTTGGCAGCATCTTCAGGGATTAATGTTGAGCGTATTCATTCTATAACTGCATTTTTAGCAGCTGGAATGTCTGGTTTTGGTGGAGTTTTATTTGGGATGTATGTTCGAGTAAATCCAGAAGTTGGATTGAGTATATTGCTACCTGCGTTTTCAGTTATTATTCTGGGTACACTCGGTTCAGTAAGGGGTGCTCTAATCGCAGCAGTAATAGTGGGATTAGTTCGATCCATTGCAGAACCAATATTGATTGGTTCAGGTAGTGCCTTAGATCGCCCATCGTATGCAGCTTTTGGTGAGGCTATGCCTTACATGTTTTTGATTGCTGTTTTGATGGTTATGCCTAAAGGCCTAGGCCATGTTCTTAATGAGTGGCAAATTGAAAGAACAAAGAATAAGAATGAATGGAAGATTGCTAATAACCTACCAAAGTATTTCACAACCATTCTCAATAGTATTTATTTGCCAACAGTTAGGAACTTATCAGAAAAGATAGAAGCTGTGGATTCTTCATTTAAAGGTTCATTAGCTATTGGAGGAATATTACAGGTAGTAATAGTTAGTATTTTAGATATTTACACTTCAGGCCAGGGAACAGCATATTACCTTATCGATTTTGTCTACCTTTTGCTTCAAATTGTGGGTATTCTGATGATTTACTTTTCTTTAGCTCATTATCAAACAGATATGAAGTTGTATGTTATTGATTTATATTTCCAAATTAAAGATTCACCACCTGATACAAAAAGGAATCTTTTCGGTTCAGGGTTCTTAATTCTAATTCTTCTCTATTCAATGGACTACTTGGTGGCAGGTGCGGGAGATTTTTACTTGGCTTTAGATTATATTTTCTTTTTTGGTCAAATATTTGGTCTTTTGATGATTATATTTTCATCTTTCTTTTTATTCAATGAGATTGAAGAAATTAGCTTTGCTAAAATTTTAGGTCAATTGACCTATAGGATTAATTTCCTATTCCTCACAATAGCATTACTATTGTGGAAATACGAATCTACAATAGAACCTAGTTCTGCGCGAGATACAGAATCTACGCTTTATGTTACTGAGATTGCCTATATTTTTGTAATTTTATCAATAAATGATTTTACACGAGTATTATTTCAGGCGCTTACATCAGTTCAAAAAATAGTTGAAGATTCGTTTAAGACAGTTAGTCAACACATCAATATTCAAGCACTCGTATTTGGGTTGTTATTGATTATGTTTGACCATTGGTTCTGGGGTATTTTACTGGTTCTTTATTCTTCGAATGATCTTGTAAAGCTCGTATCTGAATATTATGCACAATTTTCTTCACAGATTCGTGAACATCCAACAATAACTCAATTATCAAGTATTTGGCCTGAGCATGGAAGAACAAGTGAATCAGGTTCTTGGTTTACTTTCATCTGTTTCTTAATTGTTCTAATCTATATAGTTGATTGGCTTCCAAGTGTCACAGCATTCACTAAGACTATGCAAGTTTCAAGAATTATTGTTTTAGTATGTATTTTCTCAATTTTAGCATTTTCTTTGAATTTGCATACAGGTTTCACAGGCATGACGAATTTTGGTGTGATATTCTTTGCAGGTCTGGGAGCTATTACTACAGCATTACTGACAGTTCCTTCAGATAGGTCAGGAGGACATGGCTGGGCACCTATTCTAGGAATATTCAGTGATGATACAGGTTCAGCAATCTTAGCTGCAGTTTTTGTTTCGGGGTTAGCAGGATGGTTACTTGCTTATCCTACAGCGCGTCTTCGAATGGATTACTTTGCAATTGTTACAATATCTCTTGGTGAAATAGTTCGAATTTCAATGAGAGCAGAACCTCTACTCAGAGCAGGTACTGGAACAACAGCAATAGGTATTCAGATGTACAATTTGCCCCTAGAGCATTGGTGGGTATCCTCTATGGACGATCATGTAGGTAAATGGTTAGGATTAGAGGAGGCTGCACCATATACTGTGTTGTTAGCAGCAATTGCATTGATTTCATTCATTTCGATATGGGTTATGATAGAAATGATGCAATCATCTCCATGGGGTCGTTTATTGCGTGCTATTAGAGAAGATGAAGAGGTAACTATGCATCATGGTCATAATGTTTTCCAAAACAAAGCAATGAGTTTAGCTCTTGGAGGTGCTATTGCAGGCTTTGGAGGTGCTTTGTGGGCTTGGTTGAATGCCAGTGTCTTAGATGATTTCATTAATCCTGTAAAATCTACCTTTTTGATATGGGCTGCATTTATTGTCGGTGGAAGGGCAAACAACAGAGGGATGGTAATTGGAGCATTTATGATTGCTTTAACAGAGCCTCTATTCAACCTATTATCTGCAGCTAGAGGAGATACTCAAAGCAATTTCCATGGTTATGTTGCTGATATCGATGGTGCTTTTGAATGGCTTATCATAGATGTCTTTGGATTTATGTACAGTGATTTATCAATAACAGAAGTCTTTGGAACAGGAGATATAATTGTAAATCTAGTTTATTTCAAATTAATGCTAATTGGTCTTGTAATTCTAACAAGCCTTATGGTTTCTGAAAGAGGATTATTACCTGAAGTACCTAAGAGGCCAGAAAATCCAGCTTTATCTTCCAAAGCTTTACCACTATATGTTTGGCCACTTGTAGTCGTTGCAGTTATTATTATTGAAATATTGATTCTGGGGGTTTTCTAGTGGACACTATTCTAAAAGTTAGTAATATGACAAAGGATTTTGGAGGATTACGTGCAGTTGATAACGTATCTTTTGAGGTAGGAAAAGGAGAATTTGTGGGGTTAATTGGGCCCAATGGTTGTGGAAAGACTACAACTTTCAACTGTATTTCAGGATTATTAGATGCAACTGAAGGTGATGTTGAAATATTTGGTGAAGATGCGACTTTGTTGAGGCCAGATGAGATACAAAAACTAGGTCTTACACGTACTTTCCAACATACAAGACTATGGAGAGAGATGACTGCGATTGAGAATTTATTAATCCCTCCTAGGAATCAATATGGTACAAATCCATTACATGCATTTCTTTCTCATTTCTTTGATAATGGTGAAGAGGAAAGAATCAGAAAGGCATATGAGACTTTAGAAGAGTTAGAGATAACACATATGGCACATAATTTGACGAGCGAGTTGTCCGGTGGTCAAAGTAAATTAGTGGATATTGGACGTGCTTTGATGGGAGAGCCTGAACTTTTACTTCTTGATGAACCAGTTGCAGGTGTAGCTGGCCCTCTAGCTGAAAAGATTTTCAATAATCTGAGAAATATTGTTTCTGAAACAAATATTTCTATTTTTGTTATAGAGCATAATATGGATTTCATTCTTAGAAGAGGAGTAGACAGGATAATTGTAATGGATCAAGGTAAGGTTTTGATGCAAGGTACTCCAGATGAAGTTAAAGATAGTAAAGAAGTGATAGAAGCATATCTGGGAGGTGCAGCATGAGTCGTATTTTAGACGTTAAAAATCTTGTAGGTGGTTATGGTAAAGTTCAAATTATGAACGATGTTGATTTGTACGTAGATGAAGGTGAATTCGTCACAGTAATTGGACCAAACGGTTGTGGAAAATCTACTTTCATAAAAATAATATTTGGTATTGCCACATATTATAGTGGAAGTGTTAAGCACAAGGGTGAAGAAGTCTCTGGTTGGAGGACAGATTCATTGGTAAACAGAGGCATTTCTTATGTTCCACAAGTTGACAATGTTTTCCCTAGTCTTTCCGTTAGAGAAAATTTAGAAATGGGTGGAATCAATCTTCCAGGCCCAGTTCTTAATGAAAGAATAGAAGATATCTTGGAAATGTTTGAGGATCTTAAACCACGTATGAATGATATTGCAGCTTCACTTTCAGGAGGTCAAAGACAAATGTTGGCCATTAGTAGAGCACTAATAAGTAAACCAGATTTTCTTTTGTTAGATGAACCTACAGCAGCTCTAAGTCCGCTTTATCAACAACAAATAATTGAGAGAATAGATGCTTTGCGCGCTAAAGGAATCACAGTTCTAATAGTTGAGCAGAATGCACGTCTGTCCTTATCTCGTTCAGATAGAGGATATATCTTTTCTAATGGTAAAGTAGTTCATACAAACGATGCTAGTCAAATACTCACAGACCCTCAAATTAACGAATATTTCTTGGGTACTAAGAAAGACGATTAATTATGCTGGATTTCAGTACCCGTAAGCTTGCAGTTACTAATCTATTGATGTTGTCTGTTGCTTTTTTCTGGGGCTTTGCTTGGCCAGTTGGCCGAATCCTAGCCACAGATTTGATTGATTATCCTTTTTCAGTAATGTTTCTTAGGTACACGTTTGCACTTCCGGTTCTATTTGCTTGGATGTGGTATAGTGAAGGGAACACAAAACCAGTGAGTACAGATTGGAAACCTTTGTTTTTCATGGCCTTCACATCAGTCTTTCTTTATCAGATAGGCTATATGTTTGGAATGCAAAAGACAGCTGCTTCGGATGCTTCTTTAGTGATTGGTTTCAATCCCGTTGTTGTGTCTATCCTTTCAGTATGGTTCTTTTCACACAGTATGAGCAGAGAGGGGATGTTTGGTGTTGCTCTCAGCTTTACAGGAGTTGTTCTAATATTCATCGCTTCACCTAATGTTCAAATCGATTTTAATGAAAGGATTATTGGAAATATTTTGATAATGCTTGGTGCTTTTGCTTATGCCCTTTATGTCATCTCAATGAGAAATTATGTTCTCAAAGGTGGCAAAAAGCAACTTAGTTCGCTAGCCCTAATTGCTTGGGTTTCCTTACTTGGTTGGTTAATGTTTATTCCTTTTGTTGTCTCTGAGGCTTCATGGAATCATAGTTGGACACAGGAAGAGTGGATGCTGATAGCATATTTGGGTGTTCTATCCACGGCCCTTTCCTATGTGTTCTTTGCAATTGGAGTTGATGTGATAGGTGCTACCCGTGCATCCAGTTTCATTAATGTAGTTCCAGTTTTTGGAATTTTATCCAGCTGGTGGTGGATTAATGAAGAATTAGGATTAATACAATTAGTTAGTTTTGTATTAATTTATTTTGGAGTTCGGATGGTTAACACTCAGCCCCCAGAAGAGCTGAAAAATGCTAAATAAGTGCATATAATCGATACTTTGTGTTTGACTCATTTGAAGACTGGGGGCCAATACAGCAAGCACTAGCTGCAGGCCTTTTTACTTGGGGTATGACTGCTGCCGGAGCAGGTTTAGTATTCATACTAGATATTAATCGGAAAGTTCTTGATGGAATGTTGGGTTTTGCAGCGGGAGTGATGATTGCAGCAAGCTGCTTTGGTTTGTTAGGTCCAGCTATTGATCAAACCAGCGGAGAAGGCCTTGCTAAAGTTCTTCCAGCCGCATTTGGTTTTGTTTTAGGAGGCGTTTGTATGAGAGTGATAGATATTTATCTTCCTCATCTTCATCCAGGAGCTCCGCCTGAGGAGACTGAAGGAGTTAAAACGACATGGCACAGAAGTATGCTTCTAATTTCTTCTATAACTTTGCATAATGTACCTGAAGGCTTAGCTGTTGGCGTAGCATTTGGTGCTGCAGCTACAGGAGATAGCTTTGGTGCGGCTGTTGCTTTAGCGATAGGCATAGGTATTCAGAATTTCCCAGAAGGAGCTGCAGTTTCAGTTCCACTTAGAAGAGAAGGCATGTCTAAGAAAGAAAGTTTTTGGTGGGGGCAATTATCAGCACTTGTTGAACCGATTTCAGCAGTTATTGGAGCTGCTGTTGTAGTCTATATGACACCAGTTCTTCCATATGCTTTAGCTTTTGCAGCAGGAGCTATGATTTTTGTAGTTGTAGAAGAATTAGTACCAGAAGCTCACAGGGGCAAGAATGGAGATATAGCCACTATGGGAGTTATGCTCGGTTTTACGATAATGATGGTCCTTGATGTAGCACTAGGTTAATGCTTACCGTGTTTCTCGAAATATTTTTGGTGATATTCTTCAGCTTTCCAAAATTCTTTAGCTTCAGTAATCTCAGTTACAATTTTCCTATCTCCTAACTTGTTTTGATGATAGTCTAAAGATTTTTTTGCTATTTCTTTTTGAGCTTCTGTAAAGTAAAATATGGCTGAACGATATTGTGTGCCTACATCAACCCCCTGTTGATTTAGGGTCGTTGGATCATGCTTCTCCCAGAAAACGTTCAATAATGTATCATAAGAGACAACATCAGAATCATAATCAATCAGTACTACTTCCGCATGGTCCGTATTACTACTGCAGACTTGTTCGTAGGTAGGATTATCTGTTTTTCCACCACTATATCCAGAGACAACCTCATTTACACCTTTAACTTTCGAAAAATTATATTCAACTCCCCAGAAGCATCCAGCTCCAAACATCGCTTGAGCCATTATTTCCTCCTTGATTCGATCCAGCTCTTAAATTTCATCATACCTTCTTGTAAGTCGCCTTTACTTATTCCTGAAAATGCCAATCTAATGTAGAAATCAGTTTCATTTTCTAGAGGTCTGCCAAAATGATGCCTACCACAGAAGCTTACTCCAGTTTCATTAAGAACCGATTTTCTAAATTCTTCGGGATCATCAAAGCCAGTTTCTTCCAGTAATTCAGTTACTTTTGGAAAAACATAGAATCCAGCTTCAGGCAAATGGGCTTCAACACCATCGATGCCATTCAGAATCTCTACTAAGATATCTCTTCTGCTTTGTAATTCGTCTAAAATATCTTGTGTTTCTTTTTTAGGTGCATTCAATCCAGCAACTCCTGCATGCTGTATGAAATGTGTCGTACAAGATTCCATATTAACATTCAAACGGTTAATCTGCTCAATGATATTTTTTGGCCCAATTGCTCCACCTAATCTCCAGCCAGTCATCGCAAATTTTTTGGAAAAGGTGTACATCGTTAATGTACGTTCATACATTCCAGGCAAACTAGCTATTGATTTCGGAGTTCCGTCATACAATGTGTCAAAATAGGCATCATCTGAAATTAGGAACATGTCATTATCAATTACTAAACTAGCTAATCGTTCTATTTCTTCATCAGGTGATGATGCACCAGTTGGATTATTGTAATTATTGTAAAAAATATGCTTTGCACCTTTCTGGATGCCACTTTCGATTGCCTCAAAATCTAGCCTTAACCCATCACTAGTATTGATGTATCCATATGGGCAAGCAATACCCTTGTAGAATTCAATTTGGGATTCATAAATAGGATATCCAGGATTAGGATATAGTACAATATCTCCCTTTTCCATCATCGCTGCTATATATTTTCCAATGCTAGGTTTTCCACCAGGTTGTATTGAAACGTTATCGATTCCATAATCCAAGCCCCTTGCACTACCAACATCTTTTGCTAATGCTTCTCTAAGTTCAGGGATACCTGGTGCTGGACAATATCCAGTTTTTCCAGCCTCAATTGCAGCTTGAGCCGCCATCACTACTGAATTTGGTGTTGGAAGATTGATATCACCTAAATGGAAAGGGTAAATTTTAGTTCCTTTGGATGCTAAATTTGCAGCTTCAGCAGAAACAGCAAATGCAGTTTCACTACCCAACAAATCCATTCTTTTAGCGGTACTCATGTAAAATTAATAGCAGGCTAGTAAATATTATTATTTTTTGCGTAATCTTTATACTTAACCATTAATGCGCACAGTAATGGCAAGTGAGTGGAGAAGGCAGTTGAACAGCTGGTTGCAAGAGCATATGCTAGCAGTTACTTCCGTCGGTACAATAATCAGTACTTTCATGTTTTTGATTGGAGTTTTGGGGCAATGGTACTCAAATGAGTCTTGGTCTCCAGACGCTATACTAAATGTTGTAGGAGATTGGGCAATTTATGTGCTCATACTTGGAATAATTTCTCTTGGTTTCTCCTCATATTATCTGTGGTTAACACGGCATTATATGTCACGTTTTGAAGAAATAATATCCACAAATTCTAAAAAAGAATTCCAGAAAAATTGGACAGAGATTGAGCAGATCGCCAGATATCAACTTCCTAAAGAATACAAGAAGAGAGTATCCGAAGCTAGAGAAAAATTCGGTCTTCGCTAATTGAGAAATTTTATATAGACTCTTTTTTCTTTGAAATAAGGGGTTAACAACCTCAGGTTCATAACCGATGAAATCCAAAGATAAATCTGCTAAGGAAAATGAGTCCACAGAGGAAGTTAAGGAGGTAAATTTAACTCCTGAAGAGCAGATAGAATCTCTCAAATCAGAAATAGAAAATTCTAACGAGCAAATAATGCGCGTGGCAGCGGACTTTGACAATTTTAGAAAGAGGGTTGAGAGAGACAGGGAACAACAAACTCTGAGGGTAAAAGGTGAGGTTGTATCTAGATTCTTAGAGGTGATTGACACTATAGATAAAGCTCAAGAATCTTCTTATCCTGATTTAGAGAGTTCATTAGAGGGAATTTCAGGAATACAAAAGTTAGTTTCTGCATTTATGGAATCACTAAATGTGGAAAAGTATGTCCCCAAGGGTGAATCATTTGATTTTAGATTCCATGAGGCATTAACTACAGTTGAAGATGACAAAATTGAGCCTGAGACTATAGTTGATGTTATTCAATCAGGGTATAAACTTGAGGGAGAAGTACTAAGACCAGCCAAGGTAGTAGTATCGAAAAAACGTGAAGAAAAAGGTGAATAAAATGGCAAAAGAAGTAATAATTGGAATTGACTTGGGTACAACCAATTCAGAAGCAGCACACTTAGAGGGAGGTAGACCAGTAATCATACCTTCAGCTGAAGGGTCAACATTCGGTGGAAAGATGTTTCCATCTGTAGTAGCATTTACGAAAGATGGTGAGCGTATTGTTGGAGATCCTGCTAAAAGGCAGGCAGTTTTGAATCCTGAAAATACAATCATGCACATCAAAAGAAAGATGGGCACTAAGCATAGAGTAACTATCAAGAAAAAGAAATATTCACCCGAAGAAATATCTGCTATGATATTGCAGAAAATTAAGGCTGACGCTGAGGCACATCTGGGTGTCGATATTGAGAAAGCAGTAATAACGGTCCCAGCATATTTTAATGATAATCAAAGACAAGCTACAATTGATGCAGGAAAAATAGCTGGATTAAAAGTTGAAAGAATCATTAATGAACCTACAGCAGCAGCTCTTGCGTACGGACTCGATAAAGAGGGAGAATATACGGCAGCAGTCTTAGATTTGGGTGGTGGAACTTTTGATGTTACTATCATGGAGATGGATAATGGTGTTTTTGACGTAGTTTCAACTTCAGGAGATAATAATCTTGGTGGAACAGATATGGATGAAGCAATCATCGATTATTTGGCAGATATTTTCAAGGAAGACAATGGTATAGATTTACGTGATGATCCTGCTGCTAAACAACGTCTAAGGGATGCAGCTGAAAAGGCTAAGATTGAATTGAGTAACACGCTAAAGGCGACTATCAATTTACCATATATCTGGTCAGATTCTAGCGGTCCAAAACACTTAGAACATGATTTATCGAGGGCAAAATTAGAAGATATTGTTGGACCTGTAATAGCTAAATGTGAAAAACCAATAAAGCAGGCTTTCAAGGATGCGAAAATGAAGCCTGGGGACGTTGACAAAGTAATACTGGTTGGAGGTCCAACACGTATGCCAGTCGTTCAAGGAGCCTTTGAAAAATTTGTAGGTCGTAAGGCCGAGCGTGGTGTAGATCCAATGCAATGTGTTGCAATGGGTGCAGCAATTCAAGCAGGAGTTTTAGCAGGAGATGTCAAAGATGTAGTACTTCTAGACGTAACTCCATTAACACTAGGAATTGAGACTGAAGGCTCAGTTTTGACACCTTTAATTGACAGAAATACGACAATTCCTACAAACAAGTCAAAAATATTCTCTACAGCTGCAGATAATCAACCAGCAGTTGAAATCCATGTTTTGCAGGGAGAAAGAACTATGGCTGCAGACAATGATACATTAGGTAGATTCCAACTTTTGGGAATTCCTCCTGCACCTAGAGGTATTCCACAAATTGAAGTGACTTTTGATATAGATCGTAATGGAGTCATAAATGTCACAGCTAAAGATAAAGGAACTGATAATGAGCAGAAAATAGAAATTACCTCTAAATCTAATTTGAGCGATGAAGAAATTGAAGAAAAAATTAAGGAAGCAGAGAAACATGCAGACGAGGATAAGAATGTGCGAGAATTAGTTGAGACTCGCAACCAAGCAGAATCACTCATTTATGCTACAGACAAAGCTATCAAAGATTTAGGTGATAAAGTTGATGAAGAAACGAAAACTAAAGTTGAAGAATCAAAAGAAAAATTAGCAGCTTCAATGAAAGAAGATGATTTGGATTCAATGAAAAAAGCTTTAGAAGAATTTATGGAAGCTTCACAGTCTATTGGTCAAATGGCCTATCAACAAGCTGCAGAGGAGCAGGCCAATAATCAACCTGCTGATGATTCAGCACCGGTTGATGATGATAATGTGGTTGATGTTGACTACGAAGAAGTTGAAGAAGAAAAGTAGACAAGTATAAAACGCCCTTTTGTTATGCTTGAATAATGGCAGACAAGGTTTCCTTTACCGATTTTGGAACCAAGAAGAAAGTTCGAAGAATTAAGCGTAAGCGTTCTAAGAAGCCAGACCCTGCACAATTACTTGATGAAGTATTAGANGCCAAGAAATTAGCCGATTCTACGATTGCATCAGCCCCCGTTCCACAATTTTCATTTCCTTTTATTGAATTTACAGTCTTGCAATCAGAACCGTTCAAGCATAATGTTTGGAATGAAATAGTGATAACATTGTCTAATACTGGAACAGGTATTGCTAAGAATACTACAATTTCTTTTGATAGGTTAGAAACAAGAGGCCAAACAATAGTCGATAATCTGGAAATTGGAGAGGATTCAACGCTTACAATTGAAGTAAAAGTCAATTCAAGAGATCGTGAGATTACGCGTATGGATGTTTATTATCATTCAGTAGAAGGTGATACTTTCTCTGCAGTTAGACGGGATTGGTTTCCTAATGATTATGAGAACAAAAATATCTTTGTGAATGAAGTTCCACCTGGTGAGGAAGATAATGCCGAAAAATATTCACATAGAGAAGTATTTTCAGGAGATCTTCATGTGGTATGCGCAAATTGTGGTTCTAGGGCGCCTTCTAATTTCCGCATTTGTGGAAAATGTGGCTCTAGGCTCCAAAAACGTGCAGATAGGCGAGAAGATTGGGGCAGTAATCTCAAAGAGACTACAGCGACAAAAGATGCCCGGGAAGACTTTCTTAAGAAATTGCGCAAATTGGGTGAACTAAAGGATAGGGGAATGCTTAGCGCTGAAGAATTTGAAGCAGCTAAAGCTAGTCTTTTAGAGTAATTTTAGACAGCTTCCGCTTCAAGTACATCATCTTCATCATCAAAATTCCCATCAGAGACAGGTCCTTTCTTTACAGAATCCGCTACTTTGTTATTTAGGAAGAAGATGAATATGACTAAGATAATTGCCCACTGAACAACCATAGTTATAATCGTGAATAATCCTAAGCCCATTCCTTCAATCGGTGAATGACTTTGGTCTTGTAATTTTTCATATATGAAGAACCCAAATACAGCTATAAATTCAAGTGGGAAAACGTATTTTATGATGTATTCCCACCATTTTCCAATTTGAACATCAGCATATTTAGTATTGATTAAATTCTTTCTGAAATCACTAACACCAAATCTCATTACAACAACAGCCACCATCAATCCTGAAACAATTAATCCAGTTCCCCAGACGAAATCTTGATTGTCTAAGAATTCTAGACTTATTGCAGAGGGGATACCTGCTAAAGCTACAGCAATTGCAATGTATCTTACAGCCTCTTTTCTTTCCCAGCCCATATCAACAAAATTAACGACACAACCTTGCAATGTAGAAACCATTGAGGTTAGTGCTGCAAAGGACATGGCTAGGAAAAAAATACTGCCTATGACGTATCCTGCAGTACCCATAGACGCAAACAGTGCAGTTAGGTGTATGAATGTTAAGCCAGATGATCCAGATTCAACAGCTTCTAGACCGTCTGCAGTTGTGTCAGATAGTGCAAAAACCGTACTAAGAACAGCTACACCTGCAATTAATGAGACTGAATTATTTCCCAATCCTGTTAAAAATGCATTTAGTCCAATATCTTCTTTCTTTCTCATAGCTACTGCATAAGTTATTGCCATTCCAAATCCAGCAGATGTTGACCAAGCTGATTGAGTAAGCGCACGAATCCAAGTTTCTCCCTTGAAGAGGTATTCAGTTTGAGGAATGAACATAAATTTCAACCCCATTATAGCTCCCGAAGGATTTAGAATAAATGGATAAATCATTGCTACTACAAGGAATGCTACTAAGCATGGAATCAAGATTTTATTTGCTTTTTCAATACCACTTATTCCATTGTAAACAATAAATGCAGAGAATCCAACTGCAACTAATTGGAAAAATATAACTTCTCCAGGAGAAGATATGAAATTATCCCATAAAGCCTGAGTCTGTGTAGTATCTTCTGCAGCACTCATTTCTCCAGAAATTGCAATCCAAAAGTATCTGATTGTCCATCCCATAACTACTGCATAGTAGAACCCTACAGCAGTTCCAACCCACATCATCCATATTCCAAGCCAAGTGAAATTACGTCCAGCCATATCTCTCATGGCACCTACGGTTCCAAGACGTGTCTTCTTACCTATAGCAAATTCAGCCATAAGTAAAGGAATAGACCATGCGAATAGGAAAATCAACCAACCAATCATGAATGCTCCACCTCCGTTAGCAGCAGCTTCACGAGGGAATCTCCAGATGTTTCCAGTACCTACAGCAGCACCTACGGTCGTCAAAATCAATCCTAATCTTGAGGAGAATTCTTCTTTTGGTTGTTCACTAGCCATTATCAACTTCCTTTAGCAGTTTTCCTTGCCTTTGGTTTAGGAAGGCTATCATCTTCATTCTTTCTTCTTTCAGATTCTGTTGCAATTCCAACGGTTTTGTAAAGTCCACCCCATACAACTCCATACATTATTCCCATCATCATTGCTACTGCAAAGAAGTCAATGATAGGGTTACCAAAACCTATGACGTCATCTACAAAGATTTCTACAGGTTCAGCATTTCCATATCCTGTATAAACAAAACCTCCACCGAATGCATTCGCTAATCTAGAATCTTGTGCTACAGCATAGAATTCCACATTCATTGAATCTTCAGTTTCAGGTATTTTAGCCTCATAAACTGAATTTCTGACAAGGACGCCACCAGAATTGTTGTAATTTGAGTAGTCCTTAGTGTCACAATTTTCGATACATGTCATAGGAACTTCTTCCCATATGCCTTCAGGCATTTTTTCAGTTCTATACTTGAGATGTAATGAATCTCTTAGCATATATTGAGCATTTTCAACACGTACTTCTACAGGTATGTCATCATTAGCGTACACTCTTTCTTCATCAAATTCTACTTTAGATTCAGAGCCAAAGGTAAATACTTCCTTGGCTTTTTTGTTGGATAATATTGTTAATTTAGGCATCATTGTTTCTTCAGGAGAATTAATAGTTCCTATTCCCAAATTACCTGTATCTGAGGTAATCATTTGTCCTATACGTGCTTTAGGCGATTCATCCATAAAGTAAATGTTAGTTAATAGATGCATTCTGACAGTAGGTCTGATTAATAGTGTATCTGCATGGAAACCACCTTCCAAACCTCCTTGACTACCACACTGGTTCAATTCCACAGTGTATGAAAAGGATCCTTGCATTCCGTAAAGGTAATCATTGATGTCACCAGATACCTTGTAACCTCCCTGATCCTTCCAATTACCATATCTTGTAACATTCATCAGAGGTTTGACTTGGTTTTCCATGTATAATTCATGAGGAGGATCTTGGTCTTTGTAGCCCCAAGGCCAAATGTAAAGTGCTGAACATGAATGGTATGAAACAGAATTCATAATATTGTGTTTCATATCGTGTGCTTCTGTTCTATAATTCCTAATATAATCACCATCTGGTGCATATACAAACATTTCAGGCCAATTATCTCTGATTATTCCATTTTGGTAATCTTCAAGATATTTATCTTGAGGATAATCGTCGTAAATATCCAGCCTCCAGGTTAGATATTCTACGACTTGGGTTTCAGGCTCAGAGAATCCTCCTTCACGATCTTCATCGACCATTCCATCTCCATCATCATCAAAGTGGAGAGCATCAGGAGGATCTTCATCAATCCCAGTTTGTGTATTTTGATCTCCAATACTTATCGGCGTGTCGCAAAGATCACTATCACAATCACCATCATCATCGAAAAAATCTCTAGGGCCGTGATATACATCTGAGCACGGGTTATCGTCATCGACAGTAAATTCGGGTTCTAAATCATCACCAATTAATGCTTGGCCTTGTGTGTTATGGGACCATTCCATAGGATAATTTCTATTGATATCGACCCCGTCGCACTCATCACCGTATCTATCATTCTCATCATTATCTCGCATATTCTTTCGCCAGAATCTGCTAGGATCCTCTCGATCGTAATTGTAACCATCAGGATTCAATAAGGGGATAATCCATGTTTCACGATTATTTACTAAATGTGTTACGCGAGCCTCACTTGGATCCTCATCAATGCCTTCATCAATTATACCATCCCCATCATTGTCAATACCATCAAACCAGGCATAACCATCTTCTGGAACTATTTCTCCATCCCCATCATTGTCAATTCCATCAATCATGTCTTCGTTAATGAGTCCATCCCCATCATTGTCAGTTGGTTCCATTCCGTAGAAGTGAGTAAGATAATAGATGAAATACATGGCTGTTGGAACCGTCATCCATTCTCTTGCATGGTGATTACTAACAATAAAGTATGTTTCTTCATCAGGATCATCGTAGTATGCAGGTTCATTAGCCACATTATCTGATATTTTAATTCCATAAATTTCATTCCCTTGCCATGTTTGGCCAGCAGGAATAATATCTGTCAAAACATAAAGTTCGACTATATCTGGATAATCATTTTGAAATTGAAGTAAATCGGCATAAACTTCTGCAGAGGTGTCATAGTAATCATCGAATAGCACGTCAAAAGGAAATGTATTGGTTCTATCTATAGTGTCATTTCCATCTGATTCAGAATTATTAATGCTATTATTTACTATATTAAAATCTGGATTTTCTAAAGAGCCAGTACCCATTGTAGTCACAGTCAGCATGAGTGCTATGACAACCGATGAGATTCGATTCATACTTTCAGTATGAAAGCCTTGCGTTATAAGATTTTATCATACATATCTTCATTAATATTGGCCAATAATAACACATGATGCTTAAGTGTAAAGATTGCCCACATTGGTATGGGGGAGAAGATTTTGGATACGGTAGTTGTAGACTTAAGCTTCAGAGAGAGGAAAAGAAATTTTTGACATTTGGCCAACAAGATTGTGATGAGGGATTAACTAATGATTAAGGTCCGTAAATTGGCAGAATCAGACCTAGAATTTGCAAAATCGTTGACAGATGCTGAAGAATGGGGTAATTCAATAGAAGATTGGCAAAGACTTCTACGAATCAGTATTCCGCTATTAGCTTATGAAGGTAAAGAGCTTCTTGGCGTTACAACGGCTTTTGATTACGGAGATTTGGGAATGATTGGTAATGTAGTAGTCTCTTCGAACAGCCGAGGTAAAGGCGTCGGTCAAGCTTTATTGAAGGAGGCTATGAAAAAATTAGAATCATGTAAATCAGTTCGTGTGCATTCCAAAATGAATGTCGTTTCTTTCTACAAGAATTTAGGTTTCATGGCAGAAGGGATGTCTACGGTTTTTCGTTTAGATGCAGATATGAAGTCATTTCAACCTTTTGTGATAGATTCTGATGCAAATATAGTCCCAGCAGAAGAATATTGGGATGAGATTTTAGCTATGGATAAACGGCAATTTGGCGCAGATCGTTCTAAGCTTTTGAAAGAATTCAATGACTATCTTCCAAAGTGTTCTTTCGTTGCACTAGGAGAGGATGGTTCTGTCAAGGGATTCATTATGGCTAAAGGCGAAGATAATTGGTATGAGATTGGACCTTGGATAGTTGAACCAGGGTGCAAAAATTGGCAAGGTTTGTTGCAAGCCTCTGTTCAAGCAATCCCTCCAAATTGTAATGTAGAGGTATTTGTCCCAGCTCCAAATCATAGAGTTACAAGTTTGTTGGATTCAATGGGTTACAATGCTCAGTCCTATTGCATGTCGATGTATTATGGTGAAGATTGGCCTGACGAGGGAAATATTTGTGCTAGAGGTGGAGGCGATAAAGGTTGAAATTCTTTAATACAGCTACAGGAAAGAAAGAAGATTTTAGCCCAGAAAACAAAAATCTTGGTTTGTATATTTGCGGTCCGACAGTTTATTCAGACACACACTTAGGGCATGCAAAATCGTATGTTTCCTTTGACGTATTGAAAAGATGGTTGGGTTATCGTGGTTATGAGGTAAGACATATACAGAATTTTACAGATGTTTCAGATGAAACTGCACTCGGAGCCTCTAAGGAAGGAATTGATGAATTAGAATTTACAAAGAAATATGAAGATGAATTCTTAGATAAAATGAGATTACTTTCCAATACATCTGCAACAAAATATACTCGAGCTTCAGAATTTGTCCAACAAATAGCAGAAGCAACTAAGAAATTGCTAGATTCTGGAGAAGCTTATCAAACTGAAGAAGGTATTTTTCTAAAAATAAAGCAAGAAGAACATGGGAAATTATTAGGCGTTAATTTGGAAGAATCTTTAGCTGAAGGAACATCTGTAGTTGATTCAGGACCAAAACATAGTCCACACGACACTTTGCTTTGGGGTCCTCCACTCGGGGGAGGGAAGATGTGGGATTGTGAGGGGCTGCCTGCAGGACGGCCAGGTTGGCATTTAGAATGCACA
>JAKURQ010000010.1 GCA_022449785.1 Candidatus Poseidoniia archaeon
TCTAGGTGTCTTTTCTTAGTCAGGACTATTGATATTAACTACAATCATTCGTAGAAAACATTAATTTCTAAATTCCTCTAAAATCGCATCAGTCACTTCGCAATCAGGCAAATCTTTCTCCATTAGCCAGCCATACCATTCAATCGATATTTTACCGCCATTATCCGTTTTTTTGGCTTTAAGGATTCTATCTTTCACAATAGTTTTCCCATCCATTAGTATTCCATTTTTTCCGAAGGCAAATGGCCGCGGATATCCAAGATATATCATACTCAAAAGAAATAGGCTTAGAGAGAGAGTCAAATCTAAATTTTGGGCATAATCTAGTGAAATAATGAAAATCATAGTGCACGGAATTAGAGTTCCATTGATTCCTTTTCGTTCCATCTCTTTCCAAAAATCTAGAGTTACTACTTTACTTCCTTCTTCAGGTTTTCTAAATAAAATAACAACATCATACACTAAAACAACAAGTAATACCAATTTAGCATAGAAAAGGAGTTCATCCATTTCTTACCTCTGAAACTAGGTTCCACACTTCATCGAATATTTCTTCAGGATTCCTTGTAGCATCTATAATTCTGACTATAGGATCCTCTTTCAAATTTAGATAAGCAGCCCTAACTTTTTCCAAATGTTCTTCCTTTTCAAATTCATCTGCTTCACTGTGCCCTCTTACTCTTTCTAATGCAGTAGAAACAGGTAGATCAAATATCAAGACTATATCTGGAGTTGGAGCAAAATCATGCTTATTTCTTACATAATCAACATCCAGTCCTCCAGCAACTTGATATGCCATTGAGGAGTAGTAATACCTATCCATTAGAACTACTGTGCCATTGTCTAAAGCAGGTTGTATTTTTTCATCAACATGCTGCTTTCTATCCAAAAGAAAGAAGCCCAATATTTCTTCATTAGTAGCTTTTCTTTTTCCATGTAAAACATCCCAGAGTTTTTGTCCATGAGGTTCATTGGTAGGTTCTTTGAGTATTACAGTAGTTTCCCCTAGTTCCTCTAATTTTTTCTGCAATAATTTTGTTTGTGTGGATTTTCCACAACCGTCAATTCCTTCGAGATCTATAAGCACTCAAAACATAGAGGAAGGGTCTTAATTAGAGGATTTGTTGGAATTCTGTGTCTATTTGGTTTGAAGGATATGGATGTACGGCCAATCAAGGCGAAACTCTTGAGATGAGAGACCATGCTAATCAGTTGGGTCATGAGTTAGCCTCAAGTTCGGATTCAGCCGAGACTGTGGTTCTTGGTACTTGTACAGTGATAGAATCCACACAAAACAAAATGGAAAGACGAATCTCAGATTTGATGGATCAAGGAAAGAATGTTATTGTTAGTGGTTGTATGGCAACTGCAGATACAAAGATTTTAGAGACAAAATTCCCTGAAGCGCCATTAGTTTCTCCAGGAGATATAGAAGGTTTAGGAGATTTGATAGGAAGAGGAGGTTGTAAGCCTGAAAAGTTAGAATCTCCATTGGCTACGATACTTCCAATTTCATCAGGATGTCTTGGCCGTTGTACATATTGTGCTACGCTTAGAGCACGGGGTCGAGTAACTTCACGTTCAGTCAATGATATTTTCTTTAAAGCACAATATGCGATAGATTCAGGAAGTAAGGAGCTACTTTTGACATCACAGGACAATGGAGCTTTTGGGGCTGATAGCGATACAAGTCTTGAATTATTGCTTAATGAACTGTCACATTTGGATGGTGATTTCAGACTTAGAGTAGGTATGCTAAACCCAATGCTTGTTTCTGGCCGTTCAGATTCTATGGCTAAAGCATGGGGTGATTCTAGAACCTATAAATTCATGCATTTGCCGATTCAATCAGGTTCACAGAAGATACTTGATTCGATGCTTAGAGATCATACACTCGAAGACTTTTGGGAAGTCGTAGAAACTTTTAGGCAATATTATCCTGAGATGATGATTATTACAGATATAATCACGGGCTTTCCAGGAGAAACAGATGAGGACCATCAGAAAACTGTTGATTTATTGAATAGATTGCTACCAGACTTGGTAAATTTAACTCGTTTTTCACCTAGACAAGGAACTCCAGCGGCTAGATACAAAAGAGTGAATAGTAATACAGTTAAAGCACGTTCAAAGGAATTAACGGAACTTAGGAAGAAACTTGGAGCTAAGAGTTTCAAAAGATTTGTTGGCAGAAAAACATCTGTTTTAGCGGTTGAAAATCAAAGACAAGGAAGTACTCTTTGTAGAGATGATAATTATCGACCTATTATTATCAAAGAAGAGTTGCCATTGGGGGAATTTTATGATGTAGAAATTATTGATTCTGACTATGCTTTCCTAACTGCTGTTCTTTGATCTTTCTTCAATCAGTTCAGGATTCATATTAGGTCTACAATACCATGTCAAATGTGTTTCTTCACCACTTTGGAATCTATCAATGAAAAAATTCCCTCGACCGTATTTTTCTTCTCCGACGGATTGAATTGCCTTTTTCATAATTCTACTTATCTTAAGATCTCTGACTACATTTTTATCTTTCCACATAATCACAGGCATCTTTTGTTCATTGTCTAAGATAATATAATCCTCAGTTTCTTCGTAAATATGTGTATTTTCGGATACATTATCCAAGTCCATAATTGTCCAGTACACGTCCACTTATTAGTTTACCATTAAAGCTAATATACTGCTGTCAATGCGATAATATGGCAGATTTCAAGGGGTTCATCAAAGGCAAAGCCGTCAAGATGATTAAGGATCCTAAAACAGGACAAGATAAATGGGTGCCACTTGATTATGATGAGTCTGAGGAATCAGACTAAATATTTTGATTTTAGCCTTTATTTCTGGTTTTCTTATTAGTATATCACTAATCTTAGCTCTTGGTCCTCAGAATGTTTTTGTATTAAGACAAGGATTGCTTAGATCTCATGTTTTTGCGTCTTGTTTAGTCTGTTCAATTTCAGATGCATTGCTAATTGGTGCAGGGGTTTTAGGTGTCGGTCTTTTCATATCCGAAATAGAAGGTTTAGCTATTTGGATGTCAATAGGAGCTTCTGTATTCCTGATATTTTATGGATGCTTGAGAATTAAATCTGCTCTAAATCCCAAAGGTTTGGAAGTTGATGATAGTGATTCTAAGGATTTATGGCCTACGATTTTGGCAGGTTTAGCATTTACTTATCTAAATCCACATGTATATGTTGATACTTTACTTCTCATAGGCGGTGCATCTAGTAGTTATACTGGCGACGATAAGTTGATGTTTGGAATAGGTGCAGCTACAGCTTCATTTGTATTTTTCTTTTCACTTGGATATGGTGCCAAAAGGCTGTCACCGATATTGAATAATCCCGAATCATGGAAAATTATTGATTTCTTTATTGCAGGAGTAATGTTCACAGTTGCAGGAATTCTTCTACTTCCTTACTTAACCTAAATTAAAGATTTAGAATTTCAAATAGCGACGTTAGGAAAAAATCAATTTCTTTTTTATTATTGTCAATATGTGGTGATACACGAAGAAATCCCGAACGATTTGTGACTAGAATTCCATAATCATCCTGTAATTTTCTCACTACTTCTCCTGTGTCAAAGCCTGGAGGCATTTTGATGCTAACTATTGAACTTCGTTCTTCATCATTAGTTGGTGAAGCTATTTCGAGTCCTTTTTCTAAAACACCTTCAATTAAGATATCAGTTAATTCTAGATCTCTTTCCCATACTTTCTGAATTCCAAGATTAGTTATTTCATCAATTGAAGCTGCAAGACCTAATGCAGCACCAAAGTGGATAGTAGTGAATTCAAAACGGCTAGCATCTTCAGGTAATTCTAGGCGTTCTGCCTTCATATTCCAAATATCTTTATGGCTTCGAAAACCGATTATTCCTGGAGAAAGTGATTGAATTGAAGGTGCAATATAACCGACTGCAGCCCCATACGTTCCTCTGAGCCATTTGTATCCAGAAGCTACTATTGCGTCAGCCCCTGTATTTTGTGCATTTATTGGAACCATACCCATAGATTGCGTTGCATCCACAATGAACAACGCTCCAACATCATGAGCTGCTTTAGCGAAGGATTCTAGATTGTATCGCTGACCGCATGCATATTCTACATGAGAAAGAGTTACTACAGCAGTATCCTTATTGATTAAATGAAGGATGTCATCAGTTTTTGTGTAATAGTTTTCATCGTGTTCTGCAAGTCTTAATTCAGCACCAAATTCTTCTGCAACTCTTTTCCAAGGGTAAACTGTAGATGGAAAGGACGCTCTTGTTGAGACTATATTTCCACCTTTTTTAGGTGCTATAGCCCATGCTAATGAACATAGTATCTCAGTTGCACTTGAGCTAACACAAACATCAGAAATTGGACATTCCAAAAGTTTTGAAGTTGCAGTTCTAAGAGGAATCATTCCATTTTTCTCAGCATCTGCATCAAATTCTGCAGCTCCACCTCGTGCTAATGATTCAGACCATTCCAAAGCAATTTCATGCGCCTTTGGTGATGTAGTTGCAACATTTGCGTATGATAAATTTGTCCACTTTTGCATATTTGATAAATGACCTATGAATAGTTGCATTTATCATCTTAGCGTGAGGCTAAAGTAGGATGTCTTATTTTGTATTAATAAGATGAAATCAACAGCATTGACATTGACCTCTGAGAAATATTTTGAACGTTATGCTAAGTTTATTAGTGAAGCTGATGGAACTCCACAAAGAATAACCTCACCTGATGATTTAGATAATTATGATGTTTTAGTTCTGTCAGGAGGCGGAGATATGGGTATCAAAAGTGGTGCTTATGGTGATCAAACCGATAATTTACCAATTGGAGGTGTCAATGATGATAGGGATGATTTAGAAAAGCAACTTCTTGAGAAGGCCCTTGAGCGCAAAATGCCAGTTTTAGGAATATGCAGAGGAATGCAAGTAATGAATGTTTTTTTGGGCGGTACTTTGTGGCCTGATATTGGACAAGGAGGTTTCGATGGAGGCATACATCGTGATGGCGAAGGTGGAGAACCACCTGTAGGCGATATTCCACATTGGACAGAGATGGAAGGAAAAGAGTTTGAAGTTACTAGTCATCATCATCAAGGAGTCCGTGAGTTAGGCAAAGGCCTACAGATTCTTTCAAAATCTTCAGATGGAATGATTGAGGCAGTAAAACACGAATCATTACCTTGGTTTGCAGTACAGTGGCATCCGGAAAGAACTCCGGAAGGCCTTGGCAGAGCCTTGCCTAGAGAATGGCTTAGAAAGGAACTGCAGAAATGTATGATAGAATAAAATTATTAGGTAATGCACAAGACGCTGGTCGCCCTCAAATAGGATGTACTCAGAAATGTTGTACAGATGCAAGAAAGAATAGCAGTCTTTCTAGAATGCCCGTATCTTTAGGCCTCCAAGGAGAAACATACGGCCTTGTTGAAGCAACAAAGAGTATCGGCAATCAATTGTCTTTGATGGATAATGTGATGATTGATGAATTATGGTTAACACATGCGCATTTAGGACATATTGAGGGTCTTGGACAATTTGGTAGAGAAGCGCTAAATTCAAAGAACATAAAGCTTCGATGCTCAGATTCAGTGGTAGATTACACAATGAATCACCCTATCTGGAAAAAATTGATTGAAAGAGGCAATCTAACATTTGCTAAGTTTCAATCAGAAAATATAATACCTATAGAAGTACCGCATAGGGCAAGAGATTTTGATACACATGCGATCCTTTTCAAGGGACAAACCAATAATATTTTTTTCTTACCTGATCACGATACTTGGGAAAAAACATTAGATTTTGTAGGATATGATAATCCAAGGGAATGGTTTAGTTCATTAGATGCAAGTATAATTTTGTTAGATGGCACTTTTTGGGATTCAAATGAGCTTAAAGGCAGAATTCAGGCAGATGTGCCCCATCCTCCAGTAAGTGAAACACTTGACTTAATCGGTCGAAGAGAGGACGGAGATCCAAGAATTATATTTATTCATTTGAATCATACTAATCCACTTCATTATTCAGATTCTCCTGAATATCAGAAATTATCAGATTTAGGTTGGGAAGTTGGTGAAGAAGGGATGGAGTTCAAGCTCTAATGTTTACCCAAATAAAGAATTTTTTTCACATAACTGTATTGATGAATCTATATTCACTTCGCAATTTTTTGACAGGTAACGGTGCAGTATGGTTAAAATTAAACACAAACGATCTTGAAAATATGGTGGAGAAAACAGTGTCACATAAATCTCTTAAATTAGAAGGTAAAAATGTGTTGGACTTGGGATGTGGAACTGGAACTATGCTTTCTTATCTCACTAGGGAAGAGAAATGTGTGCCTTATGGTGTGGATCTTATTCGTCTTAATATTCATCAATGCCGTAAGAAAATGAAAGATGGGAAATTTTTCCGTCAAGATATAATAAATTATTTAGATGAGACTGAAAAGAAATTTGATTTGGTTATTTTGTATGGTGTAATTGGTTGTTTTACAGTAGATAAACAAAGAGTAATAATTGATAAAATCAGTAATCTTTTGAATTCAGGAGGAGTTCTTTGGATTGGTGCAAATATTTACACAGATTCTAGTTATAAATTCCAAACATATCCCGTTCCAAAAGGATTCTATGAAGAGATATGTGATGCTGACAAATCACTTGAATTAGAAGAAATATATGAGAAAGAAATTTTTGGCAACGTTAAATATGATTCAAACCAAACCTCAATCTTTTTGTCTAAATCGTCTGAATGAACTTGGTATAACATACATACCAACAAAGAATAATGGTAGTAATGAATCTCCATCATCTTCTAATTCAGGAGGATAGAATTCAGTTAAGTTTCCAACAGATTCGTAGAGGCTTGGACCATTTCCTAAGTAATACATGGCACCTTGTCTACTTCTTGAATTTTCAGGTGTAGTATCATTTCCAGACGCGCATGTTCCAGTACATCCATCTGCGATTGCAATGTAGACTCTACCTTCTAAATCAATATGCAAATCGTTGAAATCCAAAAGATTACGGTTTGATCCACCTATATCTCTACAATCTCCACTATTCAGACATATACTTCCAACTTGTACAGGATCTGCAGATACTTTTTGTGTATGAAAAATAGGATTTTCATCTAATGCGTTAAGACTGTAAGTAACATAGAGATAATGACTAACATTTCCAGTTGCATAGTGAGCGTTACCGTCCCATGGTTCACCATCAATGTTCGGTTGACCTAGTGCATCTGCATCTTCACTTCCAAGATACGTGATTGCTATTCTACCTGGATCTCCTGCAGAAGTGTGAGGGAATGTTGCTGAAATGACTTCTACAGGACTAATTCTAGTGCTTTCCTGTTCCCAGGATTCTCCTGAATCAGTGCTTCTTGACATGTACACACCTTGATCATTTCCAACCCATACATTGTAAGCATTAGAGTCAGTATCGGTTGCAATTTCTCCATTCTTTCTAGGATTTGGTGTGCCTACATCCTGTCCCATTGTTCTTTCTTCCCAAGTAAGCCCATTATCTTTGGAAAAAATGATTGAAGGTGTGGCTACTCTAGGAGGCAGATATACTGTCCCATCCGGGGCACTTGTTATGGCTCCATGCAAACCACCATTTGCAGTAGCTATCCCAACAAGGTTTCCTCCAACTTCAAAGGAGGCTCCACCATCATAACTGGTATAGCATGAAATGTAAGCTAATTTATTGTAGCAAAAATATACTGCAGTTTCATAAATACTAGAAGTAACACCACCACCAATACCGTATCCTTCGTCCGTCCATGGACCTGAACCTAGTTTGATGTGGTCATTAACAGGAGCACCAGAGTCATGTGGATTAGCTTCCCAGCTTTCTCCATCATTGTCACTCCATCCAATCCAGGTCGTCCATAATCCCATCATGTGAATATTGAAAATCCTATCAGTTATTGGGTCAACCCATCCATACGGGTCATTTGTGAAAAATGCCTGTGTACCGTCAGCTGTATTTTCCCATGTCAGTCCATGATCACATGACCGCATTGGCTTCTCAAATGCTATGAAAAATATACAACCACTTGAAGTAACACCAATGCTTGGTTCCGCTCCTTCTTCTCCAACATCGCTAAAAACAAAATCCATAGCCAATGGTTCGCCCTCTATCGCTAATCCATCAGGACCTGTAACGAAAGTTCCGACAGGAATAGTTGGTTCTTCAATAGGTGTTTGTTTCTTTGGTTCATCCTCTAGACAACCAGCAGTACTCATCATTATGAGCATGAAGCAAATTCCTATTACTTTAAAATCGAATTTCATTCTAGTTAATGTATTTGGAGTAACCATCATAACATTTATCCTGAATATTCCCAAGAATCAATTTTAGCATATAATTTGTCTTTTTCAGCTTCATTTATGAATGCTGCGTCTATCGCAGTACGTGTGATTCCTAATAAATCCTCAATACTTAAACCAAAATTGACATGTCCATTTTCATATTCTTTTCCAATATTGGTGTGGAAAAAGGGAGGATCATCGGAATTCAACGTAACTTTACATCCACAATTTCTAAGATATGGGAATGGATGTTCAGAATAATTCTTGTAAACACCTAGAGAAACATTACTTCCAGGACAAATTTCTAGCACAATTCCTTTTTTGATTATTACTTTTACAGCTTCTTCATCCTCAGATATTCGAACTCCATGACCTATTCGCGATATAGGTAATTTCTCAATAGCATCAAGTATAGTCTCAGGTCCAAAGTGCTCGCCAGCGTGTGTTGTACAAGGATATCCAGCATTCGCAATTTTATCAAATACAGGTTTGAAATCATCAAATGTCAAATGACCTTCATCACCTCCCATTCCGAATCCAACAAAGTATGGATGTGGATTATCTAGAAAAGAATCAGCTACAGACATTGCCTTTTCAGGCCCTAAATGCCTGACACAAGTAACAATTGCTCTTCCAATTATTCCGTAGTCTTTCTCGGCATCATCAAAAGCTTGAGCTACCCCTTTGACGTGTTCGTTGTAACTAATTCCACATTCAGCAGCATGGTCTGGTGATGTGAAAACTTCAACATAGATTGCCCCTTCTGAGGCACATTTTGCTAGATAATCATATGTTATGTCTCGATAATCTTTTGAGGTACGTAAGCATAAACTAGCATCATCATAAGCATCTAAAAAGCTTGCAAAGTCATCCCATGCATATGTGTTTTCATCCTCAAACAGATTTGCAGATAATTCAACATTATTACGTTTAGCTATTTTTTTTGCTAAAGAGGGAGGAATTGTACCTTCAAGATGACAATGAAGTTCAGCCTTAGGTAAATCTTTCGGAATCATTACCAGCCATATGTTTCTGTAACTTTCAAACTAGATTTAATTTTGAGAAGTTTTCCAGCCATTGGGATTAAATCAGGATTTTTGATTAATACACCGAACATTTTGTGCCATGGAAGATTGGAATAATTTCTTCCATCGTATATTTCTCCAATTAAGTTCAGTACTCTTTTATCTAGAGAGTAAATTAATTTTGATTGATCAACAAATTTTTGTTTCGTCCATGGCTGTCTTTTCAAAATTCGATCATACCATATGTGTGATTCCAAATCAGGATGTAGTGATTTACCACATGCTTCCCAATACCTACCTCTCAATTCATGGCAATTAACAGAATGAGATGGTGGAACCAGTTTTCCAGTCCCTAATTCATTTCGTATTGCAATTGCTGCATATTCACCAGACAACATTCCAACATGAACTCCACCTTTTGTGATTGGATTGGTTAATCCAGCAGAGTCTCCTACAACATAAGCATCTTTTGTAGAAAATTGAGGGATAGGTCCATCTCTTGGAATTAATCCTCCATTTTGCTTATCTCCTAACTCGTTATCAATTCGTTTGTCAGGATCGACACTCATGTGTTCTCTACAAAAATAATCTAGTCCTTTTTTGGCCCCATTTGTAGCTACGATTCCTACATTGAAAATATCGTCTCTAGGAAATACCCAAATGTATCCATCAGCATACATTGGATCTATGTAAAAGTCAAAGTAGTCAGTATCTGGAAAATCTACATCACTTGTTTTAAATTTGTATTGTAGGCCCGGAAGTAGACGCAGTTTATCATTGCCTTTTAGTCCAACTTGGGTTACAATATTTGGTACGCGCCCTTCTGCAATAACTAGTTGTTTAGCTTTAGCAACCTCTTCATCTTTTGAGAAAAGGTTCCAATGACCTTCTTCTTTTGTTACTTTTGTTATTTTCAGATTTTCATGTCTTTCAGTACCAGCTGCCACTGCATCGTCTGAAATAGTTCTGTCCAAACCCCATCTATGTATTGAATACCCTGGCGACATTAGTCCGACAGATTTGCCGTTTGGCATTCTTATGCGGTTCCCTTTTACCTCTCTGATTGCCCAGTCTCCAACAGGGTAATTTGTATGCTCAAGTGCTATTTTCCCTAATCCTTCGCCACAGTGGATTGGATCTCCAACACGTTTTTTTCTGTCGAAAGCAATCACAGAATGCCCTGCTTCAGCTAAGCGTAAGGCAGCCATACCACCAGCAGGTCCTTGACCTACTACTGCGACATCATACATGGGAAGGTCCGATTGCACCATCATAATAAGACTAATCTTTTTTCTTAGAGTCTCTTAAAACAGGTCTTGCCTCACGATAAGAGTCAAGTTTATCAAAATCTAATTCACAAACAATCACGCCTTCTTCAAAACTAGGTATTTCCGCAATTGTTTTCCCACGTGGATCGACAATAACAGATTCACCAGCAAAGGTTAGACTTCCTTGAGTTCCAATGTTATTTGAATAAGCATAGAAGCATGTAGTTTCAATAGCTCTTGCAGGTAATACTCTATGAAATAATGGTCTTGAAGTAGTTGGGCTTGCAGATAAATTCAAAATTAAGTCAGCTCCATCCAAAGCTAATCCCATTGATGTTTCTGGGAAGAAAATATCATAACAAATTTGTATTCCTACTTTTCCAAATGGAGTATCAAAAACAGGCGTCTGGTTTCCTTCACCAAAGAACATTTTCTCTTCAAATGGTCCAAAATTGGGCAAGAATTGTTTGCGGTAATGTCCAATGTATCCGTCTGGTCCAATTAATATGGCAGAATTGAATAGTGCTTTTCCTGCTTTTTCTACTATTCCTGTAGCAATATGGACGTTGTATTTTTTAGCTAATTTCTCAATATTATTTTGAGCTTTACCCGAACCTGGAATTTTCTCAGCTACTTTGTTATAATTATCCCTTAAATTATATCCCGTTATGAATAATTCAGGAAATGCAATTAAATCTAATTTGTCTTTGCATTTGCTTTGAGCATCTATAATCAGCGTTTCCATTATTTCGATATTTTTCTCAATATCTCCGAGTACGACTGGTGCTTGTGCTAGAGCCAAATGCATAAGTCCCATTTGAGCCCCGTAATAATAGATACTATTGCTTAATTTCAATAAGGGCATCGTTATGAATATGTTGTGAAGCTCTTACCTGATACACTAACCATTATTCAGAAATTTATTCAAACACGTGTGAAAGAAGCAGGTGCTGAAGGTGTTGTTTTAGGCCTCTCAGGAGGTATTGATTCAGCTACAACTTTAGCTTTGGCCGTTTCATCAATAGGTAGTGAGAATGTTAAAGGATTAATTATGCCTTTCAAGGAATCCGAATCTATTTCTTTGGCTACAAAACATGCAAATTCATTGAATGTTAACGTCAAAAAGTATAATATTTCATCAATAGTTGATAATTATAAAGAAGTTTCCGATTCATATTCTTCTAAAGCCTCAGAAGGAAATTTACATTCTCGAATTCGAATGTCTCTTTTGTATGGTGAAGCTTTTTCCTCAAATCATTTAGTAATCGGAACTTCCAACAAGTCTGAACTTTTAGTTGGATATTATACTAAATGGGGAGATGGTGCTTCTGATTTCTTGCCGATGGGGGATTTGTATAAGTCTCAAGTATATGCTTTAGCAAGATCTTTAGATGTTCCAACTGAAATTCTAGAACGCATTCCGACAGCAGAACTTTGGGAGGGTCAAAGTGATGAAGAAGAATTAGGAATATCTTATGAATCTCTCGATAAAATATTATTAGGTTTAGAGAAGCAATTGTCTAGTACAGAATTAGCAAAAAGCACTGGAATCAATGTCGAATCAATCAATAGAATTGATGATTTAGTGAAACGTACAATCCACAAAAGAGTTTTCCCTCCAGTTTGTAAAATAGGCCGTAGAACGGTTGGTTTGGATTGGCGGGAAACGATAGGAAGTACCTAAATCTAAAATTTAGTTATTACGGCAAAACACGAATCAAGAAAAAATATTATTTTATTGTTTAATACTGTGGAACCAACATCTCTTTTTTGACAGGTTCTACCATTTTTTTAACTTTTTTGGGGTGGTAGTACTAGTAAAAATGGTAAAAAAGTATTTTTTTTGTTGTTATGTAACGCTTATTATATAGTACCTTAATAGCGGCAGACCGATGAAATTAATACAAATGAAAACACAGTATGCCTCATTTTTGCCACCTTGGGGGGTGGCCTAATTGCCAGCAAAAGTAAACGGTTTGAAAATCGAACGTAAATTTACAGAAAGTGGTCAGGATCCCTTTAAAAAATTAAATTGGACTAAAAGAGATGTAGAGATTAGGAACTTTGATGGTTCCGTTGCTTTTTCAATGAAAGATGTAAATCTTCCAGATAATTATAGTCAGGTTGCAGCTAATGTTCTTTCACAGAAATATCTAAGAAAGGCAGGTATTCCTAAGAAATTAAAGAAAGTCAGGGAAAAGGGAGTTCCTATTTGGCTTCAGAGAAGTGTTCCAGATCATAAGGCTATGGAAGACTTACCTGAAGCTGAGAAGTATGGGGAAGAAGTCGATGGTCGCCAAACTTTCCGAAGGCTGGCTGGTACTTGGACTTATTGGGGTTGGAAACATGGTTATTTTGCAAGTGAAGAAGATGCTAGAGCATATTATGATGAAATGTGTTTCATGCTTGCCTCGCAACGTGCATCTCCAAATTCACCACAATGGTTCAATACGGGATTAAACTGGGCTTACGGAATTGAAGGTCCGGCCCAGGGTCATTATTTTGTTAATCCAGAAACAGAGGAACTTGAAAGGTCAGTGAATGCCTATGAGCATCCACAACCTCATGCTTGCTTTATTCAATCTGTTTCAGATGATTTAGTTAATGAGGGAGGAATTATGGATTTGTGGACTCGTGAAGCACGACTCTTCAAATTTGGTTCAGGTACTGGAAGTAATTTTTCAAAAATAAGAGGTGAAGGTGAACCATTGTCTGGAGGAGGTATGTCTTCAGGCTTAATGTCCTTCTTGAGAATAGGCGATAGGGCTGCAGGTGCTATTAAGTCAGGCGGAACAACACGTCGAGCAGCTAAGATGGTTAGTTTAGATATGGACCATCCAGACATTGAAGCTTTTATTAATTGGAAAATGACAGAAGAAGAAAAAGTAGCTGCCTTAGTGGCAGGTTCACAACATCTTCAGAATCATGGCAATGAGATTTTAGCAGCAATACAGGCTTATGATGATAATGAAGAACGTTTTAATCAATCTAAAAACAAACCATTAGCTATAGCCATAAATTCAGCATTGAAAGCATATATACCTGAAAATTTAATAGCACGAGTTCTTGAATTAGGAGAACAGGGCTATACTCATATTGAAATTGATACTTACGATACTTCTTGGGAGGGTGAGGCATATTCTACAGTCTCAGGTCAAAATAGTAACAATTCTGTAAGAGTTAGCAACGACTTTATGCATTCTGTTATAGATGATAAGGATTGGAATCTCTATTGGCGTACAGAATTGGATGATGCCAAAGAACAAGGTAGAGATCCTAAGCCATGTAAAACTCTTGCAGCCAATGATCTTTGGGATACTATTGCTAGAGCTGCATGGTCTTGCGCAGACCCAGGATTACAATATGATACAACAATTAATGAATGGCATACTTGCTCACCAGATGGTCCGATTAATGGCAGTAATCCTTGTTCTGAATACATGTTCTTGGATGATACGGCATGTAATTTAGCTAGTTTGAATTTAGTTAAGTATTATGATTCAGAAACGACAAAATTCAATACTGAAGAGTATTCTCATTCTATCCGTCTTTGGACTGTAGCTCTTGAAGTTTCAGTTCTTATGGCTCAATTCCCCTCTGCAGAAATTGCAAGGCGTAGTTATGATTACAGAACATTGGGTTTAGGGTATGCAAATATTGGTTCATTGTTGATGCGTATGGGTATCCCTTACGATGATAATAGGGCTTCAGCAATATGTGGAGCTTTAACCTCGGTAATGGGTGGAGTTTCATATGCAACTAGTGCAGAAATGGCCTCTGTCAAAGGCCCTTTCCCAAGATATGAGAATAATAAAGAGAATATGCTCAGAGTCATGAGAAATCATCGCAGAGCATCTTACAATGTATCAGATGAAGAATATGAAGGTCTCACAGTCAAACCTACAGGTATAGATTCCAACTACTGTCCTGAATATTTACTAACCTCAGCAAGAGAATGTTGGGATCAAGCCCTTAACCTAGGAGAAAAGTATGGTTTCCGTAATGCTCAGTCTACAGTTATCGCACCTACTGGAACTATTGGAATTGTAATGGATTGTGATACTACTGGAATTGAACCCGATTTTGCACTTGTAAAATTCAAAACATTAGCAGGCGGTGGAATGCTAAGAATAATTAATCAGTCAGTTCCTGTAGCATTGGATCGCTTAGGATACGACCATAATCAATCTAAAGAAATAGTGGATTATATTGTAGGTTCAGGAACGTTAGAGAATTCTCCAGAAATTAATTCAGAGTCTCTTAAAAAGAAAGGTTTAACACCTAGTATTATCGAATCATTAGAATCTCAGATTTCAAATTTCACATCTATAAATCATTTAATTACAGCATCATCAGTTGGAACTGATTTTTGCACTTCTAAATTAAGAGTTAGTGAATCACAAGCAGAAG
Organism: Candidatus Poseidoniia archaeon; assembly: GCA_022449785.1. Classification (GTDB taxonomy): domain Archaea; phylum Thermoplasmatota; class Poseidoniia; order MGIII; family CG-Epi1; genus CG-Epi1. The sequence goes on from JAKURQ010000010.1 coordinate 15,030, forward strand.
ATTGGAGTTTTGATCTTCTATCACATTTAGGATTTACCCAAGAACAAATTGATTCTGCAAATGATTATGTTTTTGGCAGATTGACTATTGAAGGTGCCCCTCATATCAAGGAGAATGACTTAGCTGTGTTTGATTGTGCAAATAAATGTGGCCAGTATGGAACACGTTCTATAGCCTGGAATGCACACATTAACATAATGGCTGCAGCCCAGCCATTCATTTCAGGAGCAATATCTAAGACAATCAATATGCCACATGAGTCGACAATTGAGGATATCAAGCAAGCATATATGGATTCTTGGAGAGGTATGATTAAGGCTAATGCATTGTATAGAGATAGTTCAAAATTAAGTCAGCCACTGATGTCTGGAACAGTTCTAAAGGTAAATATTGAAGAAGAGGAAAGTTTGGCAGAAGGACTAATGAGTGCAGAAAAAGCAGTTGAAGTTATGGCCGATTCTTTACCAGTACCAGAAGCTGAACCTTTGGCACGTAAAATAGTCACAAGATATATTGCACAGAGAAGAAAATTACCTAATAAAAGAACAAGTTATATCCAAAAAGCAAAGATTGGTGGGCATAATGTATACTTGCACACTGGAGAGTATGAGGATGGTACATTAGGTGAGATTTTCATTGATATGCACAAAGAAGGGGCTGCTTTCAAGGCTCTAACAAATGCTTTTGCAATTGCAGTCAGTCTAGGATTACAACATGGAGTTCCTCTCAAAGAATTTGTCGATGCCTTTGTATTTACGAGATTTGAGCCTAATGGTCCAGTTATTGGTAATGATCGAATAAAAATGTCAACAAGTATTTTGGATTATATCTTCAGAGATTTAGCAGTTAATTATCTTAATAGAAATGACTTGGCCCATGTGAAACCTGAGGATTTGAAACCAGATATTGTTCGTTCAGAAGGTGAAGCTGAAACAGAGCAAAATCTCAATTCAGGCCTAAATCCAGCAGGTTCATCAACGGACGGTCATGAAATCCAACTTACATTAGAAGAAGTTGAACCAGTTAAAGCAGACACCTCTACTTTACAAATGGATTTGAGCGGGTCAGCAGTAGCACCAATTGCCTCTGGTTCTGGTGATTCAGATGTAGAAGAAGCTAGCAAATTTGGTTTTGAAGGCGATCCTTGTCCAGAATGCGGTCAATTTACCTTGGTCTCAAATGGTAGTTGTCTTAAGTGCGTAAGTTGTGGTTCAACTACAGGCTGTTCATAGTTCGGTAAACTAAATAAGCCCGATATAGATACACAGCTCAATGGGTTTGTCTGAAACCATTAGTGATTCGCTGTCAAGCTTTGAAAAGTATAACAACAAAGAAGTTTACAATTTTGGAGGTTTTGCAGTTACAGGACGTTTAGTCTCAGCTTTTGGAGGATTTATTGTTATAATTTTAATGTTGATGGTTACATTTTCATCTGCAGCAAATTCAATTCAAGTTGGAGAATTAGGAGGAATTAAGGCGTTTACTGCAGATGTAATAATTACAGAGAATTCAGGCCCTTCTTTGTCCGGCACTTTGAACGAGGGAGACTCAGTTGAATTTGGATATGTTATGGAACAAGCTGAATGGGATTATACTGAAGAAATGCGAATTACTGAAATTATAGTATCAGTAAATTGGGATGCAAATGGCGGTGCAGGTCCAGGTAGGCAAGTCACATTTGAGGTTTCTTCAGATGGAAATGGTACGGCACAAAGTCAGAATGATGGCGGTGGTGGTGGAGACATACCAATAACGTGGTCTATCAATCCTCTTCCTGAAACAGTTTCTGATACTGCAGATAGTCCTGATGATTTCGTTGCATCTTTCGAACAAAATGGCCAATGGATGGGCGGTAAATTTACATTTACACAAGCTAGCCAAGGTTCAATTTTATTAAGTGAATCAGTAGACTATGAGATTACATTAACTTATTATACATGGGAATTTGAGAATGTCAGAGAGATTGCAGAAATATGATGGAAACTGATATTGAAGAAGGCAACCTTCTTTTTACAGACGAATACAAGAAAGCATTAGAGAAAGCATCTTATGAAATAGTAGGAAATCATTCAGCAGTTGAGATTTGTGGCTGGACAAAGAAAGGAATGAAAGATGATAGTGCTGGATGTTACAAACAAAAATTCTATGGTATTCGTTCACATCAGTGTACTCAGATGACTCCTGCTGCAGTAGCATGTGATCAGAAATGTGTTTATTGCTGGCGAGCAAATGAAATGTTTTCAGGTCAGCAAGATTTAATGGAGTATGCTAACGATGATCCTGTTGATGTTGTTCAAGGTTCAATAGAAGGTCATCTGAGAAAATTATCCGGATTTGGGGGAAATCCAAAGATAGATGAGCAAAAATTTCTTGAATCAAAGACTGTCCGACATTTTGCGATTTCATTAACAGGTGAACCAACTTTGTACAAAGGCTTACCAGGGATGCTCCGCGAACTTCGTTCACGTAAAATTTCTTCATTCTTAGTTACAAATGGTTTGCATCCTGAGATGATTGAAAAACTGCGTGATGAAGATTCACTCCCTACACAACTCTACATGTCTTTAGATGCTCCTGATGAGGCCACTTGGAAAAAAATTGATATTCCGTTGGTACCAAATTTTTGGGATAAGGTAAAAGGTACTTTGAAGTTGATGGATGGGCTTGAAACCCGAAAAGTCCTCAGAATGACAGTTGTTAAAGGTTGGAATGATTTTGACATTCCAGGTTATGCTGAATTGATAAAATTAGCAGGTGAAAGAGTTATGATCGAAGTGAAATCTTACATGCATTTAGGACCTGCACGTAAGCGCCTCAGCCAAGAAAATATGTTATCATATCCCGAAGTTTTAGATTTCTCAAACAAATTGGCCTCTGAATTAGGATGGAAAGTTATTGATGAAGCTCCAAATAGTTTGATTGCATTAGTTGCTGAAGAAGATTGGGATGGACGTGTAATGGATTTCGGTGATCCAATAACAGGTCATCTTGAACCTTCATTTAGTTGTTAAACTCCCAAAAGGGTAAATAGTACTACAGAGACCACAGATTAGTGGATTATATATCTGGAATTGAAACTGCATTCAAGACTTATATCGGAGAGGATTCCATCGATAAACTTCGAGAAGCTATAACTGATAAACCTATGATTTTAATTGCAGGAGATCAACTAACAGGGAAATCCACACAGGCAAAAAATTTAGCAGATTTCTTCGATGGTTCTTTTCATTCCGTTGGAGCACTTTTTAGGGAAGCTGCCAAAAATCGAGGAATAACTGTTGCTGAACAAGCTAAATTATTGTTAGTTGAAAGAGGAATTGATGTGGAAATAGATTACAAAACTTGTCAAGTGATAACGGGTGCAAATATGAACACAGAACTGGGTGTTGTTGAAGGTAGACAACCAGCCTATATGGGAAGTTTTATGGCTAGTTTGGGTAAGGAAAATATAATTCGATTATATTTGCAATGCTCAATCCGAGAACAGGCCTTAAGGTTCCTGAGAAGAGAAGTTGGTGAAGATGCATATTTGGCAGGAAAAGAGCAAATTCCCGAGAAAGATTACAAGAATCTACAATCTCTCAATACAGCAATTGAAAATTTAGATATTGGTCAAAGAGAAGAAGCGATGTCTGAATTTATGGAGAACCAAAACCGTGATGAAGATGATCGGCATAGGTATTCAGGATTATACGGATTTGATTATGGTAACTTGAAGGGTTATGATATTGTTTTGAATACAAATGATAAAGAACCGGAGACAGTTTTCCAAGAAATATTAGAAAAATTAGAGGAATCGGACTTTCGAACAAATTAATAAACTACCTAATACAATGGTTAATGTGGACTTATCACCTAATGAGTTGAAATTGCTGAAATGTTTGAAGGAAGGCCCTCTTTCACCTCATGAAACATCATTGAAATCTGATCTTGGTGAAAAAGAAGTCATGTCTGCAGCATCTTGGCTTCGAAGTAAAGGATTAGTTGATATTTCTGAGGAGTCAAAGATTTTCTTATTCCCTAATGATGAAGGTAAGAAATATGCAGAGCAAGGTCTTCCAGAGAGACGTGCAGTAGAATGGTTAAATCAAATGGGTGAATCTTTAGTCGATGAGTTACCTTTAGATGACAATGAGAAAAAAGTAGTTATTGGTTGGCTTAAAAGAAAAAAATTTGCAGAACTAGAGAAAACGGATGAAGGTCTCAAGCTAATTCCTACAGGCAATGTGGATGAAACTCCTGATGAGAATGTTTTGGTGATTTTAAGTCGGAAACCAATGACTGAAGAAGAAATAGACAAGGAAGGTTTAGCCTTGCTAAAAGGTCGGCAATTATTGTCCACAAAGGAGGAAGTATCAAGGATTTTTAATTTGACAGAGGAAGGTCAAAATTTTGATATTACTGATGTTGATGAGAATTTGGTAGGTGAATTAACACCAGAAATGATTCAATCTGGCGCTTGGAAAGACAAGAATTTTCAGAGATACAGTGCAGATACAGGGGTAGAAGCCTCAGATTTTGCTACTTTACATCCACTCACTCGTTTTACAGAAGAAATTAGGTCTATATTCCTGCAAATGGGATTCACAGAAATTGAGGGTGACTATGTGGAGTCTGCGTTTTGGAATATGGATGTTTTGTTTATTCCACAGGATCATCCAGCACGTGAATTGCAAGATACGTTTTATCTTTCTGAACCGGCTTCCTTTGTTATCAATGATGATGAGCTATTAGAAAAGGTAAAAGCAATTCATGAGGATGGGGGAGATACAGAATCAGTAGGATGGGGTAGTGATTGGAGTAAGGAGGCAGCTCAACAAGCACTTCTGAGAACTCACACTACTGTTGGAACTATTAGATACTTGTCAGAAAATCCAGAACCGCCGATACGTGTATTCAGTGTAGGTCGTGTCTTTAGGCGTGAAGCTCTAGACTCTACACATTTACCTGAATTTACGCAAGTTGAGGGCATAATTGTGGAACCCGAAGCAAATTTTGGAATGCTTATAGGCGTTCTAAAGGAATTTTACAGGAGGATGGGCTTCCATGACGTTAGAGTTAGACCGGCATATTTTCCATATACAGAACCTTCATTAGAGGTTGAAGTTCGTTTTGGTGATAGATGGTTGGAATTAGGCGGTGCCGGTATTTTTAGACCGGAAGTTACAGCCCCATTTGGTATTGAACATCCTGTTTTAGCATGGGGGCTTGGACTTGAGAGACTCGCAATGCTTCACTTAGGAATTAAAGATATTAGAATGCTTTACCAGAGTGATTTACAGTGGTTAAAAGAAACAGTTTAAGCTATACTAATACTAACTTTCTTTATAACTATATTATCGCCATCTTGTACAAATGTAACATATGATTGACCAGGTATAAGACCTAAGTCTTCTTCAACCCATTTTGGAAGATATATTCTTCGATTTATATCGTATTTCTTTACGTCAGTAACTGGTTCATTCATGCACCTAGATAGTCATGCACTCTAAAAGGGTTATGGGTAATTAGGGGCATTTAGTGGTGTTAATTTTATCACCCCTTTTATGATACTAACTATATGGCAACCGTACGTATTGCAATAACTGGTGCAGCAGGACAGATAGGTTACAGCTTATTGCCTCGAATAGCTGCAGGTGAAATGTTTGGTCCTCAAACTAAAATATCTTTACAATTATTGGAGATTCCCCCTGCTTTAGATGCACTTGGCGGTGTGGCTATGGAACTTCAAGATTGTGCTTTTCCGTTATTAGAGAATGTAATTGTTACTTCTAATCCTGATGAGGCCTTTAATGGTGCCAACCTTTGCCTTTTGGTAGGAAGTAAGCCCCGTGGTCCAGGGATGGAACGTTCGGACTTGCTAAAAGATAATGGTAAAATCTTTGTTGGTCAAGGTAAATCTATATCTGAGAATGCTGCAGATGACTGTCGTATTGTAGTAGTAGGAAATCCCTGTAACACTAATTGTATGATTGCAGCATCGCAGTCAAATCGGTTTGATTCTAATAGATTTACAGCAATGACGCGCCTTGATCAGAACAGAGCAGTATCTATGTTGGCCGTTAAAGCAGGTGTTGACGTTACAGAAGTGTCTCGAATGGCAATTTTTGGAAATCATAGTCCCACAATGTTTCCAGATTATTCTAATACTATTATTTCAGGAAAATCTGCAGTCGATGTTATTGGAGATGTCTCTTGGCTTAGAAATGATTACATCCCTGCAGTAGGTAAAAGAGGTGCAGCTATCATCAAGGCTCGTGGACTTTCAAGTGCAGCATCTGCAGCTAATGCCTTGATTAATCATGTACAGAGTTTGTACACAGTTAGTGACGAAATACATTCAATTGTTGTTTGTAGTGAGGGCCAGTATAATTTTGCTCAGGGAGTCTGGGCAGGTATGCCCGTCCGCACAGTATCGCCTGGAAATTATGAAGTTGTGACTGATTTTGAGCATGATGATTTTGCAAAAGAGGCTCTTGCTAAGACAAATGCTGAATTGGTTTCCGAAAGAGACTTAGTTTCTGAATATCTTTAGTCGGGTCCGGCTTTTGAATAATCACCAAAGCTTTCGTATTTGGTAAAATTATTCTTGAATAATTCAATTAATTCTTTAGCCTTAGAATCGTATGCATCTTTGTCTTCCCACGTGTTCCTAGGATTTAGAATTTTGGAATCTACTCCAGGTACATTCATAGGAACCAAAATTTTAAAATTAGGATCAGCTTCAAAATCCACATTTTCTAATTCTCCCTCAAGTATAGCTGTCAACATCCTCCTAGTTACTGGTAAATCAATTCTTTCACCTGTGCCATATGCACCTCCACTCCATCCAGTATTCACTAACCATGCTTGCGCATTGTGTTTCTTCAATTTTTCACCCAATAATTCTGCATAAGTCGTTGGGTATTGTGGCATAAATGGAGCTCCAAAACAAGTTGAGAATGTAGCCACTGGTTCAGTAATTCCACGCTCAGTTCCAGCAACTTTTGCAGTATAACCGCTTAAGAAATGATACATTGCCATTTCAGGAGTCAGTTTAGATACAGGAGGTAAAACACCAAAAGCATCACATGTAAGGAAAATAACATTACCAGGATGATTACCCTGTTCAGTTGGTTCTATATTTTCTATGTAATTTATAGGATATGAAACACGTGTGTTCTCAGTTATCGTACCATCACTAAAATCTACAACTCCCTTATCATCTGTTATGACATTTTCAAGTAAAGCACCAGGTTTAATTGCATTAAAAATATCAGGTTCTTTAGAAGGATCAAGATTAATTGTTTTTGCGTAACATCCTCCTTCAAAATTAAAAATTCCATCATCCGACCAACCATGTTCGTCATCACCGATTAGTCTTCTGTTTGGATCAGTTGAAAGAGTCGTTTTTCCAGTTCCACTAAGGCCGAAGAATAAAGCTGAATCCTCATCTTTTCCAATATTTGCAGAGCAATGCATAGGCATTACACCTTCTAATGGCAGATAGTAATTCAATGCTGAGAATATGGATTTTTTGATTTCACCACCATATTCAGTTCCACCAATGATGGCCATTTTCCTTTCAAGATTAAGTACAATAAAAACTTTTGAATTTAGGCCTAATTCTTTCCAATTTTCTATTTCAGTAGATGATGCATTTAGTATTGTAAAATCAGGTTTAAAATTCTCCAATTCCTTTTCATTAGGTCTGATAAACATATTGTGAGAAAAATGGCCTTGCCATGACTTCATAGTAACTACTCTAAGTGGTAATTGGTATCTTTTATCAGCCCCTGCAAATCCATCAAAAATAAACAATTCTTTGTTTTCCATTTCTTTCTTTACAGCGTTTTCTAAAATATTGAATGAATCTTCACTAAGTGGCAGGTTAATATCTCCCCAATCAATTAGATGCTCACTTTCTTTATTTTTAACAATAAATCTATCATTTGGAGATCTTCCAGTGTAGATTCCAGTATTGACAATTACAGTCCCATTTTCCGATAATCTTCCTTCTCCCCTTTTTAGTTCGTGTTCTCTCCATTCTTCTTGTGAAAGGTTACAATATATTGCTGATGGATTAATGCCCATCTGCCTTAATTGTGGAAGCATATTGCGCTGGAAACAAAACTGTATTTATAATTGAGGGATGGCATTTAGTACTCCATTGTTTACAAGACCTTGACCCTTGGACATAGCTTATTACTCGGGCCGGTGGTCTAGGGGTTATGACGTCGCCCTTACAAGGCGAAGATCGGCGGTTCGATTCCGCCCCGGCCCACCATTCAAGGCGCAAACAGAAGATGCTAGGTCAAAATTTCCTCATAGATGATAATATAGCAAAGAAAATTGTTAATTTAGCAGATATTGGAAGTGATGAAAAAATTCTTGAAATAGGTCCTGGAAGAGGAATATTAACTGATTTATTGGTTGAAAAAGGCCCTCTTTTAGCTGTGGAAAAAGATAAATGGCTTGCAGTCGTCCTTAAGCAAAAATTTGCAGATAAAGCAGATATTGTTGAAGGAGATATTCTTGATTTTGATATTCCTGATATAGATGTTATAGTTGCAAATTTGCCTTATTCAATTTCCTCACCTATATTATTTCGATTATTTAATTACAAATGGGAGAGAGCAGTTTTGATGTTTCAAGAAGAATTTGCCAATAGGCTTGTAGCTAAACCAGGATCCAAAACTTATGGACGCCTCTCAGTTATGGCTAATCATTATGCTGAGACGAAGAAACTTTTCAAGGTTTCTAAAACTGCATTTCAACCTCAACCAAAAATACATTCTCAAGTAGTTAAATTGACTCGACGAGAACCAAATTATGTATTAGATGATTTTACTACTTTTGAGCAAGTTGTGAGATCAATTTTTACACATAGACGGAAAAAAATACGTAATTGTCTAAAATTAAATTTCAAAGATATTGAATTAGATGATTTAGAAAATATGGATGAAAGAGCAGAGGTTTTAGAACCAAAAGAGATAGCAGAATTATCCAATAAAATATTTGCTAGAAAATCAAAATAATCTTTTCAGAAGTAACATATCAGTTAGGCTGGCTTTGACTTTCAAATCCCCTGACATATATGCTTTAATTGGAGAAATTTCTCTGTTGATCAGGCCAGTTAAAACTTCTGAATTTGCAGTAACAACTAGATCAGCATCCGTATTCTCAGTTTTTACAAAATCCTCGATTCTCATAGATTCTAATTTTGTCGAATAGTTATCACCATCCGACACGCAGATGCAGATAGTTCGATTCTTACCTTCAATCATCTTAGAAAATTCAGGTTCTCCATCTATTCTCGAATTAAATTCTATAACTTTCTCATCAAGCAAATCTATTACACTGTTTGTCATTATTTTTCACCGAAATCATCAAGTGTCTTTACAGGACGTATACGTTCTACAGTTTTCCAACTTTTACGTGTTCCAGTAGGCCACTTACCATTATCAGAATAAAAGCTCTTCAAAAACTTAATTGTCCTTTCATCAGAGGGGTAACCACTCCCAAAGTCTCCTATTTTTTCTTTAAGTTTTCTAATTTCATTTTCCCTTGTTTCCTTAGCAATTATGGAGGCTGCAGCTACCACATCAATTTTTGCATCAGCTTTATGCATTGAAATCACATCTGTATCTTTTTCATTTGTCAGTTTTTCTTTTATCTGTTTTCCAAACCTATGTTCATTTACATCAGCAGCATCTACGTATGCTACATTAGGATCCAATTTTGAAATAAGTTTTTCAAAAGCTTCACGATTTAGGTCATTTAATTTATTTTGTCTCCTATATTCATCAACCCTTTCAGCTTCTATAATTTCTATGGCAAAAGAAAATTTATTTTTGATAAGATTTGATAACTCTTTTCGCTTTTCAGGAGTCAATTGTTTGGAATCCTTTATTCCCAAATCCTGTATGTCTTTTGCATTATCAACTGCAACTGCAGCCACTACTAATGGCCCTAATACAGGACCTTTACCTGCTTCATCTACTCCACAAATCATGTTTCAAGACACAGTGTAGCAAATTTCATTGCCATGAAATATATTGCTACAAATTCTGGTAACTCCTTAATCTCATCAATATTTAATTTATGGTTATTCCCCATCGTTACAGGCCTTCCAACTACATTTCGAACTTTAACAGGTTTTTCACCAAAAGCAATTGGTATTTCATAAGGGTCAAAATTATCCAATTCTTTCCTACTCAATGTTTTAACTACTAAACCTGTTTTACCGTGCAGTGAACCAGGTAATCGGATTAACCGATGGATGTCACCAGTAACAGGTTCATCCGGATGTATTGCAGTTTCTTTTAATGCAAACTTGACAAAATTTTTCTTAGCAAATTCAGGAATATTATTGAATGCCTCTTCATTATTATCTTTTAGATTTAGTACATCTTTTGGTATTCCTATATCCTTTATTTCTTTCTTCCTTTCTTCTTTTTCCATCTCCCTTAGTTTGTCTAATTTCTCATTTATAAATTTAGAAATTATTCCTTGCCAACCTTTCGAATCATCTTTTGGAAGTTTACTGAAAGGGATATTTTTCCGTTCTAGTCCTTTACCACGAATTGGATATTCTTTAGTGTATCCTGCATCAATCAAAATTTTATTTAAATCTAAACCTTTTCCAGTCAAATAGTCTGCAATCTCTCTTCTAGCACCAGAAGGTAGTGTTAGTACATCAGGATTTCTAACATGTACATGGTAGCCACGACCACCACTAAAAACAATCATTAGTTCATTTTCACTTAATCCAAAATTTCCTAGTAGAACATCGTTAACTAGTCTTGAGGTTTGTTCTTTAATATATTCCATTAATTGTGCAAAAGTGATTTTTCCACCTATAACATCCTGCATTTCAGGTAAGTGATCTGCATCTAAATCAAAAATTAAATCCGCCCCTTTCCAATCCTTTTCTACCATTGACATTTTTCCTGGATCCTCATAATATGCTACTGAATGGTAGCAATGCGCAGGAGTATTTTTTTGTAAATATTTTTTCACTTCATTGAATGAATTAAATTTCACATGACGTCTCATTCCTCTTCCATTCCAATCTAGAAAGCCCCATTCTCTTGAAGTGAATCTTGGCGGTAATGTAATCTCAGCAGTTTGGTAATACTCCTGAAATTTAGTTCTAAGATAATCCTTGGTCTTTATTGGTTCAATATCTTTTAGTAAACTCATTCAATTACCTTCAGCCAATTCTTTTTGGCGCCAGTTATACCTTGGCTAAACCATCCGTTTCTTATTTTTTGTCCTATTGTGTATTCCCAAGGTTTTCTAGGCAGTTTTTCAGCAAATTTAGACAAAATATCCTTGATAATTTTTTCTTCACCACCTCTGATTTCAATATATGTTACAGGTCCAGAATTAGGCCTTTCTTCCCAAATATCAGCAGTAGCAGAGATTTCATCTATTTCATATCTGTAAACCATTGCGATTCTCTCAATTGCAATTACAATAGCTACTCCACTGTATGAACGATTTACGTTTGTTCTTTTATATTTATATTCTAATTCATCTAACAAACTTCTGAAAACCGTAGCAGTAGATTTTGATTCAAAACAAACAGGTAACTTTACCAAACTATTTCTCCACCAATCGCAGGATATCCTAGTTCAAATTTTTCAAGTGTGCGAGGGTGTATTTCTCCATATTTGAGTACAAAATCATCAGATTTAAGTTGTACACATCTTCCAGGAATAAACAGTGAATCTTCATCTTCAATTACTTCTCCATCTAAGCTCAGTCTTTGGGATATAATCTCTGCAGTTGCTCTTGCATTTGAAAAAGTTGCTTTACTTGCTAGTTCAACCCATGATAAAGAGGTCCGATTACTGTGTTCTCTTACAACATGCCCAACTTCAAATATTTTTTGAGGCAATTCACGATGTCTATTACTTTTTAGTAATTCTATTAAATTTGGCAGAATGCTGGAACGGAGCATGTGGTAGTCCTCGGTAACGGGATTGGATACAGTTGCTTCATTGTCATTTTCTCTACCAGTGTTTTCATGTAGCATGTTTGAAGAAGTAAGTGTAAGTGTGACTACTTCTTGAAAACCAATACCAAGCATGGTTTCTCTACATCTATCTTCTAATTTTCTTGATTCTAAACCATCTCCAAATCTAGCCTCTTTTGGCAATTGCTCAGGAATATTGTCGTATCCTAAGCCGATTGCGACTTCTTCCAAGAGATCAATAGGATGAAGAATATCAGCCCTGTAGGCCGGAATCTTAACATGCCATGTTCCGTCTTGCAAATCAGGTTCCATTCCACACTTCCTGAATGCTTTGAAAAGAGCGAAGTTTTCAGGATCAAATCCAAGTAAGTTAATCAAATAATCATTATCGATTTTATGTTTTCTTGGCTCCATTCTTGGTACTGTTATTTTTTCAGAAGGATATTTAATTTCTAATTGTTCAATTTCCCCCCCTCTTTCCACTAAGGCAGCCGCAACAATATTGAGACAGGCTTCAACTGCATTTTGATCAAGTCCAGTAACATCGATTAGTACTTCTGTTGTTTCTTCTGTAATTGTCGTCAAAGCTCCGTTTATTATTGGAGGTAAAGAGGCAACTTCATTTCTTGAATCAGTGATTAAGGGATATTGATCAAATTCTTCTAGAAGATGTGCGTATTCCATTCCTTTAGGATGTTCTTTTAGTATTTCCTCAGGCGTCATTTCATAGTCTTTTTGTAACGGTACAAAAGCAGGTTCATGGGGGGAACAGGTAGTATAATTGAAAGGAGCAACTAATTTTCCTAAATCATGTATTCCAATAGAAACCTTGCTTCTTTTCCGTCCTAGAGTCACATGTAATTTTTCTTGAAGCTCCATCAAGCATTTGATGGCAGTATCATCAAGTTTAATTCCTCTTACAATTCCTCCCAGAACATGTGGGCGGACATTAAGCACCTCTGGAGAGACAACCATATGCGTTGTTGGTGCATTTGTTTTGTATTCTATTAGTCCTAGTTGCTGTTCAGTAAATGCCCTTAAAGCTCTTGCAACGCCTTCTGTAGATAATAAATCAGGCCTGTCTGGAAAGAATTCAATGATTGCATCTTTATCGTTAATCTCATCAGGATCTGCACCAATCTGAGGTATAATCTTGGAGAACTCTTCCGAATTCAGAGGCTCTTTAAGCATCCGATTTAGGTCATCAAGTTCAATATTTATTACAGGCATCTTAAACCCTCATTTAGTGCCATTATAAGCAAATATCTCGATATACTAGTTTTTACTACTTGTTACGCCTTCTCTCACGCTTTCTACGGCGCATCTTCTTCTTACGCCATTTCCAACGTTGCTTTCCGGCTTTTTTCCAAACTCGAGAGCTTCTCTTCATTATTAGGGTGGTCGCACTCGCGCACTGTATATAAAATCAGACCTTCTTAATAATCTAAATTTTTTAGAGTCGGTTCAGCTATCTCTTTTCTAACGTTGTTGATTAACTCTGCCAAGTCATTTCTATCTTCAGTTTTTACCCAGATTCTAACTTTAGAAATTTTCATAGTGTAATTACATCGTGCACAATTCTTGGTTTTATAACTCAAGTCAACACCACATACTCGTTTGCATTTGGGACAAGAGATTACACCTAACACATTCTTGCAATACACTGAACTAAAAAGAATTTTCATCAGAAACTATTATGACTGTGCACCTAATCGCAGAGTAATGGAATACCCTGAATTTCCAAATAGCGAAGAGTACACGCCAATTCAAGAGATACTTCAAGGCAAGGCTAAAGATTCTGTAAGAATCAGAGGCTGGATTTATCGAACAAGATCTTCAGGAAAGCTAGCTTTTGTTGTCGTCAGAGATTCTACAGGAATTATTCAATGTACTGTTTCTAGAGAAAAAGTGGAGGAAACAGATTTTGCTAACGCGCGTAAAGCCCTTATTGAATCTTCAATATTGTTAGAAGGTGAACCTGTAAAGGATGATAGAGCACCAGGTGGTTGGGAGATACGAGCTAGTAAATTCGAAGTATTCCATTTTGCAGAAACTTTTCCAATAACCAAGGATCAGAGTGACGAGCATCTATTGAATAATCGTCATTTGTGGCTCCGTAGTCGAAATATGGTTGCAGCTTTGAAGATACGTTCTACTGTGTTCAAAGCTTTCAGAGATTATTGGACTGAATTAGATTTCACAGAAATTCAATCACCAAGTTTCACTACATCAGCATGTGAAGGTGGTTCTACTCTATTCAATGTTTCGATTGATGATGAAAATGAAAAGAGTGGGCAAAAATTTTATGCACATTTGAGTCAGTCATGGCAATTATATGCAGAAGCTACAATGTTTGGCCTAGAGAATATATTTACTCTTGCACCATCATTTAGGGCAGAAAAATCTAGAACTCGCCGTCATTTGACTGAGTTTTGGCATGCTGAAGTTGAATCAGCTTGGTTACATAATCACCAGATGATGAATTTAGAAGAAGGCATGATTATGCATATAATTTCTTCAGTGTTATCAAAAAATAGAGCTGAATTAGAGTTTCTGGGAAGAGATATCTCTGTTTTAGAGAATATCAAGGCACCATTTGATAAAATGAAATATGAAGAAGTACTTGACAAATTAAATTCAATGGGCTTTGATTTGGTATGGGGTGATGATTTTGGGTACAAAGAAGAGAAAGCACTCACTCAAGATTTGAAAACGCCACTTTACATTACTAATTTCCCAAAGGAAAAAGGATTCTATCATAGACCTGATCCAAGCGATCCTAAATCTTTAGTTTGCCATGATTTGTTGGCTCCAGAAGGTTATGGTGAGATAATTGGCGGTGGTGAGAGAGTGTGGTCACCAGATGAGCTTGTAGAAAGAATAAGAGAGGAAGGCCTAGATCCGGAATCCTATGGTTGGTATTTAGATATTAGGAAATTTGGTAGCGTCCCTCATTCAGGATTTGGCTTGGGTATAGATAGAACAGTAAGTTGGTTATGTGGTTCAGATCACATTAAGCATGTAATTCCTTTCCCACGTACAATGCGTAGGACAACACCATAATGGTCAAAGTTACGAAAGTCGGAGAAGATCCCCTCCTTGAATTTCACTGCCCAAGAGGATGTGGAAAATTAAGATACGGACGAAGTATGTACAGAGGAAAAACTAATAATTGTAAAAAATGTAAGGGTGTTATGCTAACTTTAGATGAACTCCAGACTTTTGAAAATAAAGGACTGAAAAGATTCAATAAATTAAGAAGAAACAAATTAGGGGAAAAATTAAATTCGGGTAAAATAGGTTCTCTGGATTGCCCTAAATGTAGAAAAATTATGTTTGAAATTGAACTATTTTATAAAAAAGGTAGATATATGGCAAAGCAAGAGGAAGCCACGTGGAAATCAGTGACTTCTCCTAGCCTAGGAAATCTTGTCAGGGGACTTCCAATAATATGGGTAATTGAGCCTATTCTAGATTTAGCTTCAGATTTAATACATGGAAAACTCAACAAATCTGTTACAATAGATGCCTGTCATTCTTGTTTTATTTTCTGGTTTGACAAAACAGAACTCTCGAAAGTAATGTGGAATGACGTTACTACA
>JAKURQ010000011.1 GCA_022449785.1 Candidatus Poseidoniia archaeon
GTATTACAATAAAGATAATGCAATAAGTGATACTTACAACTTCTATATACAAATCATTGATATTCAGAGCAATTCATGGGAAGTCATATCAGATGAAGATTTGTACTTGGTAATTCATGGTTTTGAAATAGATAATTATGTGTTATCAGAAGATGTAAGAATTAACAATCAAACAGGCACATCAACTGTCAAGGCAGGCAGTTCTTTCACTTTAGATATAACTGTTTCAGCTCAAGGAGATCCTCTAATTAATTACAATCCAATTCCGGTTTCTATTATTTTAGTAGAAGGTGGAAATGAGATTGTTCTTTATGAAACTGCAGTGTTTGCAAACCCAGGAGCAACAGCAAAAACATCATTCCGTCACACTTTCGATAAAGAAGGAGATTATCTAATCAAAGTAGTTATTGATAGAGGAAATTTTGTATTCGAATCTGATGAAACTAATAATGTTGCTGAGATTACAATTCAGGGTTCAGCACCAGATAAAGACAATCCAGTTCAATCACTAATCGATGGCCTCACTGGCGGAGGAACTGCATCTACGTTAGCTATATTGGCAGCCGTATCTATTTTATCGGCGGTTGTTTACTTGAGAAGAACAGGAGAACCTGATTTCGAATGGGAGGAAGATGACGAATTCTGAAATGGAAATCCGCGGTTACAAACCCGCAGATGAAACATATTATGAATACAAAGACGAGGAAGAAACTCCTCGCGGCGTTCATTATGACAAAGTTCATGATGAGGATATTGAACCTTCAACAATCGGCCGTTATGCCGAAACTAAAGATTTCAAACATTGGCCTTTCAAAGTTGGAAATGCTATGACTCAAAATGTACCTGACGATGTTCAACACACAGTTGATACAGGCGGTAGCGCAGGTTATGCAACCATGGACGATTTCATGAAAGAAGATAGCGCCAAAGAACAATTTTGGGTTGAAAGAGAAAACGAGAGTGTTGTTTCTCTAGCAATCAATAATTGGTTTGGTTTGAAAAGCTATATTATGTCGTTCTTTCCAGATAAGAAATCTTAATTTTTCTTAACCAATCAAATTCGTTTGGATCTTCCCATACTGGTTCTAGAGTAGCTAGAAATTCTTTGAATTCACTAGCCATCTCTAATTCCGTCTTCTGTTATAGAAACCAATGCTTCATTCTCAGGTAAGTGAGGAGAATCTACAAGTCTGCAAACACGTTTACCGGCCTTTCCTCTTCTCAAGTATACTCTGAATTTTGAAGTGTGTCCAACAATATTTCCTCCAATAGGTTTTGTAGGATCACCAAAGAACGCTGCAGGATTCGAAGAAACTTGATTTGTTACTACAACTGCAGCGTTATTCAAGTCACCAAATCTTGCCAATTCAGTCATGTGAGCATTAATTTTTCCTTGTCTATCTGCAAGAGTGCCTCTTCCAATATATTCAGCTCTGAAAGCTCCAGTTAGGGAATCAACAGCTAACATCCTGATAGGGCGTTCTTTTGCAAGTTCACTTACCTTTTCAACCATCAGCATTTGCTGATGAGAATTGTATGCACGACCAACATGAATTTTACTCAAAACTTCATCAGGATCTAATTCCAAAGCTTTTGACATGGAGATTATCCTTTCAGGTCTGAATGTATTTTCAGTATCGATTATTGCTACTTCACCACCCAAGCCACCTTGTTCTAAAGGTAAAGTTGCGTTCACAGCAAGTTGCAAGACAAACTGCGTTTTTCCTGAACCATATTGTCCATAAAACTCAGTTATTGATTGGGTTTCAACACCCCCGCCCAACAATTCATCGAATGTACTTGATGATGTTGTGAGTTTTCCTACAGTTGCACGTTTTTCCATCAATTCAGTTCCAGTAAGGAAAGAACCGATGTTTGCGGCCTTACGGGCCTCTAGTACAAACTTAGCACAGGATTCTTTTCCAATGCCAGTAGCGTCTGAAAGAGTTCCAGGCGCTTGCGTTCCTATTGCCTCTAATGTGTCGTATCCAGCCTCCCTAAGTTTATCAGCGATAGCAGGACCTACACCAGGCAGATCTTCTACAATTTTTACTTTTGCTTCACTCATTTTTATGCCTCCTTATAGTGGTTAAATCTAGGTTGGAAAATTAGTCCTTGATCAGTCAAAGAATCAAGGATTTCATCAAGCATAGGACCATCTATGCCTTCCATTGATATTGCAATACCTAGATCATCGTAATAAATTCCGTCACCTTCGTCCATTTTCTTAATTAAAGCTAAAACTTTTGCTTCGTTGTCATCACTCGCAGCAGGTTGGGATTTCTCTTCAGAGACTTCCTCTTCCTCCTTAACTTCTTCAGCTACTTCTTTGACCTCAGTTTCAGTTTCTGGTTCTGCAGTTTTAGCTGGTTCAAATTCTCCAGTGAAATTTGTTGTCTCTGGCGTGGCGACATCGCCTCCAGCCAATCGAGTAAGACAATCATACAAGAGGGCTTGATAATTTTCTACAGCAACAGTAGGATAGAATTCTTTGGATAGTTCCAATCCGTCCATTTCTCTTCTTGTTAATCTTGCTTCTTTCAAAGCCGCATCATCATTACCAAAAGCTTTGTTGGCATTAATTCTAGTATTTAGCTTGTCACAGGCTTTGATAGCCCAGTGGCTAACTTCATCCATTGAAACGGCCCTAATGCCTTCAGGTTGTACACTAACATATGTTCTTTCACTGTCTTCTGGTGTTCTTGCTCTAACTTTACCAACACATAGAACAGGCACTCCTGCTTCTAATTTGGAAAGAGCCATAGCTCCTTCAGGATTGTATTGTCCGGCTTGTAAATAGTAGAAATCACCGTTTGGGTCAATTACTCTTGCAGTATAGAACGGATCCTCTTCAGTTCCTCTATTTTCTAACTGATCTAATACGCCGCCTATCAAAACACGAGATAATTTAGCTCCAATTTCTGAAATTAAATATGTTGGAGAATATTCGCGGTCTTCTACATGTTTTTCAATGGCTGCAGACAGTTCTTTAGCCAAGACTAAAACACCAGGTTCTCTTCTTTGAACCATTTAGCCCTCCAATGCAGCCAAGAATTGTCTTGCTGCATTTGGCACATCTAATTCAGTTGCAGTTTCACAGCTTCTAGCAAAGAAAGATAATCCATATTCATCAGATCTTGCAAATCCTCTTAATTTCAAAGGTTTTAGTAATAATGCATCTTCAATTTCTTCTACTAATGCCTCAGGTCCGAAATTTTCTTTGACGAATTCTAGACACGAATCTAAATTTCTTCCTAAAACTTGCTCGGTAATTTCACGGTTCAAGTAAGCAGTACATGATCCAGAACCATCATCAAAAATCATCTTTATCCTGAGATCAGGATTGGCATTCTTACGGTCATCACCATTGCGAACCAATCGGTTAGTATCTTTATCTCTGAAAATTAATCCACTACCTTCTCTGATATTGAAAACATGACCTTCAACAACTGCATCGGAAGCTCCGTTGCGTTCATCTAATTGGGCTAATGAATACTGAACTCCGTCTTCATATTCTTGCAAAGATGGCAAATCTCCATCATCAATCTCAGTAAATTTAGTATATTCACCGAATTGTAAGTCAGGTCCATTGAATTCTTTTACATATCCATTATCAATTTTGTATGCTTTACCTGCAATTATATTGTGATCTTCCCAAGAGGTAAATCTGCAAGTTCCTGTTTTATCTCCTACAGTTCCACCAAAAATAGTCTTGGCCTCACCTTTAACCTTAATTGAGCGAGTTTCAACGTCAATTACACGTAGCTTAACAGATACATTATTCATTCCTGGTTTTAGATTGACTAGTTCTACTTCTTCTCCGGCTTGATTTACGGGGGCTGTAGTAGTTCCAAGATCTAATTTTTCTAATTCTTCATCCTGTATTTTCCTCATGGAGCCTTCATTGATATTCAGTGTAATCCTGTCATTCCAGCTTTTTGAGTAAGCATTGAGGACTTCAACAACATCGCCATTCTCAAAATCACATTGATCACTCCAGTAAGAGTATCTCATGCGCATAGTAGAGTCACCGACTTCACCTTCGAAAAGGACTTTTTGTGCACCTTCTTTGGTTGTTATTTCTTTTCTATATACAGATAGAATCTTTGCTTTGAATTGAACATTATTTTCTCCAGGTCCAACTTGCGCTAGAAGTTTTTCAGCTCCCATTTGCAAAGCACCAGGATTTCCATAGTGTTTTCTTACAATAGATTCTTTGGCCGTTGCCAAATCAATTCCATATTCCTCCACGTATCGTTTCAATTCAGTTACGATTACGTTGCGTTCTAGCTTATCGCCGATAGCTTTCACTATATCATCGACGTGTGTTTCAAAATCTGCTTCATTCGTTTGCATTTTTGTTGCCTCTCTTTTTTTCGACTCGGCGGCATTTCCGAATCTATCCCTTATGTCCCGGTAGCCTATATATACTTATGGGTTTTACTCCTTTTCCCCCTAATAGGTTATAATCCTATTATGGGTTTTTAGGGGCTTAGGGAAGCATTATAACGTCCCCTTTTGTCGTGAAGATAGGTAGATAATTTGAAAGTAGATGAGTTAACACCAAGGACTGGCCGCGTGAACATGCCGGTAAAAGTCTTGAGCTTGGAAGAACCACGTGCTATGGATAATGGCACTATGATCTGTGAAGGTCTAGTTGGTGACGAAACAGGAACAGTCATCATGAGTTTTTGGAATGATGAATGTGAAGAAGTCAATAATGGAATGACAATAGATTTGAAAGACGCTAGAGCAAATTTAGTGAGAGGCCATATGAGAATTAGCCTAGGAAAGAAAGGAAGCATGAAAGAAGCTGACACGCCTCTAGAAACAGTAAAAGAAAGCGTAAATCTTTCAGATTTAGAATATGAAATGCCTAGATTCGGTAACAGAGGCGGCCCTGGAGGAGGAGGTCGCAGCAGAGGACCACCTAGTCGATGGGGAGTCTTGATGAAATTAAAAAGAGATACTGGGAACAAGAAATTTTTCAATCGTGATGAAATGTCTGAGGAACAAATAGAAGCCGCCATTAAGGAAATGGGAGGCGAGTAACTCTGGCAAGAAGAGGGAGACATAGGCGAAGAGGCCCAACAAAAGCCCAGCCCCCTCAAAGAAAAGACAAGAAACCTCAAAAACGTAGCAAGCCAAAAGCAATGTTAAATGAGGGAAAAAGAACCGAATTATTATTCTTCCTAAGAGAAATAGTTCTTGAAGCAGGCGTTTCAGATAAATTAGCAGAACCTTTCATGGCCTCACTAGTTGCCAAAGGCGCTAGAGAATCTGTAGACAATGCAATGGAATTTTTGGACTCAAAAATAGAGGAAGGATTTATTTCTGCAGACACGCGCGAACCTATCAAAAAGACGATGAGAAGGTTCACAAAAATGCGCTAAAATGCTCCAGCATCCAAAACGAAGCAATTTATCAAAATATTGGAATTTAAATCCAGATACAATTTTTCTCAATCATGGTTCATTTGGTGCGTGTCCCACATCAGTTCTTGAGCATCAATACAAATTAAGGACAGAACTAGAGAGCGATCCAATCCATTTCTTCGATATCACCTCTAAGAAATTATGGGCTGAAGCGATAGAAACCCTTGCAGATTTCATTAATGCAGATAAAGCAGGAATGACCTTTGTACCTAACGCCACATCAGGAGTTAACACAATTTTACGAGCTTTATCGTTGAAACCAGGCGATGAAATACTAGTTCCAGATCATACATATCAAGCATGTTGGAACACAGTCGATTTCATCACTAAAAGGTCAGGTGCAAAAACAGTAGTTGTACCTTTGTCTTTACCCATAGAAAATCCAGAACAAGTAACCAAAACAATTCTAAACCACACAACAAAAAAAACGAAATTAGCGTTAATTGATACAGTAACAAGTCCAACAGGCATTCGATTACCCTTCGAACAAATAGTCTATGAACTTCAATCAAAAGGTATTGATGTTCTATTAGATGCCGCCCATGGGCCAGGGATAGTATCTCTAGACTTGAAAAAATTAAAGCCTGCTTATGCTACAGGAAATGCGCACAAATGGCTGTGCACACCGAAAGGATCAGCATTTCTTTACATAAGAGAAGACAAAAGATCAGAAATCAATCCTCTTTCAATAAGTCATGGATTTTCAGTAGAGGGCAATACGAATGAAAAAATACGTTTAGAATTCGATTGGACAGGCACCCAAGACATAACTCCATGGCTGTGCATTCCAAAGAGCATAGAGCACATCAATAGCCTAGTAAAAGGAGGATGGGCCGAGATTATGGAACACAATACAAACCTTGCAATAGAGGCACGAAACATTATTCTTGAAGTATTAGAAACTCCAAAACTATGTCCTGATTCAATGATTGTGGGTTTATCGGCAGTAGTTTTACCAGGTGAAGGTGTAGCTACAAAGACAGTGTTAGAACCAGATCCTCTCCACACTTTATTGTATGAAAAATATAAGATCCAAGTACCAGTTTTTAGCTGGCCACACCACAATAGACGTTATCTTCGCACAGCATCTTATCTTTACAATTCGTTAGAAGAATATGAATATTTAGCAGAAGTATTGAAAAAAGAAATCTAACCGGACATTTTTAAAACAGGCAATTGTGCGCACATTCTCATGGTTCCTGAAGAAGAGGATTTGGAGGATTTGCCGGAAGAGGAATCCGAAGAAGAGGAACTGGAAGAAGAAATAGACCCAGATGCCCCCCTCCGTCAGCCAATAGTGGCAGTTTTAGGACACGTTGACCATGGAAAAACATCACTTCTTGATTATGTTAGAGGAACGGCCGTTGTTCAGAGAGAAGCCGGAGCAATAACACAACATATCGGCGCCACAGAAGTTCCTTTCGAAACAGTATCAAAGATATGCGGCCCATTACTCAAAGAAGGAACAACAACGCTGCCAGGATTACTTTTCATAGATACACCAGGACACCATTCCTTTACAACTCTAAGATCAAGAGGAGGAGCTTTAGCTGATTTAGCAATCTTGGTAGTCGACATAACAGAAGGGTTCAAGCCTCAAACTATTGAATCTATCAATATTCTAAAACAACAACAAACACCCTTCATTTTAGTATTGAATAAGGTGGATAAATTACCAGGGTGGCGAACCCGCACAGGTTCATTCTTAGCCAATAATGCAAATCAAAGTTCAACAGCCAAAAATAATTTCCAAATGAGAATGTATGAAATTATAGGAGAATTAGGGGAGCACGGCTTCGATTCAGCATTGTTCTCAGAAATCCAGGATTTCCAGAAAACTATTGCATTAATCCCAACCTCTGTAAAAGAAACAGGTGAAGGAGTACCCGAACTATTCATGATTCTAATGGGTCTAGCACAACGATATCTCCGAGGAAATCTATTGTTAGACGATGGATCCTCAGAAGGAACAGTTATCGAAATTAAAGAAGAGAAAGGCCTCGGAAAAACATTAGGAGTAATAATTTACAATGGAATACTGAAAGCCTCAGACACATTGATTATTGGAGCACAACCTGAGCCGATAGTTACGAGAGTAAGATCATTATTGAGACCAAAGCCATTGGATGAAATAAGAGATCCAAGGCAACAATTTGACAGTGTAAAAATCGTCGGTGCAGCAGCTGGATTGAAAGTTGTGGCACCAGATATAGAAGGAGTGGTTGCAGGAGCCCCATTCTACAGTGCTTCTAATGATGATGAAATCGATGAAGCCTTAGACAAACTTACAGATGCAATGAAATCAAATGTAAAATGTACAGATGAAGGCGTTGTTATCCGTGCCGATGCAATTGGTTCTTTAGAGGCTCTAGCTTATGAATTATCTGCCGCAAATATCCCAATTGTAAAAGCTTCAGTAGGAGACGTTTCAAGGCGCGATGTCGTGATGGCAGATCCTTCAGACGAAGAATATCGTGCAATTCTTGCATTTAATGTAAAAATACATCCAGACGCAAAAGAAGAATTACATGAGACTGGCGTTAAACTTTTCGAGTCAGACATAGTCTATAGATTACTAGAAGATTATCAAGAATGGCAGGAAGAAATAAAAGATAAGCAAGCGCAACATTTGAGAGAAGACTATGCACACCCTGGCAAATTTGAAATATTAGAAGGCCACACTTTTCGAACTAGAGATCCTGCAGTAGTTGGTGTAAGAGTTCTTGGTGGACGAATAGCCCTGAATCAGGGCGTACTGAGAACAGATAATTCAGTAGTTGGCCGCATTCAATCATTAAGGTCTGGAGATCAAGTTTTGAAAGAAGCATTGCAGGGCGAGGAAGTTGCAATTGCAGTAAACAATGTGACAGTAGGCCGACAAATTTCCGAAGGCGATGTTCTTTACATTGAAATGGATGAACGTGCAATTCTCAAAATCCGAGAAGAAGGCGTAAAATTAGGTCCAATTGAAGAAGATATAATTTCTGAAATGCAGGCTTTCAAGAAGAAAGACCAACCATTTTGGGGAAGATAAATTTAGTAATCAATTTGCCCGTAATAACGGAACAATTTTTTCCCAATAGGAATATTATCTTGATACTTTTTAATTTCTAGCGCATCCATTTCATCCATAGCTAACTTTAAGGAAAGATAGGGTGGACAATAATCATCAGAATAAATGTACGTAGAAACTCGAGGATTTATTTCCATCAACACACCACCCCGAGTACTAATGTCAACACAATAATCCATAGGAAGAAATTCCATTACTTTTTTTGCATATTCAACAGAAGAATCATCTTTTATGAGCTCATAGTCCATTCCAAGTCCCGATGCAAAATTCATTCTAAGTTTGACTGAACAAACTAACACCTCTCCATTATTTGATACTGGATCTATTTTGAGTTCATCACCATCCAAGTATTCCATAATCATTAGTTCAGGAATCTCTTTTCCAGCAACAGTAGTCTTCAATTCATCCATCGATATAAATTTAGCAAAGGGGCGACCATTGAATAACAAGTCATACCGATCAGATTTTTCAGTCATTATTCGGACACCTCTTGCACCTTTTCCTTCAGGCGGTTTGAATACAATGTCTTTATCAGGATAGCCAAGTTTCAAAGCAGCCTTTTCCAATTCTTCAAATGTTCGAACTAGATAATAGTCTGGAACTTCTATTTTTCCTTTAAAATGTTCATACATCAAGAATTTATTTTCACAAATACCCACCAATTCGTGTTTTGATGCTAGAAGTTTACAATACTTTTCTATCTTTGAAGCAGCTTTTGATAAATGAAACATTTCCCATGAAGTTTGAGGAAAAACAATATCGATATTGTGCTTTTGGACAAGTTCTATTATCGAATCAATATAATTTTCTTCGTAAGCCCAAGGAACGATTGCAAAGTCATCACAAATCCATTTTCCAATAGCTTGTTCAGTAGCATTTGTTCCTAAAATAAAAATATCAGGTTCTTGTTTTTTAAGATTCGTAATTAGTGCATGTGCACCAGGACATCCAACTCCAGTCAGTAAAACTCTCACATTTCCTCACTAGGCTTGTCTTCTAACAAGTTTTCGTATACTTCTAGTAGTTTCTTTTCTTGTAAGTCCCAAGAATAGTTCATTTTAAACGCCTTGAATCCATTCTCGCCCATTTTCTTTCTAAGCTCTTTATCATTAGATAATTTAGTCAATGTACCTACCCAATCATCAGATACAATTCCGCATTCATACCGTTCAACAATTTTCCTTCTTGCTTCATAAGGCCCAACAATGACTGGAACTTTGTACGCCATTGCATCAAGCAATTTCTTTGGCATTGCAAAGTCCCTGAGCCTTTCATCGACGTAGTGCCCCACAATTAGAATGTCACACGCAGCATAACATTCATTCATCATACTGTAAGGCAAAGGCCCTGTAAATTTCGCATTTGCACCCTTTTCAACAGCCACTTCTTCTAATTCCTCAATCATTTGATTATATCCTCCTCTACCTTTTGGAGGCCCCCCCACAATCAATAAACTGAGAGCATTCACTTTAGATGCTGCATCAAGAATCTCTTCTAGAATTGGTTTTCTGAGTCCCCCTATGTAACCAGCTATCACTCCATCCATACCAAATTTATGATTTTCAACAGGCCTTTCTACGACTTCTACAGGCTCAGAGTTATAGAGAACAGTCCCTCCTCCAAGGCGAAGCGCCAACTCATCTGAAACAGTCAAAAGCGCATCAATACTTTTCAATAATTTCTTCTGTTTTCTTTGATAATATTTTCCAATGAACCAGTTCTGTACACTTTCCATCATGGGCCAATCTTCATGAGAGTCGAAAATAACTTTAGCATCGTTTTTCTTTGCTGCACTCACTGCAGCTTCAAGAGTTTCTAAATCATGTGCATGTATAACTGCAGCCCCATATTCTTCAACTTTCAGTTGCAATTGTTTCATTGCTCGCCAAAATCCTCTAACTTTGGAAAAGAACCCTCCTTCTAATTCTTCAAATATCCGCACAACATTGATTCCATCTCTTTCAACTTCCCATTTAGTTTCATATTTTTCCATGCGTCGTGCCCAACAAAATACAGTAACTTCATATCCGGCCTTTACCAAACTCAAAGCTTCACGATAGACGCGCGTATCTTCATTTGGTTCTAGAAGATCATGCCCTAAAATCATAGCTACTTTGGTCATATTAGTTGATCTAACCTCACTTTGATAGTTTCAAAACCTTCGGCATATTCGTGTGCGAGTTGTATTCCTCTCATTTTAACTACAGACCTGAAAAACCTCTCATTAAAATAGGGATTGTGTTTCTGACTATCATAACATTCTAACGCTGAAATCTTTTTTTTGATATGCCTTTCTTCTAAAGAAATAAAACAATTAAGAGAAACCTCGAGATTGTTCCAGGGGAGTTCATAGCCTAGTAAGGTAGACTTACGAAAGGCCCTTTTAGCTTCGGAAGTTACAACATCGTGGTCTTGGTGAATGTCTGTTGTAGTTGGAGTAAATACCAAATCATATTCTATTTTCCTAGAGTGATCGTAAAGAGCCTGTAAGATATCTTGCCTATCTCGAGGAAAGAATCTAGTTTCAAAATCTAATATCTCATGAGTGATTCCCAATATTTTCCCTGAATTTGCCGCTTCTTCGACCAAATTTGGATAGCGATCGCTAACTGCACTAAAGTAAATCACATGGACTTTCCACCCTTCTTCAACCATCTTTGCAATGGTGCCTCCACAACCTAATTCCGCATCATCAGTATGTGGACTTAGAATCAGAGCTTTTTTGGTTCGTTCACTCTCTATTTTTGAAGTGACTGCACCTCTTAACACGTCACTAATATTGTTTTTTTCCTTCTTTGCTTTATCTTTTAGAGCTTTCCAGTTATCAGAAAACTCTTCTGTAATGGTGAACAAATATTGTTCTGGCTTTTTTCCATCCTTCCAACCCATAAGTTATATATCTTTAAATAAGAGGTTATATAACCTTTCCTTTGAGACAATTGTGGGTAAAATACAGATAAAAAATTTTGACGGAGTCTACGAACCTGCCGAAGATTCTTGGTTAATGGCAAAGCACATTCCACAGTTCCAAGGTTCTGTTTTGGAAATCGGTTGCGGATCAGGTATTATTTCTATGCATCTAGCTCAAAGAGGAAACGTAGTAACAGCTATAGACATAAATCCAAAAGCAGTAGAAGCAACAAAATTCAATTCAAAAGAGAATGATTTAGAAATAGAAGTTCTTGAAGGAGATTTATTTTCTTGCGTAAAAGATCGTAGATTTGGTACAATCGTTTGCAATCCTC
Organism: Candidatus Poseidoniia archaeon; assembly: GCA_022449785.1. GTDB lineage: Archaea > Thermoplasmatota > Poseidoniia > MGIII > CG-Epi1 > CG-Epi1. The sequence continues at coordinate 11,754 of JAKURQ010000011.1, forward strand.
CCTATTTGCCACCTGCTGATGAATACGACGATCCAGAATTAAGTTTGGCAGTAGAGGGCGGTCCTACAGGCTCAGAATTCACCTTAAAATTGCTAAAACAAGCAACCGATTACCTTGAAAATAATGGATCAATTTACATGATTCTCTCTAGTAGAATGAAAGAATTTGAAACGGATTGGAATAAAGAAATAATAAAACAAGAAAAATATTTCTTCGAACGACTTAATCTAGTGCGTTTTAGTAGATAAAGAGGCTAATTTCAATCCTCTCAAGAGAACTTGGCCAAAAGGCAAAGAAAGTGCTGAATAAACTAAAATTGAGTGAGGAAGAAACCAAAGTTTGTCAGTCAAACTATAATTTGGTTCCCAAGGTAAAGACAATACTTGGTGATCCATCCTATCTACAAAATTTCCTTCACCAAAGCAGAGCCAAAATATGATTGGCATAGCAATCAACATAGTAAACATCATAGGTCTCATTTGGTTAGACATCATTTCGCTCTGAAGCACCATTACCTGAGGCTGCAAAGCCATCAACTTGTTCATTCGAGCGTTGTTTCCACTTTTCCTAGCTTCTCCCATTTCCTTGTTGTAAGCAGCCATCTTAGTTTGAACATCAGCTACTTTTTCCCAATCAATCAACATATGTCGAATAATAGTAGTGACCGAAATCATTAGAACGCCTGCAAAAAGGAATGTTAGTATAGGATATTTATGATCAAATCCAATTTGTGGTTCAAGAACACCCTCAGCAAATGTACCCATACCCGTTCGTAAATCTTCATTTAGAATAATGTAAAACATGAATAACATGGTGATGAGCATTCCTCCCATTGCAGGTGGTTGAACCGGTTCTTCAGAACTTTGCTCTTCTTCGCTCATTTCCCCAAAATCTTCCTAAATTGTTCAACAGCAACATCAACTTGGTTATCATGATTTTCAACAATAGCTACAGTTGAACCCGTTATGACGGCAGCCGTTGCGGCATATTCACGATTAACACTCTGATGTAGTCCAATGTCATCCTTGTCTCTCACCCGAGTAGCATCTTTGTTTCTACGTCCTTCTATTTCTTCAGGTGTAGCTTCTACAAGTACGATAATATCTGGATTTAAGGCCCTTACAGTCCATTCAGGTAGCCCAGGCATGTATCCTGATGGAGTTAGAATAGACGCATGCGTGTCGACAACTACATTGCCCATTTGAGATATCTTCTCTCCAGCTTGTTTTTGTAATCGTTGTTGGTCTTCCACTGCCAATTTTCGCATATCATCTCTATCAGACACGCCTTCGTTCTGAGCTTCTTCAAACATGGTCGTACCAAAATTAACAATCTTGTAACCATATTCTTCAGCAGCCCCCATGACAGTACTCTTTCCAACACCAGGAACTCCAGTGACTACAACTACACCCATCGACTAACCTAATCTGTTGGGTTTTTTGAGGCTTTCTGGCAATTCAGAAAATATTGCAGGACAACCTTTTGCTAAAGTCCATGCAGGAACATCTTTGGTTACTACAGCTCCACCAGCGACAAAAGCACCTTTACCAACAGTAATTCCAGGCATAAGGGTTGCATTAGATCCGATAGTGGCATCATCTTCGATGGTTATAGGTTCAGGATTATATTCTGTTCTAAGTGGAGTTTTATCATTTGTGAGCGAAGCATTAGGTCCCAAAAAAACGCGATTACCTATCTTAGATCCAGTTGGTATGTACGCTCCAGTTTGGAAGCTACAGTTATCTCCAATATTACAATCATTGTCTATTACAACATTTGTACCAATTAAGCATCCATCACCAATTATTGTATTTTCTCGTATCAAGAAATTATGGCCTGTTCTAGTCCCGTTACCCACCTTTGCAGTCGAATAAATTGCACCAGGTCTAATTGTAGAATCATTACCGATTTCACAACCCTCAATCTTATCAGGATTTTCTTTCAATAGGTTTAGTTCAGCACCATGAGGGTAGCCAATTAATGCAGTAGAATCAATAAAACAGGAGTCGCCAATTTTGGATTTACCGAATATAGGCATTAATCCTCGCCAAAGAAACTTCGCAGAACAGGATGCATTTCCATCATCTGCTCTTTACCTATCTGTTCGTACATCCTAATCATAATTCCGACCGTAAGCAGCACCCCAGTACCAGAAGATTGACCCACCGTTCCTATCATATCTGCACCTGCTGCCAAGAAACCAACAACAGCTCCACTGAAAACAGTTACAGTTGGAATATATCTTTCCAATACTTTTTCTACGATTCTTGGGTCTCTACGGAAACCAGGAATTTGCATTCCTGAACCTTGTATCTGTTTAGCGACAGATTCTGGACCCATGTTAGTGGTTTCAATCCAAAACTTAGCAAAGACAATAGAACCAAGAACCATAATTCCCATGTAAACTACGATGTGAAGAAGGAGTTGCCATGGTTCATGATCTCCCATGTATTGACCATATTTATCGGGACTAACTAGAGGTAAGAACCAATCTTGCAATCCCGCTATACGATTCACATAGTATGCCAATCCCATAGTAGGCATAGGATTCTGCCCGTCAGTAGTATCAAATGCACCAAGCATCCAATTTCTACCTAACCAAGGCCACGTCTGCATGCCGGGATGTGACCAGAAAAGAAGAGCAAACATATTGACGTTAGCCAATAATGCAGCCATCAAAATTACAGGAATGTTACTTGCGTAAATCAAACGAATTGGGTAACGCCCTCTGGCACCTCTTACTTTACCGTGTGCAAGAGGCAATTCAATTCTTGAAGATTCGACATAAACCACAATGAAGAAAACAATAGCAGTTCCGATTAATGCCACTAGCGGATTCGGCGGCGCTAATAACATAGCTTCGTACCCTCCATCACTCAAGTCAGAAGTAGAGGAGTTTTTGAGATACCATAAAATCATCGGGAAAGTACCAGATGGAACTTCACTTCCACTACCTGGAGCAGGTTCCCAGTTCAAAGTTCCTGTGAAAATTGCTTGAGAGACTCCAGCAGCAATAAACAGAGAGATACCTGATCCAATACCCCATTTAGATACACTTTCATCCATCAAGAAAACAAGGTAAGATCCAATTGCTAACTGTGTAATGATTGTCATTCGAGCCCATGTAAGTCCCACTTCTCCAACTAAGGATGAACTAGGTTCAAGGAAACCAAATACTTGAGGAACAGACTCTACCACAATCATAACCATGACTAGAACCTTCTGAGTTCCTTGGTAAATTTCCTTATCTTTTGGATTTTGTAAATTTAAATTAATTATTTTTGCACCTGTAAAAAGCTGCATAATAATACTTCCAGTAACAATTGGCCCAATTCCTAAATGCATTAAACTTCCACTTGCACCAGCTAAGATAGCTCTGTATTGACTGAAAAGATCAATAGTCTCTCCTCCTAGACCATATATTGCTACATTGGTCATTGCAAAATAAATAACAAGAATTGTCAATGTCCAAATCATTTTTGTACGGAAATGAACGTGCCCCTCTGGTTTTGTTATAGTAGGCATTCGGCCAATAATAGGCTTCATACCATGTAATTTAGACCCTTCACCAGAGTATGAAGAACCCATGTAAACTAGCCAAGTAAGAACAATAAAACCAATACCCATTAGGGTTGCAGCCTCAGTTTGAGGATCTTTCCAATTATACCAAAGTGCATAAAGCACAATCGTAAACAAACAAGGAACTAGAGCTTGGGCTGGATTTCTAGGAATAGTGTCTTCAGCCATTTAGGATTTCTCCACCAGCCGCCTCAATTTTTTCTACGGCTTTTGCAGAGGCAGCACTTATTGTAATCTTGTAAGATTGATTAGTAGAACCAGTGCCCAGTAATTTATCATAACCCATTTCTCCCAAATCAACAGATACTACTTTTCCTTTTTTAGTAGCAATACCTTCTGCAATCCAAGAATCTGCATTTTCCTCTATAGTCTTCAAATTAATTGAATTGTTTGCACTTACTACAGATTGTGGTCTTTTGAATCCGTGAGCTCCCCAAACACGACCTACGCGTTCATACATTATGCGTTTTGTTTTGTGACAACCTGCGTTACCACGCCCACCTCTAAGTCCTGCACCACGGCCTTTCTTGTGACCTCTACCGCGAGTACGGCTTCCAGTCATCATAGATTTACGCCTGGGCATATTGCATCCTCCTAATTAGATGATTAATCTTTTCTCCACGATATCCAAGAGCTCCACCTTCTTTGAAACTGCGCTTTATCCCCTCATATCCTTTACGTGGTGGATGAAGTCTGAAAACAGGCTTCAAACCAGGTACATCTCTCATAACAACTTTTCCTTCTGAAAGGTTTTTTGCTAAGGCCTTCATAGTTTTGAAAGAAGTTTCTTTTAGTTCAGCTTTAGTAAATGTAGAATTACCACTAGTCTTCCCAGAACTCTCGAGCATCAATTCAGTAGTTTCTGCATCAACTTCTCCCCAAGTAACGTAATCTTTGATAATTTTCAACATACCTATGTAAGTATCATTTTCAGGAATGATTACACAATGATTAACGCGGTTCAATCGCATTAATTTCATAGTTTCTTTGATTTTAGGCTTTACATTAACAGAGCCTCTAACTCTTACAACTGCCCAACTCATTCTTGTTTCACTCCTTTCACCATGTTATGGAAATCATCTTGTCCAGGAAGTAATTTTGTCGTGGATGTCTTTTCAAGAGCTTTAAACATCGCACTTGCAAAATTGTAGATAGTCTGAGTTTGCCCTTTGGTAAATGACCAAGCATCTTCTACTCCAGCCAATCTCAACATAATTTGACCAACTTGGTTTGTCACTAAGCCAACACCAGGTGGAGCTGGTTTGATTGTGACACGAGTAGACCCCGTTCTTCCTGAAACTTCGAAAGGCAAGGAATTAGGTACTGCTGTAGAGCATTCCCAAGATCCACTACCTCTACGAATTTCTATTATATTCATTTTTGCTCTATCAAGAGCTTTTGTAATTGTAGGTCTAACTAATTTACCAGAAACACGACCTAATCCGACTACACCGTCACCATTGCCTACAATTGTAGTAACAGCAAAACGCACTCTTCGTCCAGAGTCAGACATTCTTTGAACCATATGAATGTCAATAACCTCTTCAAATAAATCAGGAATTAGCAAATCAACGATCGGCGGTTCACGTAAAGGCAAACCAGTAGCCAATGCTTCTTCAACAGTTGTAATTTCCCCAGCTACAACTTTCCGTCCTAATTCTGTCTTAGGCGTCCAATTAGAGATTCTCTCTTCTGCAGCACGTCTACGTTGTTGAGCAGGAGACAATGGCGGCCCTCTCTGAGGTCTTCCACCACCAGATTGAGGTTTGCCTTTGTAAGGAGGCTTTCCATCCGTTTTCTTTCCTTCATTTGGCTTTTCTTCGCTCATTTCTTACCTCCTTCAATTTTCTTCATAACTTTATCAAAATCCTTCGAAAGCTTATCAGAAATATGACTTCCATTTATTCGCCCTTCATCAGGGAATAAGTCTTCAGAATGTGGTACTTCTAATCCGCCATCAACCAAACCCTTCAGCGTTGCAAATGCTCTACCTCCTGGCGTTGGAGTTATTCGACCGATGTCCAAGACAGCAGAAGATACTCCTGCCTTCATGGCTCTTTTAGCAGCCATCATTCCAGATAAGTAAGATGCAGGAATATTGGTCTTGGATCCTTTCCAACCAGCTCCAGCAACATCAGTTGAACTAGCAGAAGCTAAAACTTTGTCTCCTTCTTTTGCAAAGTCAATGATTTGAACAGTTATCTTTGCATTGCTGAATCTAACAACAGCTCGAGGGATTCCTGATTTTAGCAATGCCAATCTCTTGCGGTAATTTGTGATTCCTTTTCTTCTTCTTGAGAAGTGCATACCTTTTGGCATTATTTTCCTCCTCCTAATTTTATTCCGTCAATCTCCATATTATATCTCAAGTGATTTCTAGAATTGTACACGCCACCCTTTGCTCTACGATAGTATAATCGATACTGCGAAGCATCAATAGTCCCATCAGCTCTCAAAGAGGTTAGTTCTCTACGTAAAGCTCTAATTCTAGTCATCCAAGCTTCTTTCTTTGGAGTTCTAGCTCCGCCATGTCCTTTTCTTGAACCCTGTCCACGACGTCGTCCTTTAGAGCGTTGAATAGCCATTTCTTTTGCCCTACCTCTCGATATTCCTTTTTTCTGGTGTTTTCTAATAAATCTCTGAACAATTAATAATCTAACATCATCTCTAGTTACGGCCTCTGAAATTCTCTCTTGTACTTCAGGTCTATCATCAACCCATACACGATGAACTCCACATTTCAATAATTTAGATGCTACACGCTTTTGATATGAAAGATTCATAAATCCCTCCTATTGAAAACTCGAATTCCGAGTTCATCAGCTTTGTTAACAATAATTTCACGCTTTTTGTCTCCAACAGTCCTAGCAATTCGAATAGCTTGAGTCTTAGGATCAACGTTATCGACTTCTTTAGGTGTGTTGATTCTTACTTCTTCAAAACCTGAAGGATGTAAACCTCTTACACTAGCAGGCCCTCTAAAACCAGGTTGAACAACTGCAATCCTATATTTGAAATGTCTTCGCATTTTTGAGTGGATACCTCTAGGCCTTCTCCATTTGTCTCCTAGACGCTTGTAACGGAACCAATTTTGTCTCTTAAACTTAGGACGTTTATTCGACATTCTGTTACGTTTTGAAAGAGCAACCTTGGTTTCTGCATCTAGAACAGGCTTCTGTCTAGGCTTGTATTCTTCATCACTCATTGTGCAGCCCCCTTAGAAATCACATAAATTCCATCCTGGAAAACACGAGTATCTCTACCTTTGACGACAGTAGCTTTCTCTAAATTTCCTGCAGTCTGACCAACATCTTCAACATTATTTCCTTCGATAGTCACTGCATCTCCCTTCACATTGACTTTAGCATCGCCAGCGATTGCTGAATGACGGGTAGCTTTTTCTCCCAAGAAATTATCAATAGTCACAATATTTCCTTTCACTGCAACTTTCATAGGAAAGTGCGCAAAAACAATCTTCATTTCATAAAGGAAGCCTTTGTCAACTCCTTTAATCATGTTCTTTAGATGAGCATTCCAAGTTCCAATCAAAGCCTTTTCTTTTTTCCTGAGGTTATTACCTATAATTTTTAGAAGATTTTCAGATTGTTCAATCTTTATTGCAGAATGTTCAAAGTTTCTTGAAAGTTCACCTCTTGGGCCTGTAACTTTAACATTTGAACTACTACTGTCTACAGAAACTCCTTCAGGAATGTTTACAGAGTGGATTAATTCTTTGATTAACATTAGTAAACGTAAGCTAACAGCTTTCCTCCTGTCGATGCTTCTTTGGCTTGATCATTATTCATGACTCCATAAGGAGTTGTAAGGATTAGAAGTCCGAAATCCTTAGCAGGTAAATATCGAGCTTCATGGCGTTCCATATCTCTTAATTTTACAGAGAAGCGTGGTTTGATTGCTCCACAACCATTGATTCTTCCATTCAATGAAATATCAAATTCTCCACCCTTTCCATTCTCTTTGTATTCGTAATTATTCAGGTATCCTTTTTCAGTTAATAATTTTAGAACATCACCAATTAAGCGTGATGCTGGAACTACGGCACTTTCTTTACCGACGTGGTCGGCATTTTTGATAAGAACAAGCGCATCTGATAGTGAATCGTGTCTCATATTTCTTACCTCAATCGTATTTTTTGAATCCTAGCTCCATGGCTTTATCTCTGAAACATTGTCTACACAAGTTCAGCCCATAACGTCTTACAAGTCCACGTTTTCTATCACACAAGACACATCCTTCGATACGTCCGCGATATACCTCACGTTCCTTTATTTTTACGTCATCAATGTTCATACTTTGAAAACCTCCAAGGAAAATTTCTTTTGCATGAACTCTTGGCATTCTTCCGCATTAATTCTGTGGTTTTTGCCAACTTTTTTACTCTTAATTTTTCTTCTAGAGACTCTGAAACCAGGTCTTTCAAAAGCAATAGCAATATCAAGTCCAAATATCCCAATATCTGGATCATAGCTCTCATCTTTGTATCCAGTATAATCAGGAATTCCAAAACTCAAACCGCCAGTCTTAGAGAAACAATAGTTCGGGAGTCTGTTCTCACGAACCCATAATGAATCTCTGATAATTTTTTCAGCTGCAGCTCCTCTTAGCGTAACTTTACATCCTATAGGCATTCCAAGACGTATTCCTAAATCACGGTTAGTGGATTTTGATAAAGTTCTTGTAGGTTTACATCCACTTATCTTTTCCAAAACACTTTCAGCTTTTGCTAATCTCTCACCAGCCTCTCCTACTCCAATATTTAGAACAACCTTTGCTATTCTCAATTCTCTCATAGGATTCATACTTTAACCTCCGGAAGAGCAACCATAGCTTTCTTTTCACCTACGACAAAAGTGTATGGTTTTATCGTCTGGAATTCATCATACATAACTAGGTTTGGTTTTGTACTGCGTGTGACTTCTACACCTTTAATTTTAGAAATAGAACCAACGTGTGAACCGCCAGTGATAAGTGCTTGAGCACCTTCTTTGAATTCCAAGGTTGATTTTATTTTCATATCAGGTAAAGTAATCTGTAAGACATCACCAGTTTTCACTTTCTTATCAGATAGAATATTTGTTCCATCATGTAAATTTAATTGAGTTTTACCGCCTTTGATAACTGTCTTGTTTTCAACACGGACAAGTTTCCACTTTGCTTCTGCAGGTTTTATTTGTACGAATTCAATTCTTCCATGATTATCAATCATCGTTCTGAAGTGAGCTTTCATTTTAGGTAAGGAGATTACATCCATTAATCCCACAGCAGTTTTCGGTTTTCTTACAACTCTTTGATCGAGTAAGACTTCTCCTGAGTGGAGAATAATCTTAGCTTCACGGTTATTATCACAGACCTTCAGATAGTCTCTTAGAATTGTGGAGATAGGTATAGCTCCTTCTAAGGAGTGTTTACCAGGCATAGGTCTAGTAGTCCAAACGTTTTCCTTTCTTGCAATATTCCAAGAACGTGGTGCAACTAAACGTTTCAAGTGGTCACTACTCATTCAGTTCCTCCTTTGAGCCTATCAATAAGTTCTGCTTTCTTGCCTCCAACAGGCAACCCTTTTTCCTTCAAAGCATCTTTTAGCTGAGGAACAGTCATACTATCGTAATCAACATCTTTAGCTTCAGGTTCTTCAGTTTCCGTTCCCTCCTCGGAAGTTTCTTCTTCAGATTCTTCTTCTATAGGTCCAACAGTTTCAGCTTCGTATTCATCTTCAGCAGCTTCGAATTCAGATATAACTTCCTCAGTCCATTCTACTGATTCATTTACACGAGTTAGTAATTTTCTTCTTTTCATATCAGACCAATCAGGATTAATGATAACGACATTTGATGCATCAATAGGCCGTTGCAATTCAGTTCCATCTGATTTGAAATAGGTAAATCCTTCAACGTATATTTTACGTGCTTTTCTATCAACTTTAGCTATTCTTGTTGCAGATTTAGATTTTCCTTCCCCTCTTACAATCATAACTCTGTCTCCTTTTCTAACAGCCATAGATCGAGGATACATGAATCCTCTACCCATTTGCCTCTCCCGGAGCCCTCTGTCAATTGGTGCAGCCATCTCACGATGTCTACGGTGATAAGGAGCCGTATATCGGGCGAGTCTCTGTTTTCTTGGTTGTTTTGAACTCATATTATCATACTATTGTTGTTGCAGCGGCAGCAATACGTGGCCATCTTTCTGCAGCTTCTCTTGATACAGGACCTTTGATTCCAGATCCTTTTGTTTCTCCCTGCTCGTTTGTTAGGACAGCAGCATTATCTTCGAATTGGACCATAGTCCCATCAGCTCTACGATAAGGCCTTCTGCATCTTACGATAACTGCACGGACCAATTGCCTGCGCATTTCGGGCTTTCCTTTTTTCACCGAAGCTACCACCATGTCACCAACTCCTGCAGCAGGAGATCTTCTGTGAACTCCTTTGTAATTAAGAACAGTAACGATTTCAACAGTTTTTGCTCCACTGTTATCGACACAATCGAGTCTGGCACCTTGTGGTAACCCTCTCATTTGCCTTCCTGCAATAGCTCTCATGCATCCCTCCTTTCTATCACAACGAATGACTTCGTCTTTGACAGCGGTCTGCATTCCATTAATGTTACTGAATCACCTTCAGCAGCACCTACACTTGCAGGACTGTGAGCATTAATCTTAGATGAACTTCTAGCATATCTTTCATATTTAGAGTCATACTTCATTTTGTCAATTTGAACGACGACCGTTCTCTGAGCTTTTGCCTTTAGAACAGTTCCGCGTAACATTTGACCTCTAACTGGTAAACTTCCATAGAAAGGATCATTTGGATCTCCATCCCAAGGATTTGCTGGCTTCTCAACATCTACTCCTATGTCTCGAGGTCCTTCCTTACTCATGCTTTCACCTTCTTTATTCTATCTTGTGGTCGATATGCAATTTTAGAACCAACAATCTCTCCATTTTCAAACATGAATTTTGCAGGTCTTTTGCTTACTATCTTTTTCAAACCATTTGATTCTATGACAACAGTTTCACGAGTTTCATCCACAATCATGCCTGAAACTCCGCATAAACTAGGGTCACTATGGTGTGAAATTGTAACATTTTCTCCAATGAATTCAGTCCTACCATCCATTATTCGACCTCCACTGGGAAACCCATATCAGATAACACTTCGTTGACCTTTCTGGTATGGTCGCCTTGCAGCTCGATTACTCCACCTTTCGAGGTTCCTCCAGTTGCGCATTTCGTTTTCAATTGTTTAGCTAAGTCATTGATATCGACACTTTTGCCCATGCCATCAATCACAGTAACTAATTTTCCATACCTACGTTTCTCTACGTGTACTTTAATCGACTGTTGTTCTCTTACAATGTCTTCCATTGCGAGTAATTCTTTAGGTAAACCAGTCAATGGATCAATTTCAACCATTGTGTTCAGCCTCCAGTTCTATTTCTCGCATAATTGTTGTTAATCTTGCTATTTGTTTCTTCAAAGCTCGCATTCTTCCAGGCGATGTTGGTTGTCCACCCATGGAAGCCACTCCTCTTTCATTCATCAATTCTGAGCGAAGTTCACGAAGTCTTGATTCTCTCTCTTCAGGTTGCATTTCTCGGAGTTCAGAAGGTTTCTTCAAAGTCATTTCTTTTCACCTTCCTCTTTCTTTTCTTCACCTTTGGATTCCTTTTTGGTTTCCTTCTCCTTAGGTTTTTCTTTAGAATCTTCCTCTTTCTTAGCTTCTTCAGTTTCTTCTTCTCCTTCCTCTTCCTTAACTTCTTCAGTTGCAGGAATTTCAGGTTTTACAACTTCAATTTCATCAGGTAATCGTGCATCTGGTTTCATTATTGCTACTTTAACTCCAATAGTACCAGGTTTGAGTTTTGCTTGAGCAATTCCAACATCCATTAATTCTAATGCAGTTTCACCACAGAATTTGATGTGACCAGACAAGAATTTTTCAGTTCTGTGTCTTAATCCAGTTAATTTACCAGCAATTGTGATTTGACAACCTCGCGCTCCAGCATCCATTATGCGCTGTAGCATAGAGTTTCCAGCTCTTCTGTAATTCCATCCGCGTTCTAAGGCATTAGCTACTTTTGCAGCCATAATCAAAGGATTCAAAGCGAAATTGTTAACTTCACCAGCTTCAACCTGCAAGTTTTCATAACCGAATTTTCTCTCCAATTCTTCAGTTAATCTTTGGATATCACTGCCTTTCCTACCAATTACTAATCCTGGCCTTTCAGCAGAGATCCTTACATGTGTACCCAAAGGAGTTCTTTGTATTGAAAGTCCACCAAAACCAGCTCTTGCGGTTTTGTTTTGCACATGATCATGAACTTGAACACGTCTTACACGTTCTTTCAACATTTCTTTTACGACAGTCATTTCAATTCCTCCAGAACAACTTCTACGTTTGCACTTTCACGCATTTTAGGGGTAGCTCTTCCACGAGCTCTTGGGAATCGTGCCTCAAAAGAGCGACCACGAGAGGTAGCAATGTGTACAATTCTCCAGTTTTCAATATCAATATGAATAGCTTCACCATTATTTCCAGCAGATTCGATTATCTTCAGAATGGCAGCAGCAGTTTTGATAGGATATCTTCCAGTTGACATTCCCTTACCTTTTCTGTGCCCTACTTTTCCATCGTGCCTCTTGAATGGAACAGCTTGATCTTTTCGGATTACTCTTTCCAAGTAACTTTTAGCTTTTTCAAGTTCCATACCTTTGAGAGCATGACATACTTCTCTGGCAGCCTTAGGTGATACATTCAATCCAGTACCACGAGCAGCAGCATGAATTTCGGGATCGTATGGGAATGAGAAACCTTTCATAATATCACTTCAACGGCATAAATTTAGATGACTTGGTAGCGCCAACTCCAGGTCCAGTGTGTGTAGGGGACGTTCTTGTAGGGGCTAATTCCCCAAAGTAAAGTCCAATCATTTCGGGCATAATTTCTAAGTTTACGAATTCTTTTCCATTATGAACTGCAAAAGTTCTTCCTACAAATTGAGGAATAATTATCATTTCACGACGGTGAGTTCGTATTACTTTGTCCGGTTTACTATTAGAATCGTTAATTAATTTGGCTTGTTCTTTACTCAAGCCTCTTCTGAAGGATCTTCTTTGTCTGGAAGGTACAATTTTCATAAAGTCTTCAAAATTCAATTCTTGAAGTTTATCGATAGTCATTCCGCGGTAAGTAAATTCTTTCTTACGGCGTACTTGAATACCTGCCTTCCTCTTTCTCTCTCTCCTTCTTGCAGCTTTTGGCGTTGCAAGTCCTTTTGTTCTACGAGCCATTAGCGTTTACCTCCAGTTCGTTTAGCTGCAATGTGTCCCACTTTACGACCAGGCGGAGCAGTTCTTGATACTGTAGATTGAACACCAACAGTTTGCTTTCTTCCACTACCGTGTGGGTGGTCAACCGCATTCATTGCGACTCCTCTAACTTTAGGCCAAATTTTTGGCCTTGAACGAGTACGATAGAAATTCTTACCTGCTTTTGCTATTGGTTTTTCTCCTCTTCCAGAACCAGCTACAGCTCCGATAGTAGCTCGACACATATTATCTAGTGTTTTCTGAGCTTTTGATGGTAATCTGACAGTTGTCCTTTTACCATGAGAGATAACAATCGCAGCTTGTCCTGCAGCTCTAGCCAATTTGCCTCCATCTCCAGGTTTCATTTCTACATTGTAAATTTTTGTTCCTTCAGGTATTGAACCAATGTAAGCAGTGTTTCCTTGTTCGATTTCTGCACCATGTCCGGCACTAACTTCTTGTCCAAGATGCATACCATCATGAGCAATCATGGTGTAGGTCCCATCTTGATCTTCTACTTTGGCTACAGGAGCAGTTCTACCCGGATCATGTAATAATTCTACTACTTTACCAGTTGAAGATTTAGCTCTAGGATGTCTTGCTTCACCCTTGAAACGATTGTCTGGAGCTTTGTAACGATGTCCACGACCGCGTCTTCTAGGTATGATTCTCTTTCCCATTTATATCACAATATTCCTAATCTATTACTCAAATCTTCTGCAGAATGCCCTTCTGAGAGTTTGACGATTGCTAGCTTACCTTCTTTGGTAATTCTCGTGTTAACTTTGCTCACTTCAACTTGGAAAAGAGCCCTTACAGCTCCCTTTATGTCGTGCTTTGATGCAGTGCGAGCAACATAGAATTCTAATTTATTTTGTTCAAGCATGTATAATGCTCTTTCTTTGGATCTTGGGCTGAGGATTACTTTATGTTCACTCATAGCCTTTCTCCTAAAGCCGATACGGCTGATTTACTGAATACAACTAATCTTCCTGGATCTCCGCCAGGCGCTAATAATTCTGTATTTAGATCCTTAGCAGTAGTAACATCAACACCAGATAGGTTACGGAATGCTTTTTCAGATCCATTATTTTCGGAAAGAACTACCAAAACAGATTTAGGAGTTCGATATTTTCTTCCACGTCTCTTACCTTTTCCTGCTCTGATTCCTTTACCATCATATGAGCGGTCAACATCTTCGCCAAGCCCCAAACTATCGAGTAAGGCCATAGCTCTCTTTGTTATTGATTCACCTTCATGATCAGATGCAATGGTTTCAATCTTGTCTTCTACTACGTAAGGTAGAGTTGCCTTTTCTGGAATTTCATGACCTCTTGCACTTACATACGATTCTTGTGAAGTTGCAGCCAAAGCAGATCTGAAAGCTTTCTTTCTTTCCTTCGAATTGATTTTCAAATCCCATTCTTTGTCTACTTTAGGAGGATGCGCTCTTCTTCCGCCCACAGTATTTGGTGCCTGAGCACCTCTACCGCCTCCACCATTCTTACGTGGTGTACGGGCCATACCACGGCCTTTACCTGGCCAAGATACAGAGTGACGGAAACCTGCCCCTCTTGATGCCCCGTAGGCTTGCCTACGATTAGCTCTTGCAGCCCTCACTGCTCTACGAATTAAATCTAATCTTACAGGTTCTTCGAAAGCATCAGGCAAAGTTGCAGAGCTTTTCGAAGCTTTACCTTTCATGGAGTAAATAGGAACTTTCATTCTACACTCCCTGCTGACTTTCTTGTGAAACCATTGTTATTTCTGGTTTTACAACGGAATCAGCTCTTGTTCCGTGGAATCTGACAGCTTTTCTAAATCTAATCAGACGTTTTGTAGGTCCAGGCAATGAACCATGCAATAATGCATAAGTTCCACGCACTAAACCGTAATTTAGGAAACCACCTTTTGGATTAATTTCATCCGGATTGTCTCCAATTTTTAGTAATCTTTTATTGTATTCAGTTCTTTGATGATAGCCAGTTTGACCTGCTTGAGGTACAGTAGAAACAACATAACCAGGACTGAAAGGCCCTAAGTTTCCAATCATTCTACGATGTTTTGAATTTTTGTGTGTTAGTAATTTTACACCCCAGCGTTTTACGTGACCTTGGAAACCATATCCTGTAGTTACAGCTACAGCATCTAACATTTCTCCATCTTCAGCAAAGTCATTAACTGTAAATTCTTTACCAATCATGCCTTTTGCAAAATCGATTTGAGCACCTATGTCTCCACCACCAACAGCCATTTCCATGATTTCAGGTCTTTTCTTTGGTATTCCTGTTACCATTTTAGGTTGGGTTTGAACAAGTAATCTAATTTCTTCAAGATCATTATCCTTCATGCTTTTCCAAGCAGCTTTATTGTCTTGTTCTTTAGGAATAGGTAATTTACGCTCTAGTTCAGAATCAAGTTTCTTGTCCCATGCTTCTGTAAGAGTCCTCAAACCATAAGTATCTTGAATATATCCACGAGCTCCAATAACTTTCATTGGAGGCATTTCAACTACAGTAACAGGCATACGAATTTCTTGTCCAGCAGTGGTAGATTTCTTTCTGTAATCAACAGCCATTATGTGGCTCATTCCAACTTTGTATCCTGCAAAACCAAGAATTTTAGGGTCATCACCATCGACAGCAGCCCAACTAGAGATATGTGGCGTTTCAGAGCGTGCTCTCTTGCGAGGGCTGAAAGCCATAGATCCGCGGTTCGGTTTGTTGTGTTTTGGCATCTTTTCCTTTCTCTCCAGATAACGCTAACCGTTGCTAACGGTGTCGAAATCAGGCGTAGTTTCCCACAGGTTGCACATCGTACCGTGACGCCGTTTCTCGTCGAGAACAAGTGTCTCAAGAGGTGTAGGGATAATTGCCCTAAACGTCTGGTTGCGTGAATGTAGGGTCGCTCGCAGAAACGGACCCTATATAAGGACTGGCGTTAAGTTTCCTCGACAATAGGGGTCTTTTCAGAGTCTGTTTCTTTTTTATTTGGAATTTCTTTAATTCCATACATTGCTCTAGTTATCCAGTGTCTTTTTGTAAGTTCAAAAAATATCCAGCACCCAAGTGTAACCAAAATAGTGCCGATCACAAGTATTACAATATCAGAATATCCGGTTGCTAAAAATACAATAAGAACAGCATAAACAATTGGCTGATGGATGATATAGAAAGGATAGACGCCTTGATTGAG
>JAKURQ010000012.1 GCA_022449785.1 Candidatus Poseidoniia archaeon
GAAGAAGATGATTGGTCATTATCATTTGTTGAAGTAACTTCTGTGAATAGAGATCATTTTAGTGATTCCGTTGAAATGAATACTTCAGTCAGAATTCCAATAATTGATTTGAGTTTATCAGTTGATTCTGCAGAGAAGGGTGGTGATCCAGGGACTACAGTTGTTTACACAGTTAGCCTTGAGAACACAGGTTCAGATCCAGATGACTTTTCTTTAGAAATTGTTCGGTGTGATGATTGTAGCGCTTGGGGTGTTGATTTAAGTACTTACGAAATTTTAGATTTAGAGGATGGAGATGTTTTTGAAGTTGCTTTGTATGTTGATGTCCCTAGTTCTGCTCGAAATACTGAATCTGCAGAGATGGGTGTTATAGCACATTCCAAAACAGAGACTTCAGTCACAGACGACATAACAACACTTACAACAGTTGATAAAGTCTTGAATCGTCATGTAGCTTGGGATTCCGGTTTTATTATGAATCCAGGAGATTCCTCTGATATGGCCGTAACAATTACTAACTTAGGTAACAGCCATCAATCATATACATTTGAATCGGATGAGATTCCAGCCGGCTGGACTTTTGAAAATCTGCCATACCAAACTATGGACTTAGATCCATATGGAGGTGCAGAGGATTTCATTCTTGCTTTTACAGTTGCAGATAATGAAAACCCTGGTTTCTTTAACTTTACAATTGATGTAATATTGGATGAAGATGACTTTAAAGTTGCAGAATTACCTATTTCAGTTAAAATAGAATATTATGCAGAATTCACAATAGATGTTTTAGAAATTGAATCCTTTGAAGGTCCTGGTGAAATGCATGTTTTTAATGTAGAAATAACAAACAATGCAAATATAGAGGATGATATTAATTTAGAAGTTACAGGCCTTCCTGAAGGATGGGAAACTTGTATTCTTGTCAACAGTGTGTGCTCTTCTAAAGTTTCGGTTGGTAAAGGGCAGACGACATCCTTCGTTCTACAAATAACTACCAATCCAAATGAAGCTGCTAATGTAGTAAATGGTGTTTTCCTACATCTAGACGCAGTTTCAGGCCTGAATAACAAAGTTTCAAATTTTGATACATTTACAGTTTATACAAATCCTGTTTATGATTTGTCAGTTGAAGTACCTGCAGATCGGAAAGATGGTGAGCCTGGAGCCTCTATACCTTTCCAAATAGTTGTAACTAATGAAGGTAATTCGGTAGATTATGTCAGTTTACCGTCACCCTCTACTCCAGCAGGATGGTTAGCCTCTTTTTCAGAATCATCATTTACATTAGGTCCAATGCAATCAAAGACAATTTATTTGAATATTGACGTTCCAGAGAATGTTTTTGGAGGTGAAAATCCAATTAATGCTAAAGTATCTTCAGATCAATCAGGAGAAGAAATAGCTCTTTCCTTTGTAATATATATTGATGAAAAAGCCGACATAGATGTTGAAGTTAAAACAACAGCAGGTGATGTTACAGCAGGTACTACTGGAAAATTCACAGTCCGCATTACTAACAATGGAAATACAGTTGAGACATGCAGTCTGAAAATAGAAGGTAAAAGGACGTCATGGTTTACCTTGCCTTCTGAAACAGACGAGCTTGTTCCTGGCGGTTGGCAAGAAATAACTATTGAAGTCAAACCACCTCTTATGCAAGCTGCAACCGAAGCCTCTGGAACTCTTAATGTGACATTGAGTACAGATTCATCAAAATCAGTTAAGAAGGCATTACCTTTCTCAGTCCTCAAATCAGATTTAGTTGTTGATGAGCCTATTGTAGAAGAGGAAGAAGGTTTACTTCCAGGTCCAAGTCTAATTTCAGTAATTCTCTTAGTATCATTACTATCAAGGATTGTTCGTAGAAAATAATTTCTTTGGAGTGTCACTTTGGCAGAAACTGGAGAAATTATCAATCCTGAAGAGCTTTCTCATATTTTGGAGACTGAAGACCTTTCAAAGTTGAAGGATGAATATTTGAATTTACCATTTTCTTTACTTAGAGAAGCCAGTATCCTTCAAGCAAAAAGAGCAATACAAAATAGTTTGACTCCTGACAAAAACTTAATTCAAGTAATAGAAGCATTAGACGAAGCTCATTCAACTTTCAACTTAGCTTCAGAAAGATTTACTACTTGGTATTCTCAAATAACGGGTTATCCCCGGGCTAAATTAGATGAAATATTTGATGATGAAACGTTGCCATCACAGATACAGCCCTTGAAGAGTCACATAAAAGGCACAAAGAAATTAATCGAAGAATTATCGTTATACTTAGATGAGAAATCCCCTTTAATTTTTCCAAACCTAGTAAATGTCTTAGGCACTCAGTTAGCTGTTAGAATAGTAGCACTAGCAGGCAATCTTTCTAAATTAGCTAGACTACCTGCATCTACAATTCAATTATTAGGTGCTGAAAAAGCTCTTTTCAGGCATATGGCAGACGGTAGCCCTCCTCCAAAACATGGAGTTCTTTATCAACATCCAACAGTAAAACGCTCGTCAGGAAAGGACAAAGGCCGCGCCTCAAGAAAATTGGCAGCTAAAGTCGCTATTGCATCAAAGATAGATTTTTTCGGAGAGAAAAATGAATGATGATAATAAGTTGAAAGGAGTTTTTGGATGTGGTTTGCTTATGGGGCTGGCAGATGCAGTTCCAGGAGTTAGCGGAGGAACTATAGCGTTAATTTTAGGCATATATGATAAATTACTTAATTTTTTGTCAGTTTGTGTTTCATTTTTCAAAGCAGGTTTTCCCAAAGAATCTCGCACAGATTTCTTCACAGCTCTTAATTTTTTGATTCCACTTGCTTTAGGAATGTTTCTTTCTTATTATTTAGTAACCAAGGTTCTGGTCGGTTCAGATTCTTCTCCTGGCTTATTAATGGAGAAAGAAACGGGCCCTTACATATATTCATTTTTCTTTGGTTTAGTATTCATTAGTATCAGAGAGCCATGGAAATTTGTAACGAATCCATCAATTAATAATTATTTTTTAGTTTTATCAGGAGCAATATTGGTTTTTATTTACACTCGTTATCCTATAGAATCTACTAGTAATATTTTTTTAGTAATAAGTGGCATACTCGCACTTACAGCCATGCTTTTACCAGGAGTTAGTGGTGCCTTAGTTCTCCTGACTCTTGGTTTGTATGATGAAATAGTGGGTTATGTTCATAATATGGAAGTTGTTCCTTTAATGTATTTTTTCTTAGGGGGATTCATATCATTATTTACATTTGTTCCTTTTATGAATCGAATGTTAAATAATCACAGAGAATTAACAATGTCAATATTAACAGGATTGATGATTGGATCCTTGATTACACTTTGGCCATGGAAAGAAAGTTATGATAAAGGAAGTTTACCAGAAAATTTACCATTGGGTCAAATCTTAGATGATTTTGATTTTTTATCTATATTTATTACTATTTTGGCATTTTTAATTGGTATTTTCTCGTCATACGGACTCAAGTATTTTGAACGAAGATTGAGAAATTAAACCTTACAAGAGCTTTTAAGAAACCCCCTTTTTGAAGGCAATAATGCGAGTACTCATTGCGGGTGCTGGAGAAGTCGGCTTTCGTGTCGGAAGAGACCTAGTGTTTCGAGGCCATGAAGTCACAATGATTGATTCAAACGCTACGGCAGTAAAACGAGCTCAAACACTTGATGCCCAAGTTTTTCAAGGTAATGCAGCTTCAGCTAAATTATTAGTTGAGGAAGCCTCACTAAAAAATACAGATTTATTTATTGCAGTTACGGGCAAAGATATAGTGAATTTAGCAGCTTGTTCCATAGCTAAGAAAGCAGGCTGCAGTACAATAGCTCGGATTAATAATCCTGAATTAACAGATATGCCAGAAGATTACGATTACCAACAATTATTTGGTGTAGATGCATATGTTTCACCAGATGAATTAGCAATGCATCGAATATGGCAAATCTTGTCAAGGCCCGCACTTACTCGTTTAGAACATTTTTCAGTAGGTAAACTTAGAATCCTTGAGGTTAGATTGAGCGATAGTTCTCCATCCGTTGGCAGACCTCTTGGAAATATAAATCTCCCTCCACACTGCCGTATTGTTTTGATAGCTCGAGAGGAAGGCGTTATAATTCCAAAAGATACAGATACATTGATGCCTAGGGATAGAATACTAATTCTTTTGAGTGAATATAGTGAACTAGATGACCTATCTGATGCACTCGGAATCCCTAAGGAGATTACTGGTGAAAGAAATATCAAACGTATCATGATAGCAGGCACAAGTCGGATAGCAATTCGTTTAGCAGAACAAGTTTCTAGAAGGTATAAGGATGTCGAAATTTATATTGCAGAACCAGATAAAGAAATGGCAGAAGTTGCAAGTTCGCAGTTGCCCGAAGACGTTAGAGTCTTAGTGGGTTCCTCAACAGACAGACATTTTTTGAGAGAGGAAGGCATTCGTTATGAGGATTTATTCGTTGCAGCAACAGATCGTGAAGATTTGAATGTTTTAAGTTGTCTGTTAGCTAAAAAAGAAGGAGCTAAGCGAACAGTTGCTTTGGTTTATCAGACTGAGTTAGAATATGTAGTACAAGATACTGGAATTGATACATTAATTAATCCCAAGAGAGTTACAGTTAATGCAATAGTTAACAGAGCAACCTCAACTGATGAAATAGAAGGTATGGAAGAGTTAGAAGGCGGTGATGCTTCAGTTCGGGAGTTCTTAATTAAGAATAAAAACGGTAAGACTGGTAAGAAGCTTTCAGATTTGAACCTTCCAGATGACACATTAATTGCGATGATTAATAGGGAAGGAGAAGCTATTTTCCCAGATTCAGAATCAAGTCTTGAAGAAAACGATCATGTCTTAGTCTTTACTTTGAAGACGAAGCTTCCAGAGGTGGAAAACTTTTTCCATTAGTAGATGAGAATAAGCCTTATCCTAAGTCTTACAGGTACAATTCTAGCTTTCTTTGGATTGTCATTTGCTCTACCTATAATTGTAGGCCTTTACATGGGAGAGCAATACACAGATGTTTTCTGGATGTTTGGCCTTCCAATGTTCATTTCTCTATCTTTAGGGGCATTTTTGCATAACTATTTTCATTCAGAACAAGATATTAGAAATCGTGAAGCTTTCTTGCTTGTAACGGTTGTTTGGATATTAATGGTCATAGTAGGAGCACTCCCTTTCATTGCTTCTGAAAAATTGGCTTTGATGTCTTATAAAATAGGAATTGCAGGCGCTATTTTCGAGTCAATGTCAGGTCTTTCTACAACCGGAGCCACCGTTCTAGACTTGGAAAGTTCTAATCCTGTTAATATTTCTCAATATAATGAAGGTTACTTTGATGCTCCAAAGTCCCTCCTTCTTTGGAGATCTCAGATACAATGGTTAGGTGGAATGGGTATTATTGTTCTTGCAACTATAATCTTCTCACGTCTTTTTGGAGGAGGTATTCAGGTTCTTCAAGCTGAGATGCCAGGCACAGGAATAACTAGATTAAAGCCACAGATGGCCCAAACAGCTCGTCTCTTATGGTCACTATATTTCTTTATGACTGTAGTAGAAATACTATTGTTATCTCTTGTAGCAGATATTCCACTTTATGATGCAATTTGTAATTCCTTTTCTACAGTTTCAACAGGAGGTTTCTCACCTCAAAGAGATTCAATTGGAGCTTATGACAGCCCATTAGCTATGGGGATTGTAACATTTTTCATGCTTATATCAGGTATAAATTTCGTTATCTTGTATTATGTTTTTAATAGTCTTATTGATTTCTCACGAGACTTTTCAGATAGGCTTCGCTCTTCTTTTAAAATCTTAAGAGAAAATGAAGAGTTATTATTTTATCTTAACTTAGTTTTATTCTCTTTCTCATTAATTTTTATAACTCTAGTATTAGATACAAAAAATGGTAATAGCAATTTTTCAAAGTTTAGTCATGCCTCTTTCCAAACAGTATCACTTTTGACAGGCACAGGATTTACAACTTCTAATTACAGCCTATGGCCTCAAGTATCAATTTTTGTCTTATTATTGGCTATGTTTACAGGCGGATGTGCAGGCTCTACAACTGGTGGAATCAAAATGGTTCGTATTATGCTTCTTTTTAAGGCACTAAAAAGAGAATTAATTCTGGTCATTCACCCTCGTGCAATCATTAAGCTAAGAATTGGAGATAAGGTTTTGAATGAAGATTTATTCAGGAACGTGGGTGTATTTTTCTTTATTTTTATTATATTGTTTTTGCTGGGGTCATTGATTACACTATACTTAGAACCAGGCATTAGTGTAATTGATGGCATCTCTACGTCGCTTTCGTGTTTGGCTAATATTGGCCCAGGTATTGGTGCTATTGGGCCTACAGAAACTTATAGCACTTTTGAAGATTCAACACTTCTTTTCTTATCAATTTTGATGATGCTAGGACGTTTGGAAATCATTACAGTATTGCTGTTGTTTTATCCAGACACATATCGCGACTAAGCATAACTTCCTTTAAGCCGCTCTGTCTTAGATATTTATGCCAGAACATGATGACATTTCTTCTGAAATACCTCCCTTTGTGAAAAAATACATCCCAGGAGTTATGCGCGGTTTGTCTTGGGCTAAGTACAGTGAGGAAAAGAGTAAGGGTACTGCTATGAAATCAGAGGCATTAAAGGATGCACATGCGAAAGGCCTTGAGGCTGCATTGAATGCACCACAAGGGTCAGATATGGATAGAATATTGAAAGAGACAAGTGAAGAATTG
Source organism: Candidatus Poseidoniia archaeon (assembly GCA_022449785.1). Taxonomy (GTDB): domain Archaea; phylum Thermoplasmatota; class Poseidoniia; order MGIII; family CG-Epi1; genus CG-Epi1. Next base: position 6,751 of record JAKURQ010000012.1, read on the forward strand.
TGGTCCCAAGCAAATGAATTTACTGAGGAAGCCAAAAAAATCTCTATGGAAATAAATAATCAAAAAACTAAAGAAGAAAGAGAGAAAATTTTAATGGATGCTAAAGAAGCTGCAAGAAAAGCAGGTTTGCAGGGTGCAATTGCAGCAGGATGGGAGAAGGGTTGGAAAGATGGAATAGAAAAGCGAAGTTCTACTAAATCAGACTAATCTTGTTTGAGTACTACCAATATAATTTCCAGTTTTTGTTAATTCATCCATAATATCAGACAAGAAGCTATCTTCTCTGAAAAGTTCTTTTACTTGGTTCTCATCCAATACTACACTTATGAATTTTGTTCTTCCTTGTCTACCTAAACTTACAATCTTAGCATTAATGAGGCCTTGCATATCCAATTCGGAGATTATGTGCCCAATCCTTCTTTGACTTAAGTCACTCAAATTAAATCGCTCGCAAATCTTAGTATATGTACTATAAACTTCACCAGTTGTTTGTTGACCATTTTCTCTTTTACCTTGATTTAGAATTGCACTTGCTAAAGTTGCTTTGTAATGGATTGGCAACGTCGATATTATACTTCGAACTTGGTCTTTTTCCATAACATTCTGAGCTTGAGTAACATAATCTACAGTAACTATTTCCCGATCATCTCTCTCAGCTAATTCGGCAGATATTCTAAGTAAATCTAGTGCTTTTCTTGCATCTCCATGTTCTTGAGCAGCTCTACTAGCACAATAAGACAAAACTACAGGATCAACAACATTATCATTGAATGCAATTTGTGTTCGCTGCGCCAATATTTCTTCAATCTGAATTGCATTGTATGGTGCAAAAGTTAACGATTCTTCCCCTAATCGGGATTTAACTCTTGGATCAAGCCATGAGGTGAATTTTGTATCATTTGAAATTCCTATTAATGAAATTTTGGAATTGTTTAAATCAGAGTTTAGTCCAGTCAAATGATAAAGAATATCATCACTAGTTTTTGTTACTAGGGCATCGATTTCATCTAAAACAACTATTGCTATCCCTCCATTATCATCAGCTTTTTGTTTTAAAGTAGCATAAACCTTGTCAATTCTCCACCCTGCATGAGGTATAACATCATCCCATTCTGCATAATATGTTTTACCAATATTAGCTAAAATCCCATAGGGTGTATTGGTTTGTTTACAATTGATATAAGCCGTATGTATCTTCTTGTTTTCAGTTTCAGCTTTTTCTAATATTTGTTCGCAAAGAAATTTTGCAACAGCAGTTTTTCCAGTTCCTGTCTGGCCGTATATTAAGATATTGGATGGCCTTGCACCGTACAATGCAGGTTTGAGAATATTTGCAAAACTGTTAATTTCATCATTTCGATGCGGAAATTCAGACGGAATAAATGTTGAAGAAAGAGCCTCTCTGTTCCTGAAAATCCTTTCTTTGTTCATTAAATTATCAAAGACATTGCTATTTTCCGAAACTTCGCTTTTTTTCATAAGTATTATGTCACAACTAGTGGGGCCACAGGTATAGCATACAGGGTATAAATCAAACGGGGTGGTTTTATTTTTTCTTTGCTTTTTTAAACCCCTTTCTCACAATTTTTTTTTAGCATAATATAACCTTTTTAGTTTTACTTCAGTTTTTACAAAAAGGGTTTTCTTCTCTCTCTAATTGGGGTAATCTTGTCCGTTAAAGAGAAAGAAGTAATTGCTTGGCTTTCAGAACGAAAATTGATGCCTTCTCCAGAATTAATAACGCATGTTGTTAACCATCCAGAGGGTCTAGTCTTACTTGAGAAGTCAGTAGATTCACTAGAGTCTCCTAAGTTATTTTTGAGTGTTTCAGATCTAATAGTTGATGAAATTCCTGAACCGCCTAAGCCAGTTAGTAGACCTAAAGTTGCAGACATCCCTCCCGTAATAATCGAAAGGCAAATAGACAAAAGCATGTCTGATGGAAAACTAGAGAGTTTCGTTTCTTTGTTTAATGATCGCTTTACCACATTGTCGCGTTTGGTTAGGCGTAATCCCTCAATGAGAGACGCAGGAACATTATCTCAATTAAATCCAGATGAAGAAAATCAGGTAATAGGAATGGTTGCAGAGATAAATACATTTTCAAATGGTAAAGTTAAAGTTGCTATTGAAGATAAAGATGCTCGTCTTAATTTAATGTTGAATGAAAGTGAAGGTGTTTCTCTTAATTTGCTTCATGATGAAGTTATTGGTGTTTCAGGCAAACTTAACAGGCAAGGAAACATGTTGTTTGTTAATTCTCCGATAGTTCGCCCACATTTGGGTCGCTACAGAGAAGCGTCTCGAGCCGATGAGCCTTACATTGCTCTTTTCATCTCAGATATTCATTTAGGAAGTGGGACATTTAAGGAAAATGAATGGAATAAATTTGTTGCATGGCTCAATGGTGAAGTTGATTATCATAAGGAATGGATTCCAAATCCTGGTTATTTGATTGTTGCAGGTGACGCCGTTGATGGAATCGATTCTTACCCAGGGCAAGAAGCAGATCTATCGATAACAGATGTATGGGAACAATATTCGGTTTTATCGAATTCAGTGTCTAAAATACCTAATACTATTCAAACAGTCATAATGCCAGGTAATCACGATGCAGTTAGGCTAATGGAACCACAATTACCATTACCAGATAAGGTCATCAAAGATTTTGGAGATAATTTAACATTTACAGCCAATCCAGTTCTATTGGATTTAGCAGGAGTTAAGGTTCTTTGTTACCATGGTAAATCACTTGATGACTTGGTAAGTCTTCGTGATTTATCTTATGATAATCCAATGGCTATGATGAAAGAATTACTCAATAGGAGACATTTGGCACCTATTTATGGTGCAAAGACTCCTTTAGCTCCTGAAAAGCAGGACCATCTCCTGATTCGCGACGTTCCAGATATTTTTGTCACAGGCCATGTTCATTCATGTGGTGTTGAGCGATACAATGGTGTATTGATGTTAAATCCAGGAACTTGGCAGGCCCAAACAGCATATCAAAAAATGATGGGGTTCCAACCAGATCCTTGTCGCGCAATAGCAGTTAATCTCCAGACTTTCGATACACAGGTTCTAGACTTCAATTTTTAGTTTAACTTAGATTATAAATAATGTCGGCCTTGGTCAAGTAATAATGCGTAATTCGAAGGATGTCTTCCATTTAGCAATTCCTTGTAAGGACATTAAAGAAACAGTTGAATTTTATGTAACAATAATGGGTTGTAAGCTTTCTAGGCAATATGATGATAGAGCCACTTTCAATTTCTTTGGCGACCAATTAGTCTGCCATCTTTCTCCAGATAAAATAGATACAGATCCAGATCCATATCCAAGGCACTTCGGTGTTACTTTTTTTGATGAATCTGATTTTAATGAAATGGTAGATAGATTAGAGAAAAATAATGTCGATTTTATTCAGCCAGTCAATACTAGGTTTGAAGGTAAACCTGAGGCTCACAGAACACTTTTCTTCAAAGATCCTTCAAATAATATTCTCGAGTTCAAATATTATCCAAATCCAGAGATGATGTATTAATTATGGAAAAAGTCAAGGTAGTAATTACAGGAGCTGGCGGTGGTGGTGCGAATAATATAATTTCTACAATTAAGGAAAGAGAGAACTATCATTTGATTGGTTTTGATATTTCACCATACAAAGTGGCAAGAGCAAATGTAGATTCACGTTTTGTTGTTCCTCCAGCTTCATCTCCCGATTACGAGCAGAAGATTTGTGAAATTATAAGAAAAGAAAAACCAAAATTAATTATCCCCACCAATGATCCTGAAGTTGAAAAATTATCAGAAATACGTGATAATTTAGGTACTGAGCTTTTTTTCCCAGCACATGAGTCTGTAGCTTTGTGTCTAGATAAATGGCAGTTTCATAATTTTGCAATAGAAAATGATATCAGAGTAGCTGAAACATATCATGTTGAAAGCCTTGATGATATCGAATCTATTTTTGCTAAATTCGATTCAGAATTGCTTTGGTGTAGAGCCATAAAGGGTGCAGGATCTAAGGGCGCTACGAAGGTAAAAGATCCCGAACAAGCTAAGTGGTGGATTAAGTACTGGAATGAGATGCGTGGAATGAAAATCTCGGATTTCACTATATCTGAATTTCTACCAGGTAAAGATTTTGCTTGTCAAAGTACATGGAAAAATGGTAATCTAGTATTAATGAAAGCTGCAGAACGCCTTTCGTATATTGAGGCAGCGTCTCGCCCAAGTAATATGTCATCATCACCAGAATTGGCTAAGACTGTATATGATGAAAAATTATTTGATTTTTGCATAGATATAATAACAAAACTTTCAGGTGGCCAAGCCCATGGTAACTATGACATAGATATCAAGATGAATTCTAAGAATGAATTCTGCGTCACTGAGATAAATATTGGACGTTTCTTTATGATAACAAATTTATTCAATCTTTCAGGTAAATATTCAATGATTGATACATATCTGCAATTAGCACTTGACAAAGATCCAAATATAAAAGACAAATTTGATTACTCTGAGAAATATTTAATCCGTTCTTTAGACACATTGCCTACGATTCTTTCACCAGAGGAGATTGAGGAACGTCTGGACTCCTAGATTTTTTTACAAAACGGTATAGAGATTCAATTCGATCTTCACAATACTCCCAGTTATGTACTTTCTCAGCTAGTTTTCTTCCTCTTTTTCCCATTTCACTACAAAGTTTTTCATCAAACATCATCTTCATTAGAACAGCTTTGAGCCGATCCCATTTCCCCCATTCAAATGTCAATCCAATCTCTTCTCTTTCAACGAATTGACCCATTAAAAGTTCTTTACATGTTACCATAGGTACTCCGGCAGCCATAGCTTCAAACAATTTGTTTGGAGCGCTGAGTTTATTATTAATATTATTAGGATCCAATGCCATTAGTACCGCATCACACTCGATAGTCTTTAGTGCCACATTATCAGGATGTATTGATCCCATATAATTCACATTTTCTACTTTTTCTTGAATCTTTTTTATTGTAGGAACTAAGGTACCAAATCCGCCAATGTCAAATTTAATCCCCTTCATTTTGCTTACCGTCATTATGGTTTCTAGTATACCTCTTGAAGGATGTTTTTCTAAGACTCCAATATACAATAATCTAAACTCTTCATTTTTTTCTTTATTTTCTATTCTTCTTAATGGATAATTCTCCAATCTCTTGATATTCCCTATTCTTGTTAATTTGGCATTAAGAAATTCTCGCTGTGGCAAGTTCATTACTTTGAATGCTTCTTCTTCAGTAGCTGAAAATGGCGCATTTCCTCCTTCATCTAACATTCGATTAATTCTAGCATAGTTAGCAGGGCCGGCAGAAATTATTCCATCACAATGTTTCAGTAATCTGGCTTCTAATTTATGAAGACGGTTTGCTACAAAATTAGACACTGCTCCTTTAACAAGACCTGGATAATTTTCGTGACAATCATATATTAAAGGTAATTCAGCTATTTTTGATGTAAATACACCACCAATCAAAGTGTCCAAGTCGTGATAATGTAGAATAATGTCTTTTTCTATTTTCTGAAAAGCAAGTATTTGCCATGTACTCCATGATAAAAAACCAGGAAGTTTTCTTGCAAAAAGTGCAGCGTTATTTAATGCACATTCTTCTTGGTATCTCCAGATAGTTCCCCATTCGGTTGTAGTCGTGATTTCATTCTTAGCAGTTCTGTCCCATGCCAATAGAATAACACGATGGCCCTGCTTAGAGAGACTTTTCGCAGTATCGGCGACTACAGGCTCCGCAAATCCACCGGTTGTGAGGCGGCTTCGGACCATGATAACCAGAGACATTTTTGCTTAATGAAACCGCACATAAATACAATCTATGTTCATCGCAGAAGTTTTAAACCATAGTTTGGTGAGCACAATCCAGTGCCGCTGTAGCTCAGTAGGTCAGAGCATCCGGCTGTTAACCGGACGGTCATCGGTTCGAATCCGATCAGCGGCGCCACTGGGGCCCGTAGCTTAGTCTGGTGGAGCTCCCGGCTCATAACCGGGCGGTCGTCGGTTCAAATCCGGCCGGGCCCACCAACAAGCTGTCTGAATCTTTCTTCAATTTCAGTTTTTGTAATCGTCATTATTCTTTCAGTTCCGAATCCTTCAACAGTTACGGATGCAACGGCAGCTCCGTAGCTCATTGCGGTCGCTAGACTTTCTTCATCAACTTCTTTATCCGATAAGTACCCCATTGCTGCACCAGCAAAACTATCGCCAGCTCCAGTAGGATCCACAAAGTTGTCAACTCTATATGCCGGAAGATGTTTAGTTATTCTATTGGAATACATTGAGGCACCATGTTCTCCTCTCTTTATTATAACAAATTCTGGACCTTTAGCAAGTAATTTAATCGCGGCTTTATCCAAGTCATTGCATTTGGCGTATTGCTGCGCCTCCGCATCATTTATGAATAAAATATTAACTTGAGAAACAACCAAATCTAGCTTATCTTCAGCTATATCAATCCACAAATTCATAGTATCCATTGCAATTACTTTAGCTTTAACTTGTTCTAAAACTCTTAATTGAATACTTGGATCATTGTTACAAAGAAGTAAGACATTTGATTCTCTATGTAGTTTTTCAATTTCCCAATTATAATGTTCATTAATCCTAAAATCAGTTGCGTGAGTTATTGCTTGTGACATGTCTCCTTTGTATTCTCCAGACCAGTGAAAGGTGGGATAGTCCAATTCACTAACTGAGCCAATATCAATTCCATGCGATTTAATTTTTTCAAGAATATTTTTAGGAAAATCATTTCCTATAGCAGCCACTAAAGCAGTCTCAGCGAAAATGCTAGAAGAGACACTCGAATAGACTCCAGCACCCCCTACAATTCTTTCTTCACTCCTTTTTGGAGTTTTGAGATTGTCTAAGGCTAAAACGCCTGCCACTAATATCCTTGGTGCCATTATATCCCTAAGAGGGCTGTCTTTAAATCCCAAGCACTGTGCGCAAACTATGGCGACCTCCCGCAAAATAGCTCTGCTCTTTGGTGCAGAGAATATTAACGCGATAATTGGTTGGATTGCATTATTATTTGTTGCTAGAAAAATGGGAGCTGAAGCCATAGGTGAATTTAGCTATGCAATGAGTTTGGTTGGCGCTTTCACTTTTCTTGCATTTTTTGGATTTCGCATGGCTCATGTTAAGAGAATTAGTGAAGGTCTTGACTTGGGTAAATGTATTGGTACATTTCTATCAATAAGATTATTTTTAATTTCAATTATGCTTATTGCGTTCGCTTTATCATACTGGTTCTGGACCTCTTTTCTGGGTAAAGAATTCTATGATATAACTACTCCAAATTTACTTATCTTAGTTCTTCTTTATTATGTTGTTTTTTTGCTAACTGGAGTCATCAAGGCTACATTTAGCGGTCTTGAGCAAAGTGCTAGAGTAGCAATTCCTAATGTTATTGGCACGTCCATAAAATCTGTTCTTTTCATTTGTACGGCATTTCTAGGTTGGGGAGTTATTTGGCTAGCCACATCACAATTGATTGGAATTGTCATTATTTGTCTTATATCTTTATGGTATTTCAGAGATTATCCTATTTCGAAGCCCGATAGTGAAACTTTTAATTCTTACAAAGCATTTGCCCTACCTGTCGCAGCAGTATCTATTTTTGGAGTCTTTAAGCAATATATTGACAAAATATTCATAGGTATATTTTGGGCAGCAACAGATGTCGGACTTTATTTTGGTGTACAAAGAATTGCACTTTTCATAGGGACAATGGCTTTAGCAATTGAGGAAATGCTTTTGCCTACAGTATCTAAAATGCATTCTAAAAGTAAAGACATCCAATCCTCGATTTATGATGCTGAAAGGTATGTTGCCATGGTTTGCATTCCTATTGTGGCTATGACAGTAGTGTGGTCTAGTGAAATAATTGTAGTTTTTATTAGTCGTGAATTCTTGCCTGCTGTGCGTATTCTTCAATTTTTAGCATTAGCAGCTTTAGTCAAAGTAGTTAATCGCCCTTGGTCAGTAGCATTAAGAGGTTCAGATAGACCTGACTTAACTTCAATAATAAACATTTTTTCATCTGTTATAAACATATTGTTGATGCTGATTTTAGTTCCGAAACAAATCCCACAATTAGGCTTGAATGATTTGCCTGGAATGGGGGGTGAAGGTGCAGCCTTAGCACTTCTGATCTCTGAAATAGTTCTGGGAGTATCTCTTCGTGTATTATGTTATTCTTCATTAAACCTGAAACCTCAATTTCAATTCTTTATGCAATTACTTTTCGCTCTAATAATTGGTCTAATAATGTGGCAAATTCAAGGTGCTGTGAATGTAGAAAGATGGTATGAATTATTTCTTTTCTCTGCTTTAGGAGGTTTCCTTTATATCTTCCTTTTAGCAGCTGTTGGAATTTTTAGTAGAGATGATTTCAATTTCTTTTGGAATGTAATGAATCCTAAAGCCATGACTAGTTATGTTGGTGATGAACTCACGAGGAAAAAATGATATTTATTTTTTTAATTGCCTTATTCATTTTGGCAGTAGTATTATTATTTGCATATCAAAAAATCTATAATCCTGGGAAACTTTGTAAAACATGTTATAGAGTTGTTCCACATCTTGCACCTAAATGTCCATTCTGTGATTCAGAATTGAACTGGGATGATTAGTTCCTATCTAACGAGTCGGCAATAATTTTCAGTGCAATACCCGTTACAATTCCTGCAATTAATCCAGTAATTACTCTTTTTGGATTTGTTGATTCGTATTCTGTAACCAGTTGTATAGTTCCATCTAAACCAATAGGTAATAAACAAAGAATTACAATTGGTAAAGTCAATTCCATTTTACGACCTAGTGAACCAATGAAACCTATAGCAAGTCCAACAAATATTCCTACATCACGTGCACAAAAAGGCATTTGGTTGTTATTATATTCATACGATCTATGAGAGAGTTGGTGACAATTCACATCCCCTAAATAGTAAACCATTTTTGCTATTGGGTTCATACCTTGAATTACTTCTTTGTTATCATATAGTCCTACACTTCCACTTAAGTCTCCAGTTTCTCCAGATTCTATTATAAGAGGTCCTGACAAAATCATCAAGGCCCATATGCACGTTATCGATAGGAATATTTTGTTCCATTTCCCCATTTGGCCTAAATTCTTTTTAAATTCCCAAGAAGACATATGTACTTAATTATCAAAATTCTTTCGATCGACTAATAGAAGTGATAGAGCAATAACTGATAAAATACTACCCACCAAGAAACCATAACTTATGACTCCAAATAAGCAGCCAGCCACAGCCATCCTGAAATTTTGTTTCAATATTGCAGCTGAACTTCCCATCAAAGCTACAAAGGATGCAACCATAAAAATTGGAGCTAGAGCATAATTAGGAGGCCACGGCTCCGCTACTTCTTTCCTGTAATCATATTTCTGTTCGTTGCCTTCTAATAATTCTATGTCAAGTATATTTGTCCCTTCTGAGCGTATATTAATCCAAACAGTAACAGTACCATATCCTTCCATTGTAAATGTAATTTGAACCTCATCACCTACAATATCGTAAATAACATACCATCCTTGTGGATTTGTAGAGGTTTTCTTTCCGTTTGCTTCAACTATTACATCTTCTATTGCATCTCCATTTGTATCTATGACGCTCCCATGTACTGCAGACAATCCTTCATTATTCCATTGTGTATCCTGATTGTTCCATTTAATTCCATATGCTATTCCTGAGAATAGTCCTAAGACAAATACAATAGACAGTAGAATGCCTGCCCATTGAGAAGGTGTCTTTGGTTTATCATTTCTAAGATTATCCCAGCGATATGCATCCTTTAGATTAGTGAAAACGAATGAAATCTGTTTTCCACTTTTGAATTCTGAACTAGTTGGATCGGTTACTTCTTCATTTCTTGTTCTTACTTGTGCCCAACGCCTTATTTCAGTTCGTAACCATTTGTTTGCTTCAGGTGTAAATTTATAATTTTTACGGATATATGCTACAGTTTGTTTCTCTATTTGTGTATAATCATCATAATCACTTATTTGAGTAAATAATTGTTTACTTCCTTCAAGTGTTATTTCTTCCTTCTTTTCAGTTAGTTCGGCAGCTACTCGTAATAATTCTTTATCATATTTCTTTCCATCAATAATCTCAAAAACTGAATCCTCTTTTTTAGTTTCAGGGGTTATTTTTTCCTTAATATTGGTACCTATTTTTGTCGTAAAATCAGTTATACTTTGTGCAATATCGGAAACAATATTTACTTTCTTTACAGCAAAAGAATTGTCACACATTGGGCAAATTACGGTTTCACCTTCTTCTTTAGACGTATTGAAAACGTTGTAGCACGTTGTACAGCGTACCTTAGTGTCACCCATTAGGCTCTACTCCCCCGTCGGTTAAATAAGCATGACGATTGGGCACTTATGGAATGGTGGTTGGCAGTCATTTTAGGCATCCTCCAAGGCGTTACGGAATGGTTGCCAATTAGCAGTAGTGGACATTTAGCTATTTTCCAGTTCTATTTTGAAGAAGAACCACCTATTTTGTTTGATATCATACTTCATCTAGGTTCCCTTTGCGTTATTTTTTACATCATGAGAAATGAAATTAAGGATATTTTGTCATCCCTACCTGATTTTCTTTCTAATTACAAGAATTATAGTAATCTTAAGGGTGAACAGCGGTTGATTGGGTTAGTAATTCTTGCTTCAATTCCTACAGCCATAATCGGTTTCACTTTTGATAGTACGGTTATTGGAGACTTTTACAGCGAAATGCATTTGGTTGGAGGATGTTTAGTCTTCACAGGCCTTATTGTTTGGTTTAGTAAGGATTATAGTGGCGATAAACAGATTGATGATTTTCCTATTAAGAATGCATTGATAGTTGGTTTTTTCCAGGGTTTAGCTATTCTACCTGGCGTTTCGAGATCAGGTACTACAATAGCAATTTCCAAAATATTAGGTATGGATCCAGTAAGGGCTGCTAGATTTTCTTTTCTTCTTTTTATCCCTGCAATTATTGGAGCTACACTTCTTAAGATTCAAGATATTGATGAGACTATTTCAGAAGTTGGAGCATTATCTTTGATTTTAGGATTTATTTCTTCAGTAATAACTAGTTATTTTTCTATTAATCTACTTCTTACATTGGTTAAGAAGCAGCAATTTCATTATTTTACTCCATACTGTCTAGTCTTAGGATTATTTTTGATATACACTAGTTTATTCTAATTTATCACTCTCAATTACAATATTGTAATTTCCAGAATAAAGAATCGAACCAATTCCATCTAGTCCTGAACCTGAAATTTTTATTGTCCAAGTTCCATAAATTACAGGCATTATGATAGTTCGATCCTTAACTTTGTTATCCCATGTAACCATTGTGTATCCATCTCCATGTATCTCTCCATCAGGATCGGTTATAGTTAAATCATACGTTCCTGAAGGGCCATTTCCAGGATCGGTACTTCCTCCAAGTTCATATTCAATATTGAAAATAGCCATTACAAATGACGATTCCCAGGCACTTTCAATAACAAATGTATGAGTATATTCTCTCCATGATAGGTTTTGAGCTGTTTCTTGGAAGCATGCGACTATGTTACAGTCAATCATGTCTTCTATTGCATTGATATATTCGCCTTCATCTTGGTTAGGATCAGGTGCAAAATCACCTTCACCATTCCATACTTCAAACACTTTGTATTCTCTTTCCTCTTCAGGAACAATTCTATCCACTAAACCATTCATTGCAGGAATGTCGATACATCCGACCGTCAAGAACAATGCAGCAATGAAAAAGGCCTGTTTCACAACTTTGGATTTAGGAGGTGTAAATAAAATATTTCGCTGAAAAGCCCTAAACACCCCTCTCTTTCAGGAGTTGTGTCTGATTTAAGACAAAAGTTGGCGGAGTTGGCAATGTCTGAGGCCGCCCAATATGGAGAAGCCAAGAGCAAAAGTGTAATCGGTAAAGCCATGGGAAAATTTCCTGAGCTTCGCTCTTCGGCTAAGGATTTGATGGATATTATCGATGATGTAATTACCGAAGTTAATTCTATGAGTCCTGAAGATTTGCAACCATATATTCCAGTAAAAAAACCAAAAACAGAAAAAGTTGTTGAAAGAGAATTGCCTCCACTTAATAATCCAGATTCTATGGTTTTACGTTTTGCACCCGGGCCAAGTGGGCCGCTTCATTTAGGCCATACAAGGGCTTTAGCTTTGAATAATTATTACAAGGAACGTTACGGAGGCAAGTTAATTTTGCGTCTTGAGGATACTAACCCAAATGCTATTGACCCAGAGGCATATGATTTGATTCAATCAGATTTAGAATGGTTGAATATTGAGGCAGATGAAGTAGTTATTCAATCAGATCGGATTGAACTTTACTATGACGAAATTCGTAAAATTATATCTAAAGGGGGAGCTTATGTTACTAACTCAGATGCTGAAGAATGGCGTGAACTGAAAAATCAAAAGAAAGCCCATCCTGATAGAGATAGAGAATCAGATGTACAATTGTCAGAGTTCGAATCTCTTTTATCTGATGGAGAAGGTATAGTTGTAATCAAGACTGATTTGGAGGATCCGAATCCTGCACTCCGTGATTTTGTAGCTTTGCGAGTAGTAGAAGATTCACATCCTCGTCAATCAACAAAATATCGTTTGTGGCCATTGTATAATTATGCAGTGGCAGTAGATGATTACCATCTTGGGATAACGCATGTATTGCGTGGAAAAGATCATTTGAATAATACTTTAAAGCAAAAATGGATTTACAAGTATTTAGAATGGGATGAGCCAGAATACATTCACTACGGACTTGTTTCTATTCCTAATACGAATCTGAAGACTAGTAAAATACGTGAATCTATCAAGAATGGTGAATTTAGTGGATGGGATGATTGTAGGTTAGCCACTCTCAAAGGATTAGCAAGAAGAGGTTACAGACCAGAGACGTTCTTGAAATATTGGGAAAATTCAGGCTTAAAAGAAGTAGATATCAAATTTTCATGGCAAAATTTTGATGCAATGAACAAGGATCTAATTGATTCTGAAACCCGTCGTTTGTTCTTTGTTTCAGAACCGGTTGAGTTTACAATGGAAACCTCAGACACATTGGTAAAAGATGCACCTTGGCATCCTGATAAACCAGAACTAGGAAAACGCGAGGAAGAAATCGTCACAGGTTCTAAAATTTATCTTCAAAAATCTGATGTAGATTCTTTTAATCAAGATACGGCAGTTCGTTTGAAAAATTTATGTAATGTATCTGTAGACGGTAACAAACTTAGTTTCTCAGGTATGAGCCCTCAGAAGGGAAGTAAAATATTGCAATGGTGTAGTAAACACACACCAATAGAGCTAGTATATCCTGATGGAAAAATAGTTTCAGGTATTGTAGAGGACAATATTTCAGAATTGGATGGCGAAACAGTCCAATTCGAAAGAGTAGGTTTCGCGAGGTTAGAAGGAAAGAAAGCATTTTTCTTACACCGCTAATAGGGTATTATGTCAGTAAGCCATCACCATCATCATCATCACGAAATAGAAGATGAAGAATCTGAACGAAAAACGCGTATTGTAGTAATAATTACGTTAGTTACAATGGTGATAGAGATTTATGCAGGAATTGTGACAAAATCGATGGGTTTACTTGCAGATGGATGGCACATGGGAACCCATGCAGGTGCATTGTCAATAACCCTTTATGCTTACTATTATGCAAGAACTGAAAAAACAGTAAAGGACAAGAGAGAAGCTGTGATGGCTTTAGCAGGTTTTACTTCAGGAATTATTCTAGCATTGGTAGCAATATATATTGGATTGGAATCAATTGATAAGGTTGTTAACCCCCCAGAAATAGATTACAATACAGCTATCGCGGTTGCATTTTTTGGATTAGTAGTAAACATAGTTTGCGCTTATATTCTTGGTATCGAAGGACATCATCATGACCACGACCATGACCACGACCATGACCACGACCATGACCACGAAAATGTAGAAAGAGGAACTTGGGATGTAGCATTGAATACCTACAAAGAAGACTTTAGCGCAGTAAAATCGGTATTCGACAGTTACGTCACTAATCCAGATGAGATAGAGGATTTGAATCGACGAGGGGCATACATGCACGTTTTGGCAGATGCTTTAGTATCAATTCTGATTCTTGTGGCTTTAGCTTTAGGATTCTTAAATTCGAAATTAGCTATTTTAGATCCACTCATAGGCCTTATTGGAGGACTTATCATTGCACGTTGGTCACTTAGCTTAATTAGCGAAAGTAAGAATCAACTTCTTGGAATAGATTGATGAAGGTTCTTCACCTAAATAATCCTGCACAAGTTGCCTCCAATTTAGTATTTGCTCAACGAGAATTAGGTATTGATGCTAATTTAGCAATTACAGGTAACAAGAATTTACACGACAATTATGATTATGATTTGTCAACTATACCTACAAAATATTTTCAAGGTAAGTTTGAGCTTGGACGTAGGTTATATGGTTTGATTAAAGACTGTGACATTTTACATTATCACGGCCAGGCAATCAGTGCAGGTTATCGAGATTTAATTTTGTGGGCAGGAATAATGAACAAACCAGTAGTTCTCCACTATCATGGTTCTGAAATAAGAAATAAGAAGCCTTCAAAATTTACAAATGATTTTGTAAAGCACATTTACGTTAGTACGCCAGATTTACTAAAATCAGTTCCCGACGCAGAGTGGTTACCTAATCCCACAAATCTGGAAAAGATAGTCTATTCAGATTTAGATATAAATGAAAAATTGGTTATACTTCATGCACCTAGTAATAGAAAAATTAAGAACACTCAGGCAGTAATAGATTCTATTGAAGTCCTTAAAGAGGAAGGTATTGAAGTTGAATTAAATTTAGCAGAAAATATCGAGCATGAAAAATTGATGCGAATGATAGCTCAAAGCCATGTTGTAATAGATTGGGTAAATCCTGATTTTGGAATTTATGGTGTCTTATCTATAGAATCCATGGCAACAGGTCGCCCAGTTATTTGTACACTTACAGATTCTTTGTATAAAGAATATGATTTACCTATCATCAATTGTCATCCAAATGATTTATCAAACACAATTAGGAATATTTATTCAGAACGGGAAAACTTAATTGAGAAAGGAAAATTAGGTTATGATTTTGTACATAAATATCACGATTCTTCTGAGATAGCCAAGAAAGTCATAAATAGATATGAATCAATATTGGGCTGAATAAATACGTGATAAAATGAAGATTGAATGGATAAATCATGCATCATATGTATTCCAATACAAAAACTCACGAATTATTGCAGATCCGTGGTTATTCGGCTCAGCCTTCAATGATGGTTGGGACTTACTTGTTGAGACTCAGTTTAAAGTTGAAGATTTCAAAAATATAACACATATTTGGTTCTCACATGAACACCCTGATCATTTTGCACCTCAAGTTTTGGGTAAAATTGATGAAAAAGTCCGTAAGAATATCACCATCTTATTTCAGGAAACGTCAGATAAGCGTGTAGTAAATTTCTGCAAAAAACTGTCTTTTAAAGTCAAAGAACTTCCACACCGATCCAAATTTGTAATCGAGGATGATTTCTCAATAACTTGTGGTAAAATGGTAGGTATTGATTCTTGGTTATTGTATGAGACTTCTGATTTCAAATTATTGAACATAAATGATTGTGTAATCAGTAATAGAAAGTTGTGTGAATCTGTGAAAAAAACTACAGGTGAGGTTGATGTTCTAATGTCTCAATTCTCATATGCAAATTGGAAAGGTAATCCTGATGACATAAAGATACGTGAAAAATCTGCGAGAGAAAAATTAAACCGCATAAAAATTCAAGCTGACGTTTTCAAGCCAAAATATACAATTCCATTTGCTAGTTTTGTTTATTTTTCACATGATGAAAATAAATATATGAATGATTCAATAAATACAATATCTACAGCACATCAATACATCAATGACAATACAGACTCAGAATCTATTGTTATGTATCCTGAAGATACTTGGGATTTTAAATCTAAATTTGATAGTGAGAAATCAATAAAACTTTATGAGAAGGCGTATTCCCAAATTTCTAAACTTAATTACAGAAGTTTGTCTAAGACAGTTTCTGAGGAAGAATTATTAGCAGCATCCGAAAAATATTTATTAGGTCTAAGAAAAAATAATTCTTCAATTGCAATGGGCATGTATAGGTACATTCCATTCTTTGGGGCCAAAAATATTATTATTAAATTATTTGATACTAAGGCATATTATCAATTTGGATGGTCAAAGGGTCTAATTCCTATTGCAAATAGCACCTCTGCCCCTGATATTGAGATGTCAAGCGAGAGTCTCCTGTATGTCCTTTCATATCCTTGGGGGTTTGGAACTTTAATGGTCAATGGTAGGTTTAGATCTAAGGATTTGAATCATACAAAATCCTCACGTATTTTTATGCTAGGGTTAATGAATAGTATCGATAAAAGATTGACAATGGGGTTCATTTTAAAGGAAAGCCTCTCAAAAATATTTGGAAAAAGTTTGAGTACTGACGATGATTGGAGTTTGCACAAGCTTTGGCCCCGTTCCCTTAAAGAGTAGAAAATGGCAAGTCCCCTTTACATCCATAAAATATACAATCGTCTCAGATCATTCCAAAATCCTTTTTCTGCAAGATATCCAACAGTAAATGAAGCTTCTAACTTAAGTTGTATTCCTTTTTTCATAATTGGTTCTGGACGTTCGGGTAATACACTCTTACGTTCTATACTTTCAGGCAATTCCGATATTTCGATACCTCCTGAATCCTATAGGCTTCCTTTTGCTATCAAGAAATTTCATATATTTAACAATAGAGAATGGAATGAATTAGTTAGAGAAGTTCTTCACGAATTTGAAGATTGTAAGGAGTTCTATACCTGGGAAATTGATATCAAAGATGTCCGAAAACGTCTAGAAAATATGACGGATTCTAAGAGAACTCTCTCTAATATCTTTGATGAGCTTTTTTGCACTTATGCTGAGAAGCATTCTCCAAAATCAAAAATTTGGGGAGATAAAACGCCAATGAATACATTGTATCTTGATTGGCTAGGCCCTGTTTTCCCACAATCTAAATTCATTCATATTATTCGAGATGGTCGTGACGTAGCAAGTTCTTATCTTAAAATGGAGAGATATGGTACTATTTTAGAAGCAGCAAATAGATGGATTAATAGTATTGAATTAGCTCAATCTTTTGGTTCTAAAATTAAGGAAGATTACATGGAAATCAGATATGAAGACTTGGTCACAAATACAGAAAGTGAAATCCAGAGAGTTTGTGATTTTCTCAATATAAAATACGATTCAGCCATGTTAGATCATACAAAGCAAGTAGGAAAATTGGGTGACACAGATAAGTTACATCATTCGAATTTATCTAAACCTATTAGTTCGGAATCAATAGGCAAGTGGAAAAGTAATCTTTCTGAGAGCGATCAAGAAAGCATTACTAAATTACTGCACAAACATCTCGAACGTCTTGGATATGCTGATTAATACGGGCCTACCTAACAAATTGTGAATCCAAATCTCTTTGTAGCTGGAGTTCCCAAAGCAGGAACAACCTCCCTATTCCATTATTTGGCATTACATCCAGATGTTTTTCCATCTAGTCGTAAGGAACCGGGATTCTTTCACCCATTCAAAATCAAGGATATGGATGCTAATCTTGACGCATACAAAAAATTCTTTACAGGCCATTCAGGGCAAAGATATGCTATAGAAGCGACACCAGGATATTTCTATGGTGGAAAAGAAACTGCAAATGCAATCAACAAGTATTCTCCCAAATCAAAAGTTATAATTGTTTTACGCAATCCAGTTGAAAGGGTCTTTTCTTTCTACAAATACAAAAAAAGTTTAGGACATATAGACGGTAATCTGAATTTTGAGAGCTACATCGATGAATGTAAGAAGCAGACTGGCCCAATTGAAAAAGAAACTTATGATTTTTGGGCAATGGTTGGAGGAAAATATGCTAAATTATTGTCAGAATGGCACGAGGTTTTCGGAGAAAGAATGAAGGTTTGCTTCTTTGATGATATGGTAAAAGATGAACCCAAATTCATTGAAGAAATTTGTAATTGGTTGGATTTAGATAAGAAACAAATAGATGATGGAAAAACAAAGGTACAAAATAAATCTATGATTTATCGAAGTAAAGGTCTTCAGAGAATGGCAACATCATTTGATCATATGTTTTCAGGAGTTTGGTATTATCTTCCTTGGCTCAAATGGCCTTTTAGTGGGTTGTATAATCTTGTGAATGCTAAGCCACACAATGAAACACTCTCAGATACACTAAGGGCAGAGTTAACAGAATATTACCAAGAAGATATGCATAAAACTCGAGATTTCCTTAAGGAAAGGCAAATAGAGAACTTGCCAGGCTGGTTATCCAATTAATGACTAATTACGACGTATTCAACGGAGACACAGATGGCATTTTTGCATGGCATCAATTACGTTTAGCACACCCTAGGGAAGCAAAAATAGTTACAGGCGTAAAGCGTGATGTCAATCTTGCTAGTAGAGTTGATTCACAGGAAGGCGATTTAGTTACAATAATGGATGTTTCACACGCTAAGAATCGAAAGGATGTTCAAAGAATTCTTGATTCTGGAGCTATTGTTGAATATTTTGACCATCATGACCCAAAAGAATTGATTGAGCATCCTAACATCACTTATCATATCAATACTGAGCCAAATATTTCAACAGGATTGATAGTAAATTCACATGTTAAAGGGCAAAATCGTCTCTGGTCTATTGCTACAGCTTTTGGAGATAATCACATTGATTTAGCTATGAATATGGCCAAATCAGAAGGTTTGAGTGATGAACAAGTTCTAATTTTGAAGCAAATTGGTTTGGTTGTAAATTACAATAGTTATGGTCAAACAGTTGATGATTTATTTTTTTCACCTGAAGAAATAGCTGAAGCTGCTAGGGCTTGTGGTCCAGATATTTTCAATTTCTTAGAACAAGGAGATATTTTCTCTACTTTGTTAGAAAATTTCAACGCAGATATGAGTTCAGCAGTTTGCCAGGAGCCATTCTCTATTAGCGATAATGGAGTAATCTACACGCTACCAAATGAGGCTTGGACACATCGAATTATGGGTTCTTTCAGTAATCATCTAGTTTCTACAAACAAAGATTTAGCTTGTGCAATTGCGGTCTTAAATTCAGATGGGACTTATAGGATATCAGTTAGATCCTCAATCAACAATCCATACGGTGCAGGTAATCTGTGTGGTAAATTTGATGGCGGGGGTCGTGAGAAAGCGGGCGGAATCAATAATTTGCCAGCCTCCGACATGAATGCTTTTAAAGAAGAATTCGAAAAGGTTTTTGCATGAAGACGCCAAAAGAATTCATTGAACAATGGATGGAAGCAGTTTGCTCGAATGATGTCGATGCCATTCTTTCCTTATACAAGGAAGATGGACTTTTGTTGGGAACACTGGATAGTGAAATCCGTAAAGGTCGTACTGAAATTAAGATGTATTTTGATTATTTTTTAAAATTCAAGCCTTGTGGTAGAATTACCAAGATTGTTGAAGAGGATTTGGGATACAGGCGTATGGCTATAGCCAATGGAACCTATGATTTTGATTTGACAGAAAATGGTGAGCAGAAGACGGCACCAGCAAGATTTACTTTTGTTTTAGATAGGGAAGGAACGAAATGGAGAATCCATTCTCATCACTCTTCTAAACAACCAGAAAATGTGGAATTAGATAGTATTACTGAGAAGACTAAAACTAAACTAAATTCTTCTTTGATATTGGATTGATTTTTAGATATAATACAAGGGTGGCCGCCCGAAGGCGACCTTTGCCCCGAACTTAACGGGCACCATCATAGAGTCAGGGCCCTGACCCAGCCCGGGAAATGTAAGACTCCGGGGTTGTCCCTTCCATCATTAATCCGGTGGGGACCCAAAGGAGTCATGTATGCGAACAGTTGCTCAGAGCATCATTAATCAGCTCTGTCTTCGAAGTTCGCTTCAATCTTTACACAGGGGAGTAATTATGCTTGTCGTTTTTGGCATTGTTATTTTATAGCCACATAAATGGACAAAAATGACCGAATCTGAGAGAGAACTTCAACAACTAGTTGACGCCCTTCCCCAGTATGAGAATCAGATTCGCTATTGGGAGTCTCAATTAGAGGCAATTTCCAATGTCAGAGCAGACATTTTTCAAGCACAAGATACGCTGAATGGTATGATGGATTCTAAAGATGGA
>JAKURQ010000013.1 GCA_022449785.1 Candidatus Poseidoniia archaeon
ATAACAATAATTCCATTTTCAGTTTCCCACTTGATTTTTGAATCTGGGTTTTTTGATGGTTTTCTAAGTAAAATATCTTCTTTTCTCATAATTTTTCCATTCCAATAATCATAACAGCCAAAGTCGCAGCACCACCAATTGCAGCATACCTAACAGCCAATTTTTTATCTTCCCAAACAAAACGAGATACCCAAACTAACCATCCACATCCTATTGAGATTATAAGCATGAATGCAAAAATCACTGTCCATATGTTCACAATGCCTTATTGGCTGGCATTAATTAGTGGTAGCCCCGCCAGGATTCGAACCTGGGTCTCAAGATCCAGAGTCTCAAATGATGGACCACTACACTACGGGGCTAACTCAGATTCAGCCCAATTCGGTGCATAAAAAAACAATGTTCAGTTTTCATCATAAAATTCGTCATCATCATCGTCTTCGAAGGAAAATTCAGCTGAATCATCCTTTGTTAACTCGATTTTATCTGGGAAATGCCTTAGAATTACAACATCATCTAAATCTTGTACCCATCTATATGGAATTATGATATTTTCTCCATCTTTGACGAGCCTTGGAGTTGTGCCAGTTACTAATAAAGCTGAAATTATTCGTTGAGTTGTATCTAGCAAAACATCATGAACTACGCCTAAACGTTGACCATTTCGCGTGTAAACTGTTAGACCTGGTAGCCTAGAAGCTTCGTTAAGCACAGGTGCCCATTGGGTCCACATATAATTATTTTGTGTGTAAATAATTAAGCAATTATTTGGTAATAGACTATAAATAGAGGCCAAAAGTGAAGCGGATGCATGGGTAGGGTAAGACCAACTTACATCAAACGCGTAGCAATCGAACTGGTACGAAATCATCCAGAGAGGTTTACTGAAGATTTTGACCACAACAAAGCTGTAGTTGCAGAACTTACAGATGTAGATAGTTTAACCATGCGAAATCGAATTACAGGTTATGTTACTCGTTTCCGGAAACAGGAACAAAATTGAGCCATTACGATGTTTTAGTTGAAGGTGCAGGTCCTGCAGGTGCAACTGCAGCCTACTATCTTGCAATGCAGGGAAAGAAAGTTGCACTAGTTGATAGAGCTAAGTTTCCACGTGAGAAAGCATGTGGAGGTGGCCTTTGTGTACACATAGAAGAATTCGATCACATTATTTCGAATTGGGATGATTTCCTAGAATCTAAATGTTTACGAGGAATTGTCTATGGTCCAGATTTCATGCCTGTAGATTATGTTAGTGAAAAACCATTTTTTTACAATATTCGTAGATTAAAGTTTGACAATACTTTAGTAGAGTATGCAGTTGAGAAAGGTGCTACATTGATTGAAGGTGTTGCAGTTAAGGATTTTGAGGTTCATCCAGATAAAGTAGTCACAAAATTAAGAAATGGTGAGGAAATAACAAGTGATGTTATAATTGGAGCAGGTGGTTCATTTGATTTAGTTTCTAGACGAATACGTGAAATCGAGAATATGCCTATGAAATGGAGAGATGAAGATATTGCTACAGCACTTTATTTTGAGATAGATGTTGGTAGAGAATACATGGATAGTGTTTATGGAGAGGAGCGTATTTCTATGGCACATATCAAATATCAAAATTTAGATGGTTATGGTTGGTCATTCTCAAAGGATACAGTTTTGAATGTTGGAATAGGATGCCCTCGTTCAATTATAAAGAAAATTAAGAAGGATAATCCTAAGTGGGATGAAAGACAATATTTGTTGGACTATGTAGAAACTTTGAAAGAACAAGGTTGGTTTCCTAAGGAAATCCAAGTTGATCGCAAAATGATTGCCGGATCTAATATTCCTGTAGGGATGGGTATGAAATGTACTGTTGGAGATAGGATGCTTGTCATTGGTGATGCAGGTGGTTTTGTATCTCCTTTGTCTGGTGAAGGACTCTATTATGCCTTAGACTCGGGCCGCCTTGCAGCCGAATCATTGGATACTTTGTTCAAAGAACGTAATTTTGACAAGCAATCTATGATGTTGTATCATAATGCATGGAGTGATAAATGGGGAGATGATTTAGAATGGCTGAAAGTTGGTTGGCACTTACTCATGGTTATGCCTAATAGCCTAATCAAATACGCTGCTTTAGACGAGGAAACAAAAGAATTCTTCACACACATGTTTGTAGGTTCAATGCCTGCATCAAAAATTAAGAATAAAGTTCTAGCACTTATTGCGAAAGGAGCTCTAAAACACGATTTCTTAAGCCATATTACAGGTCAACACGAAAAAGTACCTCCAGTTACAAATTAATCACAATAAGTGTGGAAAGGTATAAGAAGGAAGTTATAGAGTGTCTGATATGCAATCTGCTGATGAAGAATGGGATGATGAAGAGTGGGAAGATGAAGATGATTCTAGTTTCTTTTCTGGCGTCTCGGTAGCATCTAGAATGAAAGCAGGAGGCCTAGCTTCCGTTGTTGTATTACTGCTCTTATGTTCAATGATATTCACCAATTTTGGTTTTTATTCTGGTGCAGGTAGTTTGTCGGTTTTAATTGATGTTAATGAAGGTAAGGATCCAGGTGATAGAACCTTCAATGCTAACGTATTAGCTACATCTCCTACATTTGGGATGTTAGCTAAAGAGGGTTCATATTCAATACATTTTAATGGTGCACAGCAGTTATCAGGGAAATTTGAAGTTAATGATGAAGGCAGAGGTTCATTTGAGATTGATTATGAGGATTTCTTTGTTTCAAATGGTGAATACACTTTGAAAACAGAACTAGGTAGTCAGG
Organism: Candidatus Poseidoniia archaeon; assembly: GCA_022449785.1. Taxonomy (GTDB): domain Archaea; phylum Thermoplasmatota; class Poseidoniia; order MGIII; family CG-Epi1; genus CG-Epi1. The sequence goes on from JAKURQ010000013.1 coordinate 2,778, forward strand.
AATCTACAGATCGTGTAACACTTGATAGACTTGCAGATAATCTAAGAGCTGAAGTCGTCAGTTTTGATGGTGTGACAGATAATAGTGAAGCGAACTATCCAATTGATAAGGATTCCAGCATTAATCTAAATATGCAGTTTACATCTTCGGATGCTCAAGTTAACTTTGTAAATCCATGGGTTACGGGAACTGCTAAAGTATATCATCACGAACAACCTTTCAATGAGGATCAAGGAGAGGATTATTGGGATGATGATTCAAGCCATGGTGGTTCAGCAGAGCAAGGAAATTTAGTAGAGACTATAAATTTTGATATAAATAGTAATGGTGGTTCCTATACCTATTCATCAGGAACAACAACAAATTTCAATGATATCCAAGTTGGTCAAGTTAGTTTGAGTTTAATCTTGGATGCAAGTGAGTTTTATGAATCTGAGGGCAGTGGAGACTACACAGTCGTTTTCGATTTTACAAACGATTTTGGTTCAGATAGCTCAACTTTTGATGGGCGCACTTACTGGGCTTGGTTTCATGTATGTGAAACTAAAAGCAATGGCCTGTGTAACAATAGTTAGTTAAAAATCTCTCATTTTAGTAACTAAAAACCAAAGATTCCAGATTCCATCTTCCCAAGTATTTAGCTTAACTTCACCCACTCTTGCATGAAATGGTACCGGAATTTCTACAGCTCTTAATCCTCTTTTGAAAGCTTCAATCTTAAATTCTTCAGATAGTGGCATACCATCACTCGTCAATTGTACTTTGCCGATTACTTCTTTCTTGAAAACCCACATTCCACTTTGTGAATCTTTAATATTAATTCCATGGAATAAATTTGTTCCAAATGTTAATCCCCAATTACCAATTTGATGAGTTATAGACATTGCATCCGAGTCCATTCTGTCTAATCTATTACATGTTACAAAATCTAGGTTATTATTAATCAAAAAAGCAAGGACGTGTGGTATCTTATCAGCAGGATATGTAGTATCTCCATCAATTGTGGCCACATAGTCAGTATCTACTAAACTGAATCCAGTTTTGTATGCCCTTCCATAACCTTTCCTAGGTTCATTGTGAACAATTGCTCCTCTTTTCTCAGCTTCTTCTGCAGTATTATCTGTTGAATTCCCATCAACAATCAATACTTTAACATCTAACCAAGGTAAATCTCTTGGGATTTGATCAATTGTAGGTCCTATTGATTCTCCTTCATTTAGTGTCGGAATAATTACGGTCAGGCTGATTGCCATGTTATGTTGTATGGAGGTCTGGTTTTAAGACCAACTGTGTTTTAGGTCATTTATGTCTTTACTTATCAAGCAAATTAGTTCGGCATTTTTCCTGTTAATTGGGTTAATTGCTACACTATCTTGGTATGAATGGAAAGATTCTCCTTTTTGGGTGTTATTTGTAGGAATTTCCTGTATTTTAGCGGGTGTTGTTGGTGCAGTGTTAACAATTCTGCAATCAGCAGAAGAATACGATTCATAGTTCCATTAACCTTATATCGAACCAGTTATCGACTTACATTTTAGATGAGCTTGCTATACAGGACAATCCTCCGACCGGCAGTTTTCATGCAGGATTCTGAAAAAGCTCATGGCCGTATAATATCAATGTTGGAACGCACAAGTCGTTCTAGGCTGTTAACATCCTTGTTAGGCAATCTCTATGGATCGCCTGAACTTCCTACCGAAAATTTTTCTCTTGAATTTTCGAATCCCTTAGGAATTGCAGCTGGAATGGATAAAAATGGTGAGGCAGTCCCAGCATGGCAATCTATAGGATATGGCTTTAGTGAAATAGGAGGAGTCACTCTCCATGATCAACCTGGAAACCCTAAACCAAGAATGTTTAGAGTAACAGCAGAAAAAGCTCTTGTAAATCGAATGGGTTTCAACAACATTGGTGCTCATGCTCTCCAAGATAAGTTAAAAGATTGGAAGGACCGAGGTCTCTGGCCAGATTCTCCAGTTGGTATTAATTTAGGAAAATCAAAAATAACAAAATTAGAAGATGCTCCTGAAGATTATTCAGGTTCACTTGAAATCTTATGGAAACATGCAGATTTTTTTGTGATAAACGTTAGTTCTCCAAATACTTTGGGCCTTAGAGAATTACAGCAATCTGAGCACTTAAATTCCATTCTAAGTAAATGTCAGAAGGTAAACAAGGAACAGTCTAAGAAGGAAGGTAAGGATTTAAGACCAATTTTAGTCAAAATTGCACCTGAATTGGACGATAAGTATCTAGGAGAAATAATCAAATTAATCAAAAAGCACAAAATTTCAGGAATAGTTGCTACAAATACAACAATAGAAAGGCCAGAAACAGACAATAAAAAATGTAAAAAGATATACGGTGAAGAAGGCGGTCTGAGCGGCCTTCCACTCAAGGATAGAAGTACTGAGATGATTCGTAAAATTTACAATATGACTGATGGCAAAGTACCTATAATTGGAGTTGGAGGGATCTTCACTGCAGATGATGCCTGGGAAAAAATAACGGCTGGAGCTTCTCTTATACAACTTTACACAGGTTTAGTGTTTGAGGGTCCTGCAATTGCAAAAAACATAGTTAAGGGATTGAAAAAGCGACTTAAAACGGAAGGCTATGAATCTATTAGTGATGCAGTTGGAATTAATGCCTGATTATTCTCTAATAACAAACTGAGCTTGACACATAGGACATCCAACCTGAATTGGTCTTTGATCCGTAGTTATAGTTATCAATCCAGAACAGTTAGGACATTGAAGGTTTACAGGGCCAGGAGTAGCAGTTTCTTCCCAACTTTCGCCCCAATCATCTTCCTCTTCACTTCTAAAATATCTAAGTCCAACAACACTCAGTAACCCAAGAACTACTGCAGCTCCACCACCATAAAGAAGTAAATTAATTTCTTCTTCATCTTCTCCACTACTAGGTACTACATTTTCTTCAACAATTATGCTCCCTTGCCATCCACCACTGCCTCCTGAATCATCTGTAACTGTCAATGTGAGGGTATAGGATGTAGCAATTTCGAAAGTATAATCAAATTGTTGTTGTGTACTAGTGAATTGTGTTATTTCATTGCTATTCTTTATACTCCAAGCATAGGAAACGATAGTTCCATCTGAATCATAAGAATTTAATCCATTGAATGTTATCTTGTCACCAGTTTTTACTATAATTGCCAATGAATTACTTTCCATTCTTCCATTAACTGCAATAGAAACTAGAGCTACAGGCTCAATATTGTCTTCTTCAGGTTCCTGAATATAGGCATATTTGCTTATTGTTTCTTCACTATCTTCTATTTCAGAGGTAATCTGAACACTTCCCACGTCATAGGGTGTCCATGTGAATATTACGATATTCTCTTGTCCTGCAATTATTTCAATACTTTCTTGATGAATCATATTATCTGCAGCATATGTCGAAACAATGGCAGTTCCATCTTTCCCTCCACTATTTTCTACAGTAACAGTAATGGTCGTTTCTTCACCTTGATACAAGGGATCATTCCATGAAATACTTTTGAATTCAAAATTTTCTTTAGGTTCTTGAATCTCTACTTCTTTTGTTACTTCATTATTGTCTTCAGTAGTTTCTACAGGGTCGGAATTATCTAATTTAATTTTTACAGTATGCGTTCCTTTCTCAGCATTCCAAATGTAATTTTTCACCTCAGATGATTCTGAATCTATTTGTTCAGTTCCACTATCTACAGTGTCACCATCAATCATTACCTCATAATCAATACTTCCACTCGTCTTTCCAAGATTGAATATTTCAAAATTTATGGTGACTTCTTGTCCTTCTTCTAAATTACCTTCAAATTCAATATTAGCAGGTGAGAAATCAGGTTCTTCAGGAGGTGGACTTACGTCTATAGTGAATGCTCTTTCATCGTTATTACTATTTTGGTCTTCAGGTTCTATACTAACCAATCGAGCAAGCAGGTCACTTTCACCTTCTTCTGCAGTCCATTCACCGCTTATTGTTACTTCTTCTTCAACTGCTATCTCAGTACCTTCAAGTGTAGCAAATTTATCATTATCATCATACCACCTAAGTTCAAAGTCAGTAGCATCTTCAGTTCCTTGATTCTTAACTTTAGCATAGATATTGATATATTCGTTGTGAGTAGGATCTGAGTCGTCTGTCCAAACTTCAATAATTGCTAAATCAACACCTTCTGCAGGTGCCTCACTCACAGATAATTGTTCTTCAATTACATTATTATCTAAATCATTTTCTGACGGATTTACATCATAAACTTCTACATTTATATCATAATCACCTTCATCTGGCATCCAATCATAGGTCCAAGTTATGTCAGAATCAATACTTATAGAACCTAAGGATTCATCTTCTAGTTCTTCATCGTTTGCCATTATTTTTATGGATGAACTATCAATGTCCATGGTTCCTTGATTCTTTATTTCTACAGATATCGTTACTGTGTCACCTTCAACAGGTTCACTAGGTGTAATTGATATATCTGTAATTATTGCATCAGGTTGATTGATGTCCACTATTTCGTATCCATCGATGTAACCATATCCATAGTAGTAATTGTATTTGTCACTTTCATCAGGTTCAGAGGCACTTCCGTCATGCTCACCATCCCATGCTTCTGAATAATCTTGTAAACGATCTCTAACGCCATTAGAAGTGGATGTTGGAGCTAATGAACTATCAGCTTCTAGGAGGAGTGCAGCTAAACCAGCTACAATTGGAGTAGCCATACTGGTTCCACTCATAGTAGTCCATCCTTGTGCATTACTTTCTCCAAATAAATTACTGTGCCCTAATGCAGCCCTTATGTCACTTCCAGGTGCTACAACTGAAGGTTTTAGTTCATCCCATCGGTCATTGTCCCCATCATCATCTCTCGGACCATAATTACTGTAGCTTGCTAGATCATCATCATCTCTGTTAACATTCTCATTATTATCCATAGCACCAACTGCGATACTCCAATCAGCAGCAGCAGGTGATGGAACCTCTTCATCACCGTCATTTCCCATGGCAATAATTACAGCAATACCTGCAGCATTTGCTTGATTTACAAGTTGAGATTGTGTATCAGATCCGTCACTTCCACTTGTAGTACCAAGAGACATTGACATAATTTGAATTCCATTGTTCTTTTCACCATCATTTTCCCAATCTGTGTTAACGTTTTCGATGCATGCTTCAATTGCTTCGTTAATATCTGCACTAGAGCCAGAACCCCAGTCAGCCATTACTTTCATATCTATTAATCTTGCAGCAGGAGCTACTCCTATACATTCTTCATCACTTTCACAAGAGTTTCCATCGCCTTCGTCACCACCTGTGCCTAGAACTGTAGAAGCGACATGTGTCCCGTGTCCATCAAAATCATCCGGATCTTCATTACTATCTTCTTCAGTAGTAAATTGATAATTCCCGTTATCATCAGTAGGACAACCTCCATCACAATTCATTCCGGCAATGAATCTCCTTACTCCTTGATCTTCATATTCTCCAAAGGTTTCATGTTCATTGTCAACTCCTGTGTCTAATACAGCAACATTAATTCCTTCACCATAGAGTCCTTTATCCCAAACAACAGGACTGTATTCATCAGAACCTTGAACTTTTATTGCTCTAACAGCAGTGTCTAAGAATTTGTAAACGGGAGCTTGCCACTCTACAATTTTAACATCGTCAATATTTTTTAAATCATCAATTTTGTTTGCAGGAACTTTATCAATGCGTATTGCATCAATATATTTGTAAACATGATCCACTTTGAGTCCAATATTATTTATTTGATTTATGTGCTTTTCACTAGGCTCCTTGTGAAGGACAACAATAACAGCTACATCCTTTTTTTCTTCTATTAGATGATTCATTCTATCATCTATTCCATCACCGTTTTTGTCAAAAAATCCCTTTTCAAAATGGGTTTCAGCATCAGCAGTAACATTTAGAGGAACTACTGCGCTCAAAATCAGGATTATTGTTAACAGTGCTCCTCTCATTAGATTCCAGCCTTACCTTGTCTAATAAAAGTATTGGATTATTCTATTCTCCTTTGATAGATTAGGTAGGATACGCCAAGGCATCCCAAAATTGCAAGTGTTATAGAAATGTAATGGTCACGTTCTTGCGCCTTATTATTTGCTCCTTCAACCCCCAAAGTCACTTCAGCAGTTATGTTCTCATTCCCAATACTTTTAACACTGAATTGAGCCTCATAATTTTTTGATTCATTTGTTTGTAAACCTACAGTTTTTATTGTAATCTCTTCAAAGGCATCTAATTCAAAATAGCTTTCAGTTAAGTAAAGCTCAAGTCCTTCATCCAAATTCTTCTCAAGTCTAAAGGTATCTTTTCCGTTTCCATTATTCTGTACAAAAATATTGATTTCTCCATCATTGTTCTCAGCTCTTATTCCAACACCATAATACTGAGGAACATTAACAGTAAGCATTCCTTCACCAGCTTCGAATCCATTACGATCGAAAAGAGTAAGTTTTATTCGATAATCGCCAGTTTCAGTGCTGATAGGTGGCTTAATTTTGATTAATGTAGATGATTCTTCAGATAGATGTAAAATATCATTAGCCTCAAATTCCCAACCATCTAATAGTTCCGGAACTATGCTTATCAAGTCCCAAGATTGTAATTTGCTATTTTCTAGCAATATGTAACTCTCTAACCAAGGAAAATCATATTCATTATTATCAGTTTGAATTTCTAGTATATTTTTATTTTGTAAACTTACAGAATATTGATGATTTGTCGGTTCGAAAACTTGAAAGGAATATGTTGTAAAATTATTTTCAGAATCTATTTCAAAGGGGTCTGTAGAATTAACTTGAATACTTAGAGTATAGGTTCCAGCTACAGCTTCATTCACTACAATTTCCCATTCTTTATTCTCTTGTGGATATATCTTATCAAAATAAAAGGTTCTTTCAATGCCGTTATTATTAACTAAAACTGAGACATTATTTGATTCAATGGTTCCAATATTCTTAATCTTTCCAATTATTGAAAAATTGTCGTTGGTTTGTACATGTTGTACTTCATATGCCTCTCCATCATCAGCACTAATACGTAATACAGGATTTTCTACAGATAAGTCAGGTAATTGTAAATTTATAAACAAGTTTTCATTTATATAGTGGTCCTCTAAAAAACCCTCATTTCCATAAATCCCTATTTCTAAGGAATAATTTCCTGATTTAGTTGGCTGTAAGTAAATATCAGGGATGTGCCCCTCAGTAATAGCTCCCTCATATGTATTTACTACGATTTTATCAGAATTAATCAATCTTATTTTGATAATATCTGCATTTCCTGAATATGTTCCATTGATTAGAACACTATCATTGTATCCAGTTCCAGTATCTATACTTACAGAGTTTACAGTATTGAAAAACCCATTTGGAGCTTTTCCAATCTCATATTGTTGGATAAAGTCATACCATGAATTTTCTTTTATGGCCAAGTTATCATATCCGCTTTTCACCCCTTCATCAGGGAAGTAAATGGTCAATCCATGTGCTCTGTCTACTTCCCGTTTTTCAGGTTTTTGCCAATGGTCTTCAGCAATCACGGCTTCATCTATTGAATCTTTTAGTTTCTCAGCATATACTCTAGCATCTGACATTGGTATGTTGTTCTCAATATTGGTTGCCAAATCATATAAATCCCTATAATTTGGATTTTGATCATACCTCTGTGTAATGGCCCGTGAGTCTTGTATTTCATCATGATAAACAGGTAAAATATGTTTTAATTCTAGGCTGAAGTTTTCTAAATGGTTCCAAAGATTTTGCAATTTAGATGTATCAATCACGGCGGCAGTAACTGAGTAGCTAGTATAGACTGATCCATTTCTATATGATTCTACATAATCGTTAACCACATGATAAGCTAATTCGGAATTAGTTAGGTTTTCCTTGAGCTTGTAAAGTAGATGATTATAGGTCCATCCTTCCAAAGGTTCGTATGCTTCTGACCCGTGTATCATTTCAGCTTGATCTTTGAGTTCATAGGCAATTTCAAACATACCCATCAAGCAAGCATCAAAACCAATCATAGTTAATTTTGAATCACCAGTTTGCTCTCTATATTGCTCTATTGAGGTGCGTATCTCGGGTACTGTCAGATAACTATCTCTATCTTCAGCTACTTTTTCCCAACCGCTTCCATGATTCCATATCACTAAAATCTTCTTTTGGGCTGGATATTCAGTGGTAGCCCATATCATAAAGTCACGAAGCGTATTGCCATTACCCATATCAAGTTCATTTCCCCAAGTAGAGTTTATCTGATTAAGCGGTGTTTCTTCTAAACCATGTTTTACTACACGGTATGCATGTGAATCATCTTGAGGTACTTGATCAGTTAGTACCACTATCTCTAAATGTTCATTAGATCCAACCATTTTCATTTCATTTAGATCGTCATCAACCTCTTCATAGAGACTATTGTCACCTGCCATGTAAACATAGATGCCCCATTCTGGTATCTCATCGTCTATCTCTGCATAACTTATCGGGCTGATTGTAAACACCAATACGAATGCTAACAAGAATACAGTACTTCGTCTCACCACTTTTCGTTATTAGGCTACTATAAAAACACTTTTTATCTTAATTTTTCGTTTCCAATTCTTGATTTTGTGGTTCAATATCTAAAGATGATTTTTGATTTCTTAATGCGCAATAGACTGGAAATCCAATTAGTGAAAAGGTCATTACACTAGATAAAAGATGGTAAAGCATAAATGGAATTCCTAAGGCATAAACCAGAAATAAATTGTCTATTGTATGTTCATAATTAATCCAAAAAACTCCAAAATTTGTCCATGTATCATAAACTAAAGCAAATATTATTCCCGAACTTGTAAATTTATACATAGTTCCCGCGCTAACTTTTCCTCCAATTTTATCTTTAAATTTAGAAGTTATAAACGAAACCAATACAAAACCAGTATAAGTAAAAAATAAGATTTTAGAGGCGCCAAAATATCCTAAATATAAATCACTAAAAATCATGATAGATAATGTAACAAGTAAAGATATAGCGGCAGGCAACAACATTGCAGCTAGAAACACAGAAACCATTACGGTTTCAAAATTATGATACTCATGTAGTGCAACTCTTCCTCCGAACCCTAATGCAAAGAGGAGGATTGCGGTCGGTAGAACTGGTATTCTTGTGTTGGTCACTTAGACAGCATTTAGAGCCTTCAATAAAAATCAATTGGCCAGTTTTTGAATAACTGCTAAAAACATTTCATAGGTCAGCCTTCCCGTATTGATGTTATAACGACTAGGATGATAAGAATTCACTAGCTTCCAATTCTTATTTTCTATAGAGTGTACTTTCTCATGACCAAACTTGAATTGGCTTTGCTTTTCACCAATACATAGTAGTACTTGTCTATGAGCTAAACCACCAAGTGTTAAAACAACCTTCAAATTACTCATTAGTTCAATTTCCTGAATTAGAAATGGTCTACAATTCAGAATTTCTTGATTCAGGGGCTTATTTTGAGGAGGTGCACATCTTACAGCATTCGCAATTCTGACATTTTTCAGTTCTAGACCATCATTTAAGGAGAGAGCAGATTCCGAATTTGAGAAACCTGCTTCATGTAGTGCCTTGTATAATATTTCTCCAGCATAGTCTCCAGTAAATGGCCTACCCGTTCTTCCAGCACCATGTTTTCCAGGTGCTAGTCCCACAATTAGGATTTCAGATTCTAGGCTTCCAAATGAAGGTACAGGTTTGCACCAATAATCCTCATTCAGGAATTCCTTTTTCTTTCCATTTTCTAAGGTTTCTTTAGCGTATTCTACTAACCTTTTGCATTTCTGACACCCAATTATGGTTTCATCAAATATGTTATTGCTCAAAGTCATCTATTCTTCTCCCAAATATAGCAAACCCCTTATTAAGGGGCCCAAGGCTGGAGAGCAGGCGATTGTAATGGACGCAAGTTACAAGGGTAAATTGTTAGCATTTGCAGTATCTGCAGCTTTACTACTATCCAGTTTAGTATTTTTGACTGGTGTACAAGCAGGACCTGCTGAAGATTTAGGAATAGAGAATGTATCTGAAACATTAGGTAGTCCTCCACCTAGAAAGAATGTGGCATATGATTTAGATGTTACTTGGGAAAATGAAGGAAGCTCAGATTATGATGCTACAATTCGACTTTATGATGATTGCGATGAGAGTAGTGTAGTAACCGAATCTGATACTATAACAATGGGTGCTGGAGAATCAGGAACCGTTACTCTCGAATATACATTTACTGATGAAGGAGAGGTTTGTTTCTCAGCTTCAGTTTATTACAGCTCAACAAGTTATGGGGAATTCGAAGCATTTATGAATGTCGAACCTGAAACTGGCGATGCTGATCTTTGGGTAGCATTGGATATGGAAGGCAGTAATTTTGCAGCAGGTGAAAATGCCAATGTAATTTTTGAATATGGTAATGAAGGAGAGGTTAGTACATTGAACCCGGTAACTATGATGGCTTATTTCGATCCAATAGATGATGACCATACAAATCATTTTGATCCCTCACCATTCACTTTTGATTTCATTAGTCCACCTCCTGCTGATGCACCTCCAGAAGCTGAAAGAATGGAATGGCAATATACTATTCCTTCAGAGACTGAAGATGGTAGATATAAATTCACAATAGTTATTGATTCAAATGAAAACAACACTGAAGAAGATCCAGACTTAGAAAACAATATTGATGTTTTGGAAGTTTGTATAGGCGATTGTAGTGAGCCAGATTTAAAAATCTGGGAAGGTGGCGGTTTCGATTCTTTAAGGGCAGAACCTGAAGAACCAGTCGCAGGAATGACACTTTCATTTTTCTATTCAATAGAGAATGTGGGTGAAGGAGACGCACAACCTCCAGGTCCATTTGACGAAGAAGATGGAGATTTTGTATCATATCTCGAAGTACAGAAATGTCCAGATAGTAACTGTGATGGTCAAGCTTGGGTTAAAGTAAATGAAACCCAGCCAATCAGGACCGCTGTTGCAGCTGGCGACGTCCTTTCCGACGATGCAGGTTTGAAAATGAATTGGAGTACTAATCCAGAGGATGCAGGTATCTGGAATGTTAGAGTTGTTACAGATGGTCAAAATGTCATTGCTGAAATTGATGAAGACAACAATGCCTTAGATTGGTTTAAAGTTCACAATGGTTATTTCGAATTGAGAGAGCAAAGACCTGACTTAATCGTTGCAGCTATTGACCAAGGAAATGAAAAGGTATACCAAGGCGATCCTCGAACTGTAACTGTTGCAGTTTCTCAAACTGGAATGGGTGATGCAATGGCAGATGATGTAGAAGTCTATCTGAAAATTAAGGATCCCGATTTGACAATAATTGATTGGTTTATGATTGATGAACCAAGAACTGTTGGTCTTAACCCAGAAACAACATTTTTCGATTATACTTGGACACCTACCAAATTGGGCGTATACGAATTTTACGCATATGTTGACAGAGAAGATAAAATTTTAGAGTGGGATGATACCAATAATGAGTATGATAGTGACAAGTATATTGAAGTATTTGAGAAATTATCAGATTTACAAGTAGTAAGTATGTCTATGGCTCCTGTAAATGAAGATGGCTATGCTATGGTTGGAGTCAGTTCTGAGATTACAGCAACTATTGCCAATCTTGGAGTAAGAGACATGACTTCTAGCGAAGGAACCAAATTAGAAGTTAGCTTTTACACAACAGCACCTTTTGCATCTCAATTAGCTACAGTTAATGTAGATCAGGCATTAGCAGTTGGTGAAACAGTTGACATTACAATACCTTTTACTTTTACAGGTAATGATCAGTATCGTATTGTAGCAAAAGTTGACGAAGCTAAATTGATTTCAGAGGAAGAAGAAAATAACAATGAGGCATACAAGAATATTTACGCAGTTAGTTCAATTGATGCATATGTAGAGAATATGAGTGTCTTTGTTGGTGATGGCCTTGCAGGAAAAGACCATCCCCTTACGTTCGATTTGGGTATGGCAAACCTTCCTAACGAAGGAACATATAGATTATTCTTCAATGTTTCAGTAGATGGAACTTTTGGATGGGGTGATGTTCTTACGTTATCTAGTCAGAATATGAGTGGTTTCTATCCAGTAGGAACTGGCTATCATGTTTCACAGGATTACGGACTTGGTTACATTGATTTCAATTCAAGTTATAATCACCAAACTGTAGTTCTTCCTTGGATTCCTAACAAAGATAGAACTGATGACTACAATGTATCTGTAAAAGTCAGTAGCGTAATTAACGTAGATGAATCAAATGATATGGCTTATACTACTATTTCAATTGAGAAATTAACCACCAATTTAGTTGTAGATGCGATTAAGGTTACAGAATCTGATGGTTCTGCCACAATCAAAGTAACGGTAGGATATCCACAAGGAGAACAAGCACAATTGGATGCTGAAGTATCACTTTTGGTTTACAAAGCATCAGATTATGAAGATGGAGATCCACCTATAGATCAATTAACAACAAAGACAATAACAGGTATTTTGAGAGGTGACTCACGTCCAGTCTCATTCACCTGGGCTGTCAAAAATGGTGACTATATTTTTGTAGCAGTTCTAGATCCTGATGACAAAGTGAAAGAAGTAAATGAAGATGATAATTCTTATCCTTCATTAAAAATCACTTTTGGAATTACAGGTCCAGATGTTACTGAAGAAGAAGAAGATGAAGGGCTCTTACCAGCTCCATCAATTGTTGCAGCATTAGCAATGGTTTGTATTGTTGCATTATCACGTAGAAGAAGTTAATGGATCATACAGCACTGTTATACTTTGTAGGGCCTGCAGGTGCAGGTAAATCAACACTAGTTGCTACACTGCAAGAATGGATGCAACATTACAGATATGATGGTGTCGCAGTCAATTTAGATCCTGGTGCAGAGAGTGTAGCCTACGAAGCTGCAATTGATGTCCGTGAGAAGTTCACACTGACTGAGATTATGGAAGAATATAGTTTAGGTCCTAATGGGGCTCAAGTTGTATGTGCAGACTTACTAGCAGTAGAATTGGACTGGATAAAAGAGCAGGTGGATGAAGTTAAATGTGATTATTTCTTAATAGACACTCCAGGTCAAACTGAACTTTTTTTGTATAGAGAAGCTTCTAAGGTCTTTGTAGAGAACCTATCAGAGCGTTCAGCTATGATTTTGCTTCTTGATCCTTTGCTATCTCGTACTCCGGATGGTTTTGTTACACAATTGTTACTTGCATCTGCAGCGCATCTAAGGTTCCCAATTCCTATGTTTCCAGTCTTAACAAAATGTGATTTATTGGAACCTGAAGAAATAGATCAAATTCGTGAATGGGCCTCAGATCTTGATAGATTAGCTATGGCTATGCCTAATCTAGAAGGAATGTCAGGCGTTCTTTCATCTGAACTTCTACGTGTTCTCCAGGTTTTAGCTTTAGAATCAAATTTACTTGCAGTGTCTTCAAAAGAGGGAGAAGGTATGGATGACTTGTATTCAATAGTTCAGTCTACATTCTCTGGTGGAGATGACCTTGAGGCACATTCAGACAATAATTAATCAGTAGTTATTATTAATAGTACTATTTTTATGTGTTAGAAGATGGATGCCCACATACCACTTATCGTTGATAGAAGTGGAACTATTCTCAATTTAACTTTCAATAATCCTAGTAAAAAAAATGCACTCAATTCAGAGATGATGGGTGCTATGACTGCAGCAATTGAAGAGTCAAGTAATTATGAAGAGCTAAGGGCGATAGTTATCCGCGGTGAGGGGTCTATTTTTTGTTCAGGTGCAGATATTAATACATGGGAACCAGAGCAACTTCAATTATTATTGAAAACAATCTCAGAATGTTCAATTCCTACAATTGCGATGGTACATGGAGCTTGTTTGGGAGGAGGCATGGGCATAATTTGTGCATGCGACTTTGTTTTATCAGAAGAAAATACAAAATTTGGTTTTCCAGAGGTTAGAATAGGTATGATACCTGCGGTAATCCTTCCTTATGTATCTAGAAAGATATCATTATCAAAAATCAGAGAATTGTTCATTACTGGGGAAAGATTTGGCAGCGATATGGCCCATTCCTTAGGAATATTAAATCATAATAATATCAATGATCTAATTCATTCAATAGAACAAGGTGCTCCTGAAGCACAGAAAAATATTAAGTCATTACTAAATAGCAATATACTTTCTAAACCAATAAATGATAGAGATGCTGAATTAGCAGACTTAATTTCTATGATTAAGAAGGGTTCAGAATGCGAAGAAGGCATTAATTCATTTTTAGAAAAGCGCAAACCAAATTGGGTGAAATAATGATTAAAAAAATACTTATTGCTAATAGAGGTGAAATAGCCTGTAGAATAATCAAAGCATGTAAAGAAATGAGTATTGGCACTGTCGCAGTCTATTCCGAAGTCGATTCAGACTCTCCTCATGTCCTAATGGCAGATGAAGCTATAGAAATAGGACCTGCAAATCCCTCAGAGAGTTATTTAAATTTTGATAAAATAGTGAATGCAGCAAAAGACACTAGTTCCGATGCTATACATCCAGGATATGGTTTTCTTTCTGAAAATGGGGACTTCGCCCAGTATGTCCAAGAGTCCGGCTTGATATTCATAGGACCAGAACCTTCGACCATCAAATCGATGGGTGACAAGGCAGAATCAAAGCAAATGATGATTGAAGCAAAGGTACCTACTATTCCAGGTAGTGATGGTGAACTTACAGGGAATATAGATGCTATGGCACGCGAGATTGGCTATCCTTTGATGGTAAAAGCTGCAGCAGGAGGTGGAGGAAAGGGGATGCGTGTTGTACGTCACTCAGGTGATTTAGATTCAGCTATTGAAGCTGCTAAAAATGAGGCTCGAAATTCCTTTGGAAATGATACACTTATTATTGAAAAATACCTTGATAATCCAAGACATATAGAAGTTCAAATTCTGGGAGATAAGAAGGGAAATCTTGTACATCTTTATGAAAGAGAATGTTCAATTCAGAGGCGACATCAGAAAATCATTGAAGAATCACCATCGCCTGCAATAACAAATAAGCTTAGGAATAAGATGGGAGAAGCTGCAGTCAAAGCTGCAAAGGCTGCAAATTACAGTAATGCAGGAACTGTAGAATTTTTGTATCAAGATGGTGAATTTTATTTTTTGGAAATGAATACACGTTTACAGGTTGAACATGGT
Organism: Candidatus Poseidoniia archaeon; assembly: GCA_022449785.1. Taxonomy (GTDB): domain Archaea; phylum Thermoplasmatota; class Poseidoniia; order MGIII; family CG-Epi1; genus CG-Epi1. The sequence continues at coordinate 18,037 of JAKURQ010000013.1, forward strand.
ATTACGGAGATGGTTTGCGGTATCGATATTGTAAAATGGCAGATTAGGATTGCAGAGGGAGAAACTCTTGATTTTAGTCAAAAGGATGTAAAACAAAGAGGTCATGCAATAGAATGTAGAGTTTACGCTGAAGATCCTTCACGTGATTTCTTGCCTACACCAGGCCTTATTCGAAAAATGGTTCTGCCCGAAGGTTCTGGAATTAGAAATGATGTAGGAGTTTCAGAGGGGCAGGAGATAACTAGCGATTATGATCCACTCCTAGCAAAGGTAGTAGTGTGGGATTCTTGTAGAAATTCAGCAATTAATCGAATGGATTATGCACTTAGTAATTTTGTCATACTAGGGCTGATTACGAATCAACCATTTCTTCGTGATATAATGAATAATGATTCTTTTAGAAAAGCTCATTTTTCAACCAATTTTATTGATGAAAATTTCCAAAATTGGCATTTTGAGCTTATCTCTCCTGAGGTTTTAGCATTGGCTTTACTTGGGACAAAAACCGCAAGCATTACAACTAAAACCAAGACTTCACGAGATCCTTATTCTCCATGGAGTAGCAGAGGTAGTTGGAGGTCAGGGTTATAGATGGATAAAATTTCGATTGGTTCAAGGAGCTGCCATGCAAAACTACGCCGTTCAGGTTCAAATTTCACATTATCAGTGGATGATGAAACATATGAAGGAGTTTTTTCTAGAAAAAATGGAGGCATTATTCAATTAAATTTAGGAGAAAAACGTACAATGGGATTTTCAGAGAGGAATGGAAATGAAATTTATGTTTACGCAAACGGAATCAATTATGTCCTACGAAAGGAGTCAAGTAATACTAAACAAGCAGCCGTTGAAGAAGAAAATGACGATATAGTGTTAAGCCCAATAACTGGTAAGCTTTTAGATAAAAAAGTGGAAGATGGAGCTAAAGTTCGAAAAGATGATGTTATTATTGTTTTAGAGGCAATGAAAATGGAACATAGGTTGAAGGCACCTAGAGATGGAATATTGTCCAAACTTACTGTAGCAGAAGTCGGCAGTCAAATTAAAGAGGGTGAAGTGATGTTTGAATTGGAGGGTGAATGAGTACCATACAAAGTAAACACAATTCATCAACATCTGAATCAACCACGAATCGTAATTTTAATCAAAATCTTGTTAAAGAATTGAGAGAGAAAATAGCTAAATCTAGTAAAGGAGGGCGTAAAGAAATGGTTGAACGCCACAAAAGTAGAGGTAAGTTTCTTGCAAGAGAGAGAATTGACGAACTTATAGATTCAGAGACGCCTTTCCTTGAGTTTTCAACTTTAGCCGCTCATGGTCAGTATAATGATGAAGTCCCCTCAGCAGGAATTGTTACAGGTATTGGAGTTGTACATGGTAGAGAAGTTATGATTATTGCTAATGATGCAACGGTGAAGGGTGGAACCTATTATCCATTGACAGTCAAGAAGCATTTACGTGCACAAGAAATTGCAGAAGAGAATCATTTACCGTGTATTTACTTAGTGGATTCAGGCGGGGCCTTTCTCCCAATGCAGGATGAAGTTTTCCCTGACAAAGAACATTTTGGCCGTATATTTTACAATCAAGCACAGATGTCAGCTAAAGGAATTGCCCAAATTGCAGTTGTAATGGGGTCTTGTACTGCAGGAGGTGCATATGTTCCAGCAATGTCTGATGAAACAGTTATTGTAAAAGAACAAGGCACTATTTTCCTTGGAGGTCCTCCATTAGTTAAAGCTGCAACAGGTGAGGAAGTAAACTCAGAGGAATTAGGAGGGGCCGATGTTCATACGCGTAAAAGTGGAGTTGCAGATCATTATGCGCTAAATGATTCTCATGCTCTTGAGATAGCTAGAGATATTATTTCTAATCTAAATAGGCCTGCTAAAGCTAAATTGAGTATTGTAGAACCTGAAGAACCACTCTATGATTCTCAAGAATTATACGAGATAATCCCTCACGATACAAAATTGCCCTATGATGTTAAAGAAGTTATAGCGCGTTTGGTGGATGGTTCCAAATTCCATGAATTCAAAGCTAATTATGGGAAGACAATAGTTTGTGGATTTGCAAAAATAATGGGATATCCAGTAGGTATAATTGCAAATAATGGAGTTTTATTCTCAGAATCTTCACTTAAAGCCACACATTTCATTGAAATGTGTTGTCAACGCAATACACCACTAATCTTTCTTCAAAATATTGTTGGTTTTATGGTTGGAAAGGACTATGAGTCAGGTGGAATTGCTAAGGATGGGGCAAAAATGGTAATGGCAGTTTCAAATGCTAAAGTACCTAAATTTACAGTTGTTATTGGAGGTTCTTTTGGGGCTGGTAATTATGGAATGTGTGGTAGAGCATATCAACCACGTCAATTGTGGATGTGGCCTAATGCACGTATTTCTGTAATGGGTGGTGAACAAGCCGCCGATGTTTTAGCTACAATAAAACAGGATCAATTTAAGTCTAAAGGGAAGAAGATGTCTGATAAAGAGATTGATAAAGTTAGAAATCCCATTTTGGAAAAGTATGAAGCAGAAGGAAATCCCTATTATTCAACATCACGATTGTGGGATGATGGAATTATTGATCCAATAGACACTAGAATGATTCTTGCACTCGGAATCTCTACATCCCTGAATGCACCATTAGAGAAATCTGATTTCGGTGTTTTTAGAATGTAAGTGTTAAATATAACCCTGATTCGGCCTCATATAATGGAAGAATCAATTTGCCGTATTGAATTGGAAATTGACGATAAAACCTTCATAGCTAAGGTTCAGACAGATATGGGAGGCCCTCGCGAGTATCAAAGTACACGCTTTGATAGACTTCTCACACAACTTATGACCGAGTTACAGGCTGAATTTGAACCAGACTTTGAATGAATATTTATCCGATTCTAGCACCTATTAGCGTCGGAATAGGAGTTCTTGCAGGTTATTTTTTAATGAAGTATATAGCAAAAAAGATGGGTAAACCTTTTCCAGGTATTGGTGAATTAATGTTTCCTATGCATCATAAAGATTCTAAAATTGATAAAAGGCATAGGAAGCAAAAGTAGTTTTTTCTAAAATAATACCTTTTTATAGTAAGTAACTACATTACTTACGGTGTGTAAATGCGTAAACAACTGTTTTCAGTATTTTTGTTTGTAATATCAATTGTTTTTCTCTCTAGTGTAGAGGGTGAACCTGAAGTTTTGATGGTAAGTATAAATCCATCTGATGTAGACAATCAACAAGAGGAAGAAATTACTTTTGAGGGAGATTGTAACGTTTGTAATGAAGAACAATTATCATATTTTTATTGGAATTCTTCAATATCCGGAGTGTTGCGTGAAGGTTCAAATCATATGGATTTGAATTTTATTGCTATGTCTTCAAGTTTTCCTACAGGTGAGCACAACATAACTTTGCAGGTTCAAGATAATACTAGTGCTTGGAGTGAAATAAATGATGAATCTACTGCTGTACTCAATGTTGCAGGTAGGGATGACCCAGGTAGTGGCGATATAACTGTTAATTTTGCGATTACACCTCCTTCATTGCATTTAGGTGAAACAGCACGGTTTGAAGCATGCACTGAAATGCAGCCAGACCCTCAGCCTTGCCATAGTGACATAGATGCCGATTTAGACTTCAATTGGGAAATTCAATGGGAAGGAGAAACCAATTGGTCATATTTGGGCAATCAGGAGGCCTTTGACTATGTAAATTTTGAAGAGGGTACACATATAGTTCGGTTGACTATAACAGATAATTCAGATGATAGTGAAGCTTCAGATACTCAAGAGATAGTGATTCTACCTCCAATTCCATCAGTTTCAGTATCGATATCCGATCAAGTTACAATAAAGGAAGGACAAACTTTAGACATAAGTGCAACTTGTTACGATAATAAAGATGAAGAAATTGAATGTACATATGTTTGGGAAATATGGGAAGATAAAGCGAATGGAGATTTATTGTACACTTTTGACACGAAAGACATCTCTCTTACAGATTTGACTACTGAAATTAACAAGTACGATGTCATGGTTCAAGGAACTGACGCCTCAGATACAACTTCACAATGGGTTCATGTTTTTGTAACAGTCAACCCTCCTAACGAAAGTCCATCAGCATCAATTACTATTTTTCCAACTTCATTAGGTGGCCTTACTCCTGAATATTATCAGTATTCTGATATGGCTTTCAGTGCAGGTGCTTCCAATGATCCTGACGGAATTATTGTAGCATTCAATTGGTGGTTCAACAACGAGATTGTTTCAACAACTTCTACTTGGTCTTCTTCCTTTGCAGATACTGGAATTTATCAAGTCAAACTAGAAGTGCAAGATGATAACGGTGTTTGGAGTTCTAAAGTATCTACAAATTTCAAAATAATCGAAAACACAGCCCCTACTGTAGATTTCACTTTTGAACAATTAGGAAATTCCTTTGTTTTCAATTCAACATCAAGTGATTCAGAGGGTTCTGTAACAAGTTTTGAGTGGTTGATAGACAATGAAGTTATTTCAAATCAAGAAAATTGTACTTGGGTTTCAAGCTCAAGTGGAACATATACCGTTACTTTCAGAGCTATGGATGATGGAGGATTGTGGTCCGAAACAAGCAAAACAATTGAATCCACTTTTGCCGAACAGAAAAATTTTGTTGCTAAATTTAGTTCTAAGAATATCCAACCAGGTGAAACATTTACTATTGATTTCTCTAATACTACAGGAAATGTAGATTATTATGAGATAATTGTCAATAATCCTAATGGTAGTAAGGATAAGTATGAAACTACAACTGTAGCCTATACTCTAATATTTGAAAATAAAGGCACTTATACACTAGATATCACAGTTATCTGGGCAGATGGGGAACCTCAAGGAGGCCTATCAGATTGGTATGGCCCTACCATATACGTTGGAACTGATGATGAAGAAGAAAAGGCAGATACTGGAATTCCTGAACCCTCTGCTGAAGAAGATGCAGGTTTACCTTCTTTATCTATTTTAGTTGCCCTAATTGTAACTTCATTAGTAGCAATTAGTCGACGTCAAAGGTAGACTTTTTCTTTACGAATTTGTTGCGTCCAATAGCCAAGGACAAGGCTCATGATTATTTCGGATCCTGCTATTGCGAAGAATAGAGCTTCGTTATTTACAACACTAGCTTGTTCATTCTCTTCGTAATCGACAAATAGAGTGTATTCTCTTATTTCATAAGTATCATCTTCATAAAAAGCAGTAAAAATTATGTCATACCGGCCTTCAGCGTAAATCATATGTGATACTGTGGTAAGATTTGAATATCGTGTATTTGGCCCACTAATATCTCTCCCAAAATCCCAAAGTACAGATTCAGCCTCTTCAGCACCTGTGACATTGAAAGTTACATTTGCTCCTGCATCAATGAAGGCATTACCAGGAGCACCATAGTTGATTTTTGATGCTTCTAAATTAATTTCTATTTCACTTGAGACAGAAGGTAATAAGAAAATAAAGAATATTAAGGCTAAATTAAACCTGAACTTTCCCATATAAATTAGATATTTTTCTTGGAACTCGTCTTCTTAATTCATCAGACCACAATTCCCCATCAACAACTTTCAGAACATCATGTGTCACATTACATCTTGCAAATACAACACCATCCTTGTCTGCATTAGTAGATAGTTCAATTGCTGGTGAGCTTTTAATCACGGTAGCTTGAATTAAATCATTAGCCTGGTAAACTTCCTTAACATTAGATACATAATCCTTGGACATTTTTGCAACGTGAAGTGTTCCTACTGTATAATTTCCAATAGATCTTTTTTCTCCTTTGACTTTTAATATTTCTACAGAGGCCATACTATCTCTAGTCATTTGAATTCTACCAAAAACAGTGTCACCTTCTTTAATTTCCAAAGGAACTGAAACAGAAGGTACAATACTAATCATCATATTTTCATTATCTTCTTTAACTTCTCCACATACTCCTGCAAAGAGTTCTCCCTTTTCCTCATAAACGCCTTTTCCAGGCATATATTCCATGGCGCTTGCTAATTTGTCACCTGGTTGTTTCATACGTCTATCGCAGAGAAGCTATGTGATAAAGGATTGCTTTCTGATTTGATACGTTCTTTGTGTGGAATGGCATACTGTTCTTGATTGGAAAATCAAATTCATATGCCGTTATAATTTCACCACTGTTTTTTTCTACAAAGTCTTTGACAAAATTCTTAGTTTCAGCCATATGTATAGACCATATCCTTTTTCCAATTTCTAATGATTTCTCAAGAAAGGCTCTATCAGCACCCGGTCGTTGCGAACCAAAAGGTGGATTCATTATTACAGTATCATATTTTTTATCGATGTTTTCAATTGCTAGATTTACCCATTTTATGTCTAAATTATGCTCTTTTGAATAATTCTTTGCCAATTCTAATGCATCATTATCAATCTCATATCCTGTAACTTCAGTACCTAAAAGAGCTGCACCAATAGCTAAACGCCCAGTTCCACACCCTAAGTCAACTACATTTCCTGACAAATCTCCTTGCGCATTTGCAAGTTTAATCATCTCAGCAACAATATCTACAGGAGTAGAATATTGTTCAAGTTCAGGCTTAGGTTGATAAAAATCAGGAGAGTTGAACAATATTTTCGTGTTCATACATTTCTTACAAATTTGTAATTGTTCTCGAGGATTTCCCCATCACTCCTCATTTTTTCTATTGTCATCTGGATTTTAGATTGTGGATATCCTTCTTCTTGCATTATATCATATATTTCTTGTTCGCTAACACCTTCTTTCCCTTGTTCATCAATTATTGATAATACTCTCATTCTTGGGTCTGTGTCTTTCTTTCTTTGAGCTGCATCTGCACCAAAGAAAGCAAAATCAACGTCTCCCCCTAGGGTTACACTTAGGAATAAATTCATCAAATCAATAGCACGATCTGCATGTTTGACATCTACAGTTTCAGACAAATACATTTTTGCTTCAGCTTCTGCCAATCTTATTATCGACTCCAGTTGCCTTGGAGTAATAGGCATAGTTTTGTCTTGGTCATCAACATTGTGATACCTTCGGCGAAGGCCAGTATAATATTCTTTAATCTTGTATTGAGCCTCAGAAGACATGACTGGTCTAAGTTTCTTTGCATATCCTATGTATAACTTCAATAATCTTGAATTTATTGGCCCTTCTAAAGATCTCACAGCTAGATCATCGTCGCTACTTTTTTCTCCAGGCGTCAAAACTTCTCCAGCTCTATGACTTTCTAGAATACGATCTGCAAGTAGATTGTCTCTTTCAGGATTCGGTGTATCCGTAATAATAAAGAAGATGTCAAATCTACTCAATAGAGAGATAGGCATATTGACCTGAGGTGGCAAAGGCATAGTCATGTCGAATCTACTTCTCTTTGGATTTGCAGCCGCAAGTACAGAACATTTCGATTTTAATTGAGCATTTATTCCAGCTTTAGCAATACTAATAGTCTGTTGTTCCATAGCTTCATGCATTGATGATCTATCTTCTTCAGACATTTTATCAATTTCATCAATACAAGCAATGGCTCCTGTAGCCAATACTAAAGTTCCAGCTTCAAGACTCCATCTTCCTTCACCAAATTCATCTCTTACAGCAGCTGCAGTTAATCCTGCAGCTGAGGTAGATTTCCCAGTTGCCATTACACCTCTCGGTGCAATTCTTGATGCTGAACGAAGTAGCTGGGATTTCGCTAGACCAGGATCTCCCATCATTAACATATGAATATCTCCTCTTATCCGCGTGCCATCTGGTAATTCCTTGGTAACGCCTCCAAATTGTTGTAGAGCAATTGCTCGTTTTTCTAATTCCATTCCAAAGATAGTAGGTGAAATCGAGTCTCTTATTCTTTCAGCAACATCTTCCTGTAGCGATAACTCCTTTATTTCCATTAGTTCACTGGCAGTAGGTTCTATATCTTCATCCTCACCAATTTTTTCATCAATACTATGAGAGTAAAGGTAAATATCAAATTCACTTTTCTGCCTCCTACCTTGAAATTGTGATTTAGGTTTTATGATTCCAACAAT
>JAKURQ010000014.1 GCA_022449785.1 Candidatus Poseidoniia archaeon
TACAACCCAAGAATCTTGGAGACATTGCTGCATGTTCCCTACTGCTTCCTTCTCCATAATTAACATCTGCAATAACTGCCCAACCTTGTCCATTCTCATGATAATTACGTGCAACCTTAGGCAATTTACCTTTAGTTCCATCAAGTTGGTTTATTGCAGTTCCCTGCTCCTCTGTGAAAGAATTATGAGCTCCAATGTAACAATTGTCTGAAATATTGTCTAGATGGCCTCTAAATTGTAACCAAATACCTGCAGGAGAAATATGATCTGTTGTACATTTACCTTTGACCTTAACAAGAAGTGGAAGGTCAGTCAACTCATCCTTAGTAATTGCTTTGAAAGGTTCTAAAAGTTGTAATCTTCGACTTGTTGAAGAAACATCTAGGTCAACATCTCCTTCTGTTGGAGGAATAAACCCAACTAAACTAGATTCAAAACCATTGGCTGGTAATTCTGAACCTGTAGGTGGTTTCAAAGAGAATTCTGTCCCATCAGCTGCAGTCAATTTATCTTTTTGAGGATTAAAATCAAGACTGCCTGCAAGTGCCATGGCTGTTACAATTTCTGGACTTGTGAGGAATGATAAAGTTTGGTGATTACCATCATTTCTCCCACTAAAATTACGATTGTAAGATGATACAATTGAATTTACATCTCCTTTTGATACATCTTCGCGCTTCCATTGGCCAATACAAGGGCCACAAGCATTTGCTAGAACAGTGCCACCTATGGCATCAAGAAGTTGCATCTGGCCATCTCTACGAATTGTTTGGTCGATGGTATCTGAACCTGGCGTAACCATGAATTGAACTTTAGACTTAATTCCTGCTTCTTTGGCCTGCCGTGCTACAGATGCGGCTCTTTCCATATCTTCATAAGATGAATTTGTGCAAGAACCAATCAATGCTGCCTGAATGTCTGTCGGCCAGCCTTTGTCCTTAGCTTCCTGACCTAAATCTGAAACTGAACGTGCCAAATCTGGAGTATGAGGGCCAACAATCATTGGCTCTAGTTCTGAAAGATTAATCTCTATTATTCTATCAAAGAATTTTTCTGGATTCTCTGAAACTTCTGGATCTGCAACTAATAAAGAAGAATGCTGATTTGCCAACTCAGAAACACCTGAACGTCCTGTAGCATCCAAATATCTAGACATACTATCATCGAATGGGAAAAGTGAAGTTGTTGCTCCAACTTCAGCGCCCATGTTACAAATCGTTCCTTTACCAGTACATGAAATAGAAGAAGTTCCTGGACCGAAATATTCGACGATATGACTGGTACCACCTTTAACCGTTAATTCTTCACACACTTTCAAAATAACATCTTTAGGGGAAGACCATCCAGACAATTCACCTGTAAGATGAACTCCAATAACACCCGGCCATCGTATTGTAAATGGCAATCCTGCCATAACTTCCATGGCATCAGCTCCACCAACTCCAATTGCCACCATTCCTAATCCTCCTGCATTAGGTGTATGAGAATCTGTACCAATCATCATACCTCCTGGAAATGCATAATTTTCAAGAACAACTTGGTGAATAATTCCTGCACCAGGCTCCCAGAATCCTACCCCATATTTTGCCGAAGCGGATTTTAGAAAAGAAAAAACTTCTGAACTTTCTTTGTTTGCATCTGCTAAATCACTATCTCTACCAACTCTAGCTTGTATCAAGTGATCACAGTGAACTGTAGAAGGAACTGCAACCTCAGAACGGCCAGTCAATGCAAATTGGAGAAGGGCCATTTGTGCAGTAGCATCCTGCATTGCTACTCTATCTGGTTGAAGTTCAACGTATGACTTTCCTCGTTTTGGAACTTCATCTAAATTTATTAAATGCCCGAAGAGAATTTTCTCTGCCAAAGTCAAAGAACGACCTAGTTTTTGTCTAGCAAGGTCATGCTTCTCAGACATTTCTGCATATAATTTCTCTATCTGAGTCAAATCGAGCATAATTTTCTCACAAAAACAGACTAATTATAGATTCTCATCGTCGTCCTCTATAACTACTGCCATAGCATAGAAAACAACTGCTAAAACCCAAAACAGAAATGAACAAGGGATACGTAAAGATCTTCCGGATGCTGGAACAATATAATCTTCACTACCCCACATAATCATTATTCCTGCAAAGACACAAACGACTGCTAAAACATAAGATAATAATTCACTAAAATCCATTACCACGAGTCCCAAACTGTCTTTCTTGCCATCTCAACTGAATAAAATGTATTGTATATCAACGACTTTTTCCAACCACTTGGATTTATTTCCTCCCAATCAACTTCATCTCCTTCCTTCACCTTTCTCATTCCATATTCAAAGGCTCGATTTCCTAGCATAGCAAAGATTCCTCTTCTTGCAATGTCTGCCTTTTTCCGTTCCCTAAATTGCTCCTTCCACATTTTATCATAATCTTGATTATTGGAAAGTGCTCGTTGAGCCAAAACTCCAGACTCGACTGCATAATTCATCCCAAATCCTCGCCATGGATCTTGAAAACCTGCAGCTTCACCTGTATAATAGACTCCATCTTTTATTGCTGTTTTAGGGAAGTCAACACCGCCTTGACCGCCAACTGTTCCTGTTGGTTTTGCTCCATCAATTATATTCTTCAAAACTGGACGTTCATCAACTGCTTTGTACAACAATTTCTTCACGTCTTTAGCATAAGGTTTAGAGCAACAATTCATGACTTTAATCGTATCTTTATCCATTGGAATTATGTAAAGATACCAACCTCTTGGGGAATATTTTTCATCATGCATATACAAGAATTGATCTCTAGGAAAATCAGAATTTTCATAATATGCTCCAAAAGCAGCCATATCAGTACGATAAGAGCCTGTAGCCATTATGTCTCCTGCTTTTGGTTTTGGGCGTGATTTGAAATGGAAGTCTACTCCTAAGTCTCTAGCTTCATCTGCTAAGCCTCTTTCTAAAGAATTTTCACCGCCTCTTAATATCAAAGGTAATGGTTCCTTGAGTGAAATAGTAAAGTCTCTTTTTTGCGTACAACACAAAAACTTCTTCGCATCCTTGAAGGTAAATTTAGGATTCAATCCCCAACGATTCAGATAAGAGGTAGCATCTGCCTCAGATGATGGAGTAGAAGGACTTTCTTTGAGTAATACTTGATAATTGGGATGAAATTGCATACCAATATCTTTCCTAGCTTCATGTATCTCAACTTTTTCATCATTCTTGGCAAAATTAATGGCTGCTGCTAATCCAGACAAACCTCCGCCAATAATTTTTCTAGTTTCTGAAGCCATAATTTTATTCCAATTAGAATAGTACTATTAACCTGTTTTCAAGGCCGCATCTACCACATTTGACATCAACATTACGACCGTCATAGGGCCTACTCCTCCAGGTACTGGTGTCAATTGCCCAGCTACTTCTTTCACATCTGAAGAGGTATCACCAACTAAACCATTTTCAGTTCTATTTACTCCAACATCGATTACTACTGCTCCAGGCTTTACCATAGATGAAGTGATAGTGTCAGGATAACCAACTGCTGCTACTAGTATATCGGCTTCAAGACAATGTCTACCAATATCTGGTGTTCTACTGTGACAGACTGTTACTGTAGCATCAACTCCTTTTTGTGAAAGAAGAAGAGCTAACGGTTTACCAACTATTGTGCTACGGCCGACTATAACCACATGTTTTCCTTTTGGATCATTACCTGATCTATAGAGCATCTCAACAATACCTGCAGGAGTACAAGGTTTCATTCCTGATTTGCCTTGAACGATATTTCCTAAATTAACTGAATGGAAACCATCTACATCATTCTCTGGTTGAATCAGATCCAATACTTCATCTAAACCATCAGGTAAAGGAAGCTGGATGATTACACCGTCCTCTGTTTTGTTCAAATCAACGACCAATTTTTCCAAATCTGATTTAGAAATGTCGTCTGAAAGATGATGGTGTGTTAACTCAATTCCTACTCTTTCGGCTGCATTTGACTTTGCTTTTATGTAAGAAGTTGATGCTGGATCCTCTCCCACCTGAACTACTGAAAGCCTAGGGGCTTTGTCCATCTTAGATACTTTTAGTTTCAATTCAGCTTCTATTTCTGCAGCTATCTTCTTACCATCAATTAGCTTAGCGCTCATTCCAAATCCTCCAATTTGTACAATTCAACATCAATACGTGGTCCATCACCTTGAGCAGCTATCCTTTTTCTAACTATCAATTCTGATATCTGGCCATCATCATGATACAAAACTCCACTTAATCCATCTTTAACTGATTTTGCTAAATTATCAGCATCAGGCCTCTTAGCATGATGCTCTTCAGGTCGTGGATTTTTTACTCTCCATTTACTTTTTGGGCAAGGAAAATAAGCGAAAATTTCCATTCCTAAAGGGCCCTCAAACAATCCTTCAATTCCTGCTTCTTCTCTAGCTCTTTGAGCAATATAGGCTATATCTGCCTTGTAAACTTTACTTGGTTTTGGATCTGTAGCAACAACAAAATTACCCTTTCTGTAAAATCTAGGACGACCTTGGGCAACTGGTTTTCCTGGCAAAGTAAACTTGATTCGCACAATTCCCTATCAGGGGGGGACAAAAGTGTATTTGGCCAACATATTATTTTAATTAGGAGCACGAGAGCAGGCTATTATGCGAGTCGCTGTCCTCCATGAAGACAGATGCCAACCAAAGAAATGTCAGAATGAATGCTATAATTTCTGTCCTCCTGTTAGAAATGGGATTGAAGTAATCACCTGGAGAAAGGACAACAAACCTATTGTTTCAGAACCATTATGCATAGGTTGTGGAATATGTGTACACAAATGTCCACACGATGCATTAACCATAGTAAATTTACCTGATGAACAAGAAAAGGATACAATTCATCGATATGGAATGAATGAATTTAGATTATTTGGACTTCCAGCTCCAGAAGAAGGAAATGTTATTGGAATACTGGGGGCAAATGGAACTGGGAAAACAACGGCGATTTCTCTATTAGCTGGTGAAATTGTACCTAATTTAGGCGAATGGGAAGAAGATGGTTCATGGGAAAATGTAATTGATTATTATGCTGGAACTGATATTCAAAAACACTTTGTGGGATTATCAGACGACAAAATCAAAGTTGCTCTGAAACCTCAATATGTAGATAGAATTCCAAAGATGTTTGATGGAACATTAAGAGAATTATTAGAAAATGTGGCTTCTACAGAAAAAGTTAATGAATTTGCTGAAAAAATTAATATTACTAGTTTAGACAAAAAAGTAAGCAAGATATCAGGAGGGGAATTGCAAAAAGGAGCAATTGCTGCAACTCTTCTAAAAGAAGCGGATTTGTATTTCTTTGACGAACCATCATCCTATCTTGATATTGAACAACGAATTTTGATGGCAAAAATGATTTCCGAATTGGGTGAAACAAAAAGTGTAATCGTAATTGAACACGATTTGGCCATTCTTGACTTTGTAACAAACAATATTCACATAATGTATGGAAGTCCAAATGCGTATGGAATAGTATCACAAAAATTGGCTGTAAGAAATGCAATCAATACTTACTTGGATGGATATATTCAAGAATCTAATGTTAGAATTAGAGACAATGCAATCAAATTTCTAAAGCACCCTCCGAGGACAGGATGGGATGGAATGGGATTAGTTGAATGGCCTAAATTGTCAAAGAAATTAGGTGACTTTAGTCTGACTGCTGAAGCAGGAGAAATATTGAGTGGACAGGTGCTAGGAGTTGTTGGAGGTAATGCTACTGGTAAGACAACTTTCGTTAAGATGCTAGCTGGAGCCTTAGAACCTGATGAAGGTGAAATTGAAAGTGAGATTACTGTTTCTTACAAACCACAATACATTGAAGTTCAGGAAGACGTAATTGTAGGGGATTTACTACAATCTGTAGAAGGGTTTGATGAACATATATTGAATACAGAATTGAATGGACCTTTGAATTTAGAACCATTGATGGATAGAAAATTAGAAACCTTGTCAGGTGGTGAACTCCAGAGAGTTGCTGTTGCTGAATGTCTTTTGAGAGAAGCTGATTTGTATCTATTAGATGAACCTTCTGCATATCTTGATGCAAATCAAAGGATGATAACGGCTAAAACAATAAGGCGATCTATGGAACAAAGAGGAAAATCTGCATTAGTTGTTGACCATGATGTTTATTTTATTGATTATATTTCAGATGGATTACTCTGTTTTGGTGGAATACCTAGTAAAGAAGGAAAAGCCGAAGGACCCTATGATATGAGAAAAGGAATGAATGTGTTTTTGGAACGAGTTGGCGTAACTTTCAGAAGAGATAAAAACACACATAGACCGAGGATAAACAAGCCTGATTCTAGATTAGATAGAGAACAGAAAAGTAAGAAAGAATACTACTATTCTAGCTAAAGATTACATTTAATTGAGGGGTTCAATAGCCACTCGTGCTTCAGAGGTCCTTAGAATACGGTGTCCAGAGTTATACGGACTTAATTATGAAAAGGCCCGTACTAACAATCGCAGTTCTTTCTCTGATTACAATACTCCTCTTACAGTCTGCTATGACATTCGAGCAGAACATGACTCGAGATATTGAGGTGTATCTTCCTGAAGGTGAAGAATCTACTAATATTTTGATTGAAGTAAGAGAAGACTGGGCTACAGATTTAATCATTGTTTATGTCGAAACTCCAAATGCTTTGGATAAAGATTTTTACAATGATCCTGTGCAAGACAACATAACTTATGTACCAACGCTGAAAGAAATTTCTCTGTTAGAAAGGGCTATTGATCCATATGGACAAACAACAGATTTAGAAACATATCAAGCAGATAGAGGAGAAAATGATGATATTATATTTACATTAAGTATTTCTACGTTAATCAAAGAATTTAATTCAACTAATGCAAGATTTATAGAAGCTAGTGAAGGAAAAATATTCGGTGGACTCAGTATAGAAGAAAATGATGATGATACTGTAAATGAAACTGGGACCTATGCAATACCTGATGATCAAGAAAGAGTAGATCAGATCTTCTCAAGTACTTCTTCAGCATTGCAGAATTTTGCAATTGATACTAATGATGATGGAATTATTGATACTGCTGTAATTCTTTTTGCTCTAAAAGCTGCAGAAGAAGACAATGATGAAGTTCAAAAACAAAAAATTATAGAAATACAGAACCATATCGATGAAAGAGTCAATCCAAAGACTACAATGACTCAAACTGGTTTGGTTGTTGTTCTTCATGAAGTTACAGATAGATTGTATGATGATTTGCTAACAATGCTACCAATGTCTCTTGGAATTGTTATAGGGTTAATGATTATTTTCCATAGAAATTGGCTTGCTATACCTGTTGTATTAGTTCCTATTTTTTGTGCATTGATATGGACTTTAGGCATAGTAAATCTTTCTGGAGTTGTACTGACACCAATGATTGTGGCGGCTGGACCAATATTAGTTGGAATAGGGGTAGATTATGGATTGCATGTCGCAAATAGAATTGTCGAATTTAAGAATGAAGGAAGAGATATGCCTAGAGCGACATATCTCACACTACTAACAACAGGTAAAGCAACTCTGTTGTGTGCTATAACTGATTCTATCGGTTTTTCGGCTTTGTTTATCTCTCCAATAGTTCCGATGAGGACTGTTGGATTTACTATGATTGTAGGTGTAATTTGTGCATTCTTTTTGACTGTAAGTATGACTCCTGCAATAATGAAATTAACAGATTATTCAAGACATAAGAATGAAGGATGGACAAGTATTGCTATCCTTTCTACAAAACAATGGAAAGCTATTCTTCTAGTTGTTCTCCTGACAACGGCCTATTCAATTGCAAGAATTTCCGTAATGGATCAAGACATTACTGGAAGTGAATCTGCACCAGAAGATATTGATTCTATCAAAAAACTAAGTGAATACTCTGAGAAATTTGAAGCCGGGCAAACGGGAATTTTGCTGATTAATAATGAATCTGTGAGAGAGAAACCCGCGGCAAAAGATTTAGATGTTCTTGATATCATGAATTGGACTCAAGGTGAAATCAATAATTTAACTATAAATAACAGAAATACTGGAGAAACAATTAATGCTTCTGCTTTTTCAATTGTGGATTTCTTCAAATCTGCACATATTACAATTACTTTAGAGGATCCAGTAGATGGAGACACTATCTTTGAGTTTGATGGGAGCTTTTGGGATTTTCTTCACAGCGATTTCTTTGGTGATGATTTTGTTTGGGTAGATCTAAATCCACTCTACAGTAGGGAAGACCTGAGAGCAGATATGATTGATGTTTTCTACGAATCCTTTACCGACGAGATGCGTGCTATGCTCTTAACTGATGAATATGATAAAGCACTAATCTATGTTAGTATGCCTTACATCAATATAGATGATACAACTATTTTAGTAAATGATATTGATAAAATAGCAGAAGTTAGAAACCGTCAAATGTCATTTGAAAATGCTCAAATGTCTCAATTAACTGGTGGTCCTCCAGTAACTATTGCGATTAATGAAGGAATACAAGAAACTCAATTTGATACTATCAAACTAAGTCTACTTTTGGTTCTCATAGCTATGATGTGTATATTTTGGTCAGTAAAATTCGGATTCATCACTTTCTTACCAATTCTGTTAGTTATTCTATGGTATCCAGCAACTGTTGATGCAGGGGGTACAAATCTAAACATTTTTACAGCAATGGTTGGGACCATTATCATAGGTATTGGAATTGATAATTCCATTCAAATTACTGAAAGAGTTAGAGAAGAAGGGGCAACACCTGAAGGTATACAGAGAGCTGTTGAAAATACTGGGCAATCTGTTGTAGAAGCTACCTTCACTACTATGGGAGGTGTCTTGTCTGGAGTGATTATCTCATTCTACAGAACACAATTTGTTGGACTAAGAAATTTCTTTGCATTAATCATTACTTTAGTCTTATTCTCTCTACTAATGGCTGTTTTTGCTCTACCAAGCTTCTATCATGCTTTGCATTATATCCAAAATAAGTATGCTAGAAGTAATTGGAGAATTAAAACTAAAAAGAATTAGAAAGCATCTCTGAAAGAGCTAGAACTGCATTTTCTGCATAGGGAAGAAGACGCTCTTCGATATGCTCTGGTTTAGCTCCAGGACCTATAATTCCAAAACCAATAGGCTTCATAGAAGCCAATTGAAGATTTAACAGTGAATCTGTAACTGCTTGACCCATAACCAAACCATGTTTAGTTTCACCATTCTCTATTATTCCTAATACAACAGCACCATCTATAGATTCTCTGAGAAACAAACGTTTTATCTGAAGTGGGACTTCCATTGAACCAGGAACCCAATTCACTTCTTCAACAATTAAATTGTTATCTGAGGCTACCGCTTTAGCTTTCTCTATCATTTTCTCAACAGACTCTTTGTGATAGCTGCCTGCAACTATAGCTATTGATTTAGCCATGTATAGACTCCTTGTTCATTTCTGAAATTGTATCCACCATATTGCGTGTTTGTGTTTCAATTTCTAGATTTATTTTGTCACCTACCACTTTTTCTCCTAAATTTGTTAAACGTAATGTTTCTGGAATAAGATAGACATTGAAAGTTTGATTTGACTTATCAACTTCTCCTACAGTTAAACTAACTCCATTCAGAGCTATGTATCCTTTTGGGAAAATATATTTGATAGTTTCTAAATCTGTTGAAAACGTAACTATGTGATTATTTTCAGGAGTTTCTAATTTAGAAATGGTAGCAGTTGTAGAAACATGACCTGATAGTAAATGACCTCCAATTTCGTCCCCTAATTTCATAGATCGTTCGACATTCACTGCATCTCCTGTTTTTACATTAGAAAAAGTGGTAACATTCAAGGTCTCCATTATAATATCAAAATCAAGTTCATCTCTATTTATTGAGGATACTGTCAAACAAACACCATCAATGCAAACGCTTGCTCCTATCTTTATATCATCTGAAAATTTAGAAGGCATTTTGACGGAAATCTTTGTCAAGTTTTCTGATTCTGTAACACTAGAAACAAGCCCAGTTCCTTCTACAATTCCTGTAAATACCATAACTATTCCTCAATATATTTTTTTCGATATATTTTCAATATCTTTGCTATGATTTTTCGTGACCCGGCTAAATCTTGCTCCATTTCAGGAAGTCTTACAACTTTTACTTTTAGGCCTCTATCCAAGAGTTTTTCTTCTAATTCAGAGCAGGTGAATAATCTTTGATCATAACCAAGTGCTATGACATCGGGTTTTAGTTCTTCAACAATTATGTCTAGCATATCACCAGTCCTTCCAATGACTGTTTGATCTACTGGTTTGATGTGTGAAACAACCTCTGAACGCATTTCAGCAGATAAAATCGGCTCACCTTTCATCTTACGTACAGTATCATCATTAGCTACAATTACTACTAATTCATCTCCATGCTGTTTAGCAGCGTTCAAGAAATGTGCATGACCTGCATGAATGATATCGAAAACTCCTGTTGCTACAACTCTCATTGACACTCCTCTATTATCTGTCGACCCTCTAAAAACAAATATCCCTCGTCTTCAGCCCACCTTTTTGCCTGATCTGGAGACAATGAATGGCCATCGTCACCAATCATTTCACACCCTACGGCAATGGGGTTCATATTTGCTGATTTTAACAAAGAGACAATTAGTTCTGTATGTCCTTGACGATTCTTCAGAAGATTCAAATCAGCAATGCATACTGGTACATGTCCAGGAATACGGAAATTATCAGAAACAAGCTTTTGACTTTCTGAATCTGATAAATTCATAGATTCTTCAAACACTGTTGCAAATGATTTAGAAGTTAGAGCTCTATCATAATCGCTAATTCCTGTAAATGTATCTTTGTGATTAATGAAAAGAGAGAATGAAGATTTTTTGTCATACGGTATTGAATGATTTAGCATCTTTTCTAATATATTGAAATTTTTATTGGAATCACCTGCACTCTCATATATTTGATGTGCGAAGGGTAAGCCTAATTTTGTGGATGCTGAATTTTCTGCAGCCAAAAATATCATACCTCCACCATTTTTTCTTAGAAATTTTATACTTGAATTTGAAACGTATTTAGCTGAAAAGAAGATGTCAGTTTCACCTTCACGATCTTTTTGATCGAAAACTAAAATTGGCTTTCCATTTCGTAATTCTGAAGTAATTGTTTCAAAGTCTAACATATTATCATTCAAAGACACTTTGCCTTCGTAAAATTTAATTTTCATAGAGGTATTAAATAAATGCGTATATACTCAAAAATGAGTAATTAGTCTAAGAGATATGTAGAAAAATCAATTACGGCATCGTTTTTTGACTTCAAACTAACGTATCTTGTACAAGATAAATCTCCCTTATCAAGTTTAACAATCATAAGTGATCCATAATCTCTATTACAAATCAAAGGTTCCTTGTCTGGTGATGTGTAAATATCGTAGCCACCCCATTCCAATCTCCATTGTTTTGTAAAATCATAAACAACTGCTAGGCGCTTAGGTTCTGATTCATCCATGTGAAGCAAAGAATAGTCTCCGGCCGAGTAACTAAGATGATGAGCGGAAGAAAACTGTGAATCCAGGCCCGTCACATTTCTTAAAAAATCAGTGAATTTTGTAGATTTCCAAAAATCTTCTAGAATTGCAGAACCCTTTTTTCTTTTGAAATATCCTATATTCTCATCATCTTTCAATTCCGGACTGTAATCTACAGATTCTATATCTAGAAATTTAGACAATCTAACAAAAGGAAAATCTGAGGACATAAAGATTCTTTTTAGATTAGAAAGTGTTGCTTCTTCTAAATAGTAAAAATTGATATCAGGCATGGTACCATCCTGTAACTGTTAATCTTTGTATATCTTCCAAGACTTCATTTACTTGATGCCAGGATTTATCGGAAACTTCAAACATAATTAACGAATTGTACTCGGGAATAATGCTCTTTACTAATTTAGAAACGCCAGTTTCATCAGCCTCATAAAGATCCAAAGCACCCCCCATTTTTTCAGTCATTTCAACATCTGTTAGATGTAAACTATAAGCAATAATTCGGCCTTCAACTTGATCATCATGAGGTAAAAGAAAGGATCCAAGACCATAGACATAAGCACTCATATCGATCTTTGAAAGAGACTTGACTCCGAATCTTTCTGCTACTTTAGCACGCCAAGTTTCATCCCCTAAATCATCTCTAAGAATATTGATTACAGGATGATCTACATCTGTCAAGCCAAATGACAGATAATTAAACAAATCCGATTCATCAAAATCATACTCTAATCCTGCTAAAGCATAAGTAACTAAATCCAACGTTTGTTCGTCGAGAAAATCTTTTACAATTACATGAGGAAAAGGGGTTTTATGTATTTGAGGAATTTTCTCAGCGTTTCTCATTTTCTCTCCGTATCCAACCCATCATTCCTTCGACAGTACCCAGATGAGTTCCACTCTGATGAACTCCATGATTTTTATTACTTTCTAACAAACCTGGTCTTTGCTGAAATAAAACATCCAATATTTGAGTGGATGTCAAGTTGCGAGCAACGCCTTCTTTTACAATATCCATCCAAAGTTCAAATTCTTTTGCAGTTTGAGAAAGTGTGTTCTTTGCAGATCTTGGACCAAAATGAGTATAGAGCAAAAAATCCAAATTTATAGATTCCATTTTTTCTATACTTTGTAGGGCTAAATCATGTCTGTAATAACCTGGAGTAACTGGAAATGATTTGTCTAAATCAGGATACCAGAGTCCTGCTGAGTCTCCTACAAATGCCTCATTTCCATAAATCCAAGTAATATGATGTGGGGCATGACCGGGTGTATGGAGGGCTTTGATGCTCTGTTTACCTAGAGATAACTCATACCCGTCTTCTGCTGAAATAAGTCTAGATTGTGTGATTGGTTTTGGTTTACCATACAACTCTGCAACGCGTCCTAAAAAATCTCTACTACCTTCCCACCAAGCATCTATCTCTGAAACATGTTTGTATGCCTTAGGATGAACAAGGGCCTTTGCATTTTCACAAGATTCCATAATGTGCCCACCGCCACCAAAATGGTCCAGATGTATATGTGTTGGAATTATGTAATCAATATCAGAGAGAGTCAAACCTGCGCTTTCAATTCCTTTAACTAAATTTGAATGTGAACAGGCTGGACCGGTTTCAATTAATGCAATCTTTTCATCTATAACTAAATATATTGAGATAAAATCTGATTCATCATTAGGACATAAATCAAACCAGAATATAGTTTCACTATGCTTTTTGAGAGATATATCCACAAGATAACATAAGATAGGGGTTTAATGGACCATCGGCCTTATAGAGTCCTGTTAACATGTATTAGCCCGTTGAGTCAAATGAAATACATAATTGTGACTGGCGGAGTTCTTTCAGGATTAGGGAAAGGAGTAACTTCTTCTTCAGCTGGACTTCTATTACAGTGTGCAGGATACAAAGTAACTGCTGTAAAAATTGATCCTTATCTAAATGTGGATGCAGGAACAATGAATCCATATGAGCATGGTGAAGTCTTCGTAATGACGGATGGTGCAGAAGTTGATTTAGATCTTGGAAACTATGAAAGATTTCTGAAATGTAACTTAACTAGTGACCATAACATAACCACTGGAAAAGTATTCAAGAAAGTTATAGAAAAGGAAAGACGGGGAGATTATCTAGGACAAACTGTACAAATTATCCCTCACATTGTTAGAGAGATTGTAGATGAAATTAAGGGAGCTGCTAAGAATGCTAAAGCTGATGTTTGTGTAGTTGAATTAGGAGGAACTGTTGGCGATATTGAATCTATGCCTTTCATGGAAGCTGCCAGATTATTAGGTAGAGAAGAAGGAAGAGAAAACGTAATGTTCATTCATACCACATTAGTCCCTGTTCTTGGTTCAGTTGGTGAACAAAAAACAAAACCTACGCAACACTCTGTGAAAGAATTGCAAGGTCTTGGAATTAGACCTGATGTAATTGTTGGCAGAAGTGAAAAGAAATTAGATGAAGATATTGCATCAAAAATTGCTTTCTTTGCAGATATACCTAGAGAAGCTGTGATTTCGGCTCCTGATGCAAAAAGCATCTATGAAGTACCTTTAATATTTTTAGAACAGAAATTTCCTGAATTAATTGAAAAAAGACTTGGATTGAAAACTAAGAAACCTGATGTTAAAAAATGGAAAGATTTTGTAGATAGGATAACAAATGCTGATGAGGAAGTAGAAATTGCTATTATTGGAAAATACACCTCACTAAAAGATTCATATATTTCACATGAAGAAACACTTAGATATGCTGGAGCATTGTTAGGATGTAAAGTGAATATAAGATGGATTGAAGCACCTGATTTAGAAGATTCTGGAAATACTGATGAACTAGAAGGAGTCGATGGAGTGATTGTACCTGGAGGATTTGGAAGTAGAGGTTCTGAAGGTAAAATAATGGCTGCAGGATGGGCAAGGACAAACCAAGTACCTTACCTTGGTGTCTGCTTTGGATTTCAATTAGCAACAGTTGAATTTTGTAGAAATGTATTGGGACTAAAAAATGCAAATTCATCTGAATTAGTACCTGATGGTGAACATTCTGTAATAGATATTTTGCCTGAACAAGAAGGTGTAAAAGATATGGGTGCCACAATGAGATTAGGTGATCATGAAGTTAAAGTATCTGATGGAAAAGCAAAGGAATTGTATGGAAGTGATGTAATCT
This sequence comes from Candidatus Poseidoniia archaeon, assembly GCA_022449785.1. GTDB lineage: Archaea > Thermoplasmatota > Poseidoniia > MGIII > CG-Epi1 > CG-Epi1. The sequence continues at coordinate 14,750 of JAKURQ010000014.1, forward strand.
TTGAACGGCATAGACATAGATACGAAATAAATCCTGACTATATTGAACAAATTGAAGCAAAAGGCATGAAATATACTGGAAGAAACAGCAGTGGAAGAAGAATGGAAATATTAGAACTTGAAGGACATCCCTATTTTGTGGCCTCTCAATTTCACCCTGAATTTAAGTCCAGACCAGATGAACCTTCACCCTTACATCTTGGTCTTGTAAAGGCCGCTTTAGACTACAAAAAATCAGGGTAAGCTTATTAAGCTGTAATTTCTGGCCTTATTATGTCAGACGACAATGATAATGGTGAAAGTTTTGAAGAGTTTCAAGGTAGACCTGATGCTTCAGAAGGCGGATTAACTATGACTGAGATGGTAATGGGTTTCGGTTTTTTCTTAGTTGTTGGAGGATTTTTACTAGGTTTAATTCGATTAATGGGGCTCAAAAATGGTGAATTATCAGCTGATTATGAAAGTCAACTTGATCAACTTTACCTAAGCTACATTATCATGTTTGTTGGAATGATAATAACTAGCTTCTTAGGATTCGGAGGAATGTTCAAAAGAGCAATGACTTCGTTTATATCTTCAGAAGAATAAATCTAAAAAGTAATTGATTTATTAATTTCTACACTCATAGTCCCATCTGTAATTGTGTAACTATAAGCAAAAGTGTGTGTTCCCCCATCTTCATCAGCAGAAACTAAAGTGAACGCTGAAGAATAACCCCTTGAGATTAATGCTGTTTCGAAATCATCTGCTACGTTATCAAAAGATACGGAAAGTGTAATTCCATTTCCTGCGTTATCGACTTCGTATTCTAAAGCTAAAGGAAAACTTTGTTCTATTGAACTTATGACTGGTGTTAGATCATGCCTTTCACCTTGATGTTTACCTATATTGACTGAATGTGAAATAGAAGCTGTAACTGCAATTAAAGTAATAGACATTAACAATCCAGAAACCAATAGAAGTTGTGCTTTGTTATTCATTAGCCCTCCCTGTATCCATACCAAAGTTGCAGATTTAATTCCCACAACTCATCATCGGCCCACACCAGTCTAAATGTTTGAGAAACTGAACCCTCTGGTACTGTTCTATCAACTAAAACTTCAGATTGAGAACCATGAGTGGCCTCCAGTCTGTAAGACACTGCTGAAGGTAGCCCTCCATCCAAATATTGTTTCAATGAAGCTTTATTATCTGTAGCCAACCACCACGATAATGTTGAATCATGGTGGGCTGCAGCCACAGCTGAATCAGATGGAACCCATTCATCTAATACTTCAAGAATTTCTAAACCTGTAAAATACAAATCATATTCATCAACATTATTAGCATCACTAGTTGGTAAGATGTTAACTGCAACATTGATTGTAGATGTAAATAGTGTTGCAACCAAAAGAACCTCAAGCACATGCATTTGTCCTTTTGTATTTTTCATAATAAATAACCTCAATTCATATCTGAGGAGTAATCATAGAAGTTGCAATGCCTGTAAGTTCAAAGATAAACCAACCTAATAATAGAAGGAAAGAAGCACGGCTAAATGCAGAATATAATCTACCTGTAGACATGAAACCTGCTGCAAGCCCATTACCTATACCTTGAACCATCAAACTGTAAAGAAACATAGTTGAAATCCAAACCTCATTCATCTCTCTAATTGTTAGATTACCAATAGACATACTGCCTCCACCAGTTGTAGCTGAAGAATCTACAATTGCTGGAATGAAAGTACTAGCAAGAACTAAAATAATACCTAAGTAAACAAAGAACGATGCATAGATAACTGTCACATAACTTCCAACTTCTTGCCTTCTTTCTGTTTCAAGAGCTTTAATTTCTTTAGCATCATATGAAGCTGCTAAAAGAATATCAGAAATACGACCACCGGCGCGATTTGCTTCATCTACCATCCTAACTGCACGTGTCACAATAGGTGAAGTAACACGTTCGGTAAACATCTCTAAAACTTCACCAAAGGAAACACCCCATGAAATCTGTGAGGCCATCTTGTTTACTTCATCATTAAGATTACCATACTCACCTTTAGCTAGCGTCTGAATTGCAACGGTCATACTAAGACCTCCTTTCCAATATTCGGCCAAATCACGTAAGAAATCAGGGAATTTCTCCTCTACACGGGCACGAATTTGATCTCTACGGTATCCATAAATTCCATAAGGAAGCAGGAGAGCAACGATACCAAAAATGATGTAATCTATTGCTGAAACTTCAGGATAACTACGGAACCACATATTTGCAGTCATCTCCTCTTCTATTCCATTAACTCTAGGATCTCTATCTGCGGTTTCATTACTATAAAATAAATTAAAAAATTCAAAGGTCGCAATACAACCTGCCTTATCAATTCTACAATTCTCAAAAGGAACATTAGGATCTCTTGAGGCATCAACTTTTTCACCCTGATCATTTGTGGCTTTACCACCAATTGTAAATGAAAACCTGCCATCATTCATGGCCCAAGGATTATCGAATTGCTTGTCTCCATCACTATCCTCCATCAAAGTATACGCATCTGTTTCATGATTTATCTTAGCCAAACCAAAAAATGTTATAGACAAAATTATAGAAAAGAATACAACAATAACAGGGCCCCAATCTGTAGTCTTATCTCTAACTTTTAACCACCTATTGACCTTCCAATACTCCATCCAGCGCCTCTTGACGCCAGTTCTACGATCCGAGTAGACTTTCTTTTGTAAATTACCCATCCCCATTAGTCAGTAGAGACCTCCTGGCTCAATGAATAAAATAAACCTGAGAAAATTATCTGAATAACGGGAAATCCACCAAAAACTAAAAGGTACATGTGTATTTCTTCAAGTTGCATACCTGCTCCAGAAACCCAGAAAGTAATAACTGCAATAATCATAGCAAAAATTGGTAATGCTACTGCAACAACAACATATGCTTCTGAGAAAAGAGCCATCTGTTGAAGAACATCCTTAACGTGAGTTCTGTTCTGTTGTGCATAATATTCAGATCTGTTAAGGAAATACAATTTCAGATTACCTCCTGAAGTTACAGTTCCAATGATACCCTGAATAAATTCTGCAAATCTTTCAGAAGGTGTACGATCTACAGCTTCTTTTAATGTTGTAACCAAATCTCTACCCATAAATTCCATACTATGGAAAATCCAAGCAGCATCAACCGATATTTCACCATAAATATCTTCATTTCTTGCAAGTGATTTGAAAGTCTGGGTTGGAGTTGCATTTGCTGCAGCCATAGCTGAAACATAACTAGCTGCAAACGGAAGCTGTCTATCCATATTCGATGCACGGCTGCTTTCTTGAAGTGCAGGTGTTAACCATTGAACTAAAGCTATCAACAAAGGTATTACAATACACAAAAAGACTGCAATAACTGCCTCTTGAGTTCTTGATACATCAATTGTAGCGCCCTCTTCACCTCCTGCTACTGGAAGAGTTTCTATCACTTCTGGAATCAGGAATAGTAACAGACCTAATGTTATTCCTAAACCTACAAGGAAAGCTGTGACAACTTGCATAATCGAAGTTGCAACATAATCTTCTGGCAAAAGTGGAATACGTGCTTTAACTAATTGATTCTTCAAACCAACCGAATCTTTTGTTAGAAGTCGACCTAACCAACCGAAAAGAACCCTACTAAAGGTCTCAAAACCGCTCAGAGCCATTTGTGCCACCAACGTGGATTAGCGGAACGTTGTACTCTGTTAGCTAAACTTGATTTTAGGCTTACCATAGCCTTATTGACACGAGATTCTTCAGCTTCAACTGCTTTAGAGCGTTTCTCATCCGTAAGTTTTTCGATGTTCATTGTTGCCTTAGCTCTCTTATTCAATTCTGCACGAACATTTTTCAACATTCTTCGGCCTTCAACATCATTAAGTGATGAAACATCTCCCAAATCAATATCTTTAGCTAATGGCGTCAACTGCTTAAGAGGGACATAGTAAGCTTGGTCTTTCAATAAATCATTCTGAAGTCTAGCTTCAACTTTCTCCCTTCGAGCTTCTTCATTTGCAATCAACTTAGATCTCTTAGTTGGATCGTCTGTCTTTGAAATATTAGCATCATTCTTAGCTCGAGTCGCTTGTTCTTTGGCTTCACGAGTTTGATACTTCTGTCTTACCTTAGGTGGGAAATCGGCAACATCGACTTCTTCTTCATCACGTGATAAGTCCATGTCTCTGTCTGCAACTTTTTTACGGCGTTTCTTACCGCCGACTTGCATATCTTCGTAAACTTGCCTCATTACATCCTCCGGATGTACATAATACTCAGCTACGACACGGGCGAAATCTTTGTAGTCTCTAATTCCTTTCTTTAAACACCATTCGATAACTAATTGTCTTCTTTTGGTTTCATCCATTATCTCAACTCGGTTGAGATTGGCTTTCATCATAATCTTCTCAAATATATAGGATTTACCTGTAAAGATATATTCATCTACTGTGTTATCCCACCTGAATGCTTCATTTGTAAGCAATTCATGGGAGTGAGGATCAATTCCAATAATCTCAATAATTCCTTTATTTCTCCTTACACGTTTTCCACCTACACGTGTCTGAATTTGGATTGAAATACCATCCAATGCTGGAATTAAAACACGAGGGATTTCAATTGGTTTATTCTCAAGACGGTGGACTAAACTTTGAATAGAATCTGCGTGGAAAGTTGAATACGTTGTGTGACCTGTAGCCATTGCTTGGAAAAGAACATAAGCCTCAGCACCACGAATTTCTCCCACAATAATGTATTCAGGACGTTCACGAAGAGCTGCTCTTAGTAAATCATACATGTCAACTTCACCAGCGGCTTTCCCACCACCGGCACTTCCTTCACCACCAAAACCCTGTCTTGTACAACCTGGAATCCAATTTGGATGTGGTAAATTCAACTCACGCGTCTCTTCAATACTGACAATTTTGTGTTGCCATGGAAGGAAAAGGGAACATGCATTCAATGAGGTTGTTTTACCTGACGCCGTTCCACCGACAAATAACATTGACATTCCATACTGCATTGCTAGCCAAAAGAATGCAATTTGCATAGATGAAAACGTTTTGAATTCTAATAAATCAACTGGCGTGAAAGGTTCATCTCTGAAACGCCGAATTGTAAATGTTGAACCTTTAGTCGATACTTCACGGCCAAGAGTCATAACTATACGGGAACCATCCATTAAAGTTGCATCCAACAAAGGTTCTGCAATAGAAATATGCTTTCCACAACGCTGAGCCATACGAATGATGTATTGTTCCAATTCCAATTCATCTTCCCACATGACATTAGTTCTCAAAGATTCAAATCGTCTATGATAAACGAAAATCTCTACACCTGGACCATCACAAGAAACATCCTCAATATTTGGATCTCTCATCATGGTATCTATTTTACCATAACCAATCAAATCTCTCTCAATAAAGTAGTGTATCTTAGCACGGTTACTTTTTCGTGATTTTAATCTGTATGAATCTAAAATATCATCAACGGCCTGTTTAAGGAAATCTTCTTGTGTTTCTTCAAGGGTTTCTCGATTAATATTAAGAGCTCTCTGAAGAACTGTTTTAATCGTGTCTAAATCTTCCTGTTCCTGTTTAGAAGCCTTAGGTTCTACAACATAATAAAATCTTGAATAATCTCTTTTATCGAATAATACCCTTACATAAGAAAAAGGAGGGTAGACTGGATAAGTATCTAACTCTTCGAAATCTTCACCGATTTCAATATCATCCATTACTAAGTCATGGATAACACCATCTTTCTCAGCCGCTGCACGTTGTTTTCGAAGCTTACGGCGTTGCAACCAAGACAATTTTGATTCATCAATTTGCTGTTCTTCTCCGAGTAAACTGGAACCGGCGTCTAAGGTTTCTTTAGATGCACTCATTTTATCATTCCCTGGTTAGCTTAACAACCTTCAGGTTGGCATCATAATAAGCGACTATATAAGAAGTCGTCGATATCAATGGAACTCCTTGACTAGTTTGAATTGCTGTGGCAGGTTCTAACGGAAAAGTTACTTCAAAACTGCCTCCGCGTGGTTGAAACGTAGTAACTTTCAAACCATTCTCAGTCCCATTCACTTTGTATTGTATTCCATGATGTATAGACTCTATACCAAACTCCATTCGAATTGTAGGTGACGAGCCAGGATATTCTCTAACTGTATTCAAAAGATCTTCAATTCCCAATTGATAAAAGTGCGCAATTTGCTCAGCGTCTTCTTGCGCAGTATTAGTGATATTACCATTTAGCATTGTGCTAGATGTAAGCATCATTGATGAAAGAATTAAAACTGATATAGATGCTGTATAAACATAACCAATTAGCTCGGAAGCTGCATTATCATCGGAGGTTAAAGTTGACATTTATTGACCTCTCCAAAATTCTGAAATCGAAGGATGTTGATTGAGAAAAGACTACATCCTCTTCTGCTGAAAGCATTCCATAATCTTTCGCAAGTAAAACGGAATCTGCAGTAGTAAAGAAATTGTCAGTTTGTTCTATAAAATCCAAATCAGTGTAATAATTTTTGAGGCCGTCTGATGTCTCGCCAGTAACTCCTATTCGAACACTATAAACCTCTAAAGAAATATCGTTGCCACCTTCATTTCTTGCGTCGAAAATGAAATTTCCTGCAGATAGTGACTTAGCTGCAGAAGATATAGTATAATCTGTTTGATAAACTGTAAATGATTTGTATGATTCAGAATCTGAAATTGTACGTGTTAGTGGGCTAGATGCTGTGTAGAAATCACCGCCTGGCTCATCTGCAAACATTCCTCCGTTAAACATGCGCAATTTGAAAACACCTGAAACGGATGAATAGCGATAGGACAATGCATCAGTTCCATATATGTAAAAACCTCCAATTTGAGTTGTATTTGCTGTACTAGTGTATGTAGCTGAAGTACCATAAGTCAATGGATACGGGAACTCTGAAACTACAGCTGCGGAAGTGGTGCCAGTCCATTGCGTACCACTCGAAACCCAAGTATAGTCGAAATCTTCACACTCTTCTTGGGTCACAATTTCATATGTTACTTCATTATTCTCTGAATCATAACACGTGTTAGGATAAGATAAAGTAACTCTATAATCATCTACAACCTCATTACGATCGAGCATTGCAAAATCAGTTGATCCTTCTTTTACTCCAACTATTTTAGGATCTGACCAAGAAACTGTCGTGTAATAGTATCTAATCTCATCTAGATTATCTCTTTTAACAAAAGTACCTGAACTAAACGATACTGTAGATGTGCGTGAAGCGCCTTCACCTTGTGTTATTACATGATCTAAATCTGCATCAAAATTCAAAAGATTATTTTGTGCTGAAGTGTAAATTGCATAAGCTTCACTTTGTTGTATCTGTGGAATGCCCCAAGCGAGCATGGTTCCTGTGATAGTAATCATGATAGCTAAAATCAAAACCGTACCAATTACGGGGCTAACTGCATCTTCTGATTTACCTATTGAAAGCTGTCGCTGCACACTACTGCACTAATGTGGGGTTCTAAAAAGTGTTAGGTTAAACTAATGGGCATTATCTTCTAACCATCTTTCTGCATCTATAGCAGCCATACAACCCATTCCTGCTGCAGTGATTGCTTGACGATAACGTGTATCTACTACATCTCCACCCGCAAAAACTCCAGGTACGCTAGTCATTGAATTTTCTTTCCATATAATGTATCCTTGTTCATCAGTTTCAACTTGCCCGGACAAGAAATCAGTTATAGGTTTGTGACCTATTGCTATGAAAGCCCCATCACAAGAAAAATCTTCTTCTTCACCAGATTCGGTATGTACTAATGTTGCACCTTCAAAATTACCATCTGAGCCTAACCATGATTTAACCTGAAAATTTATTTTCCAGTCAATTTTTG
>JAKURQ010000015.1 GCA_022449785.1 Candidatus Poseidoniia archaeon
AATACTAATTGAAGTAAGAGGTGCTGCAGAACGGGAGGAAGTTAAGCTTGAAGCTACAGATATGCATATTCCTATGGATGTCTTCGCACAGAGAGTAGATAATATTCCACGTACTGGAAATATAGTTCTCTATTGTCATTTAGGTATTCGTTCAAATGCAGCTAGAGCCTGGCTGGAATCACAAGAGATACCAGCAAGTCATTTACAAGGCGGTATCGAAAGTTGGCTTTTTGAAGTTGGAATGTAATTATTTGAGACCCATTTCTTTTCTGTCGATTATAGTGTAACCTCTAGATTTTAATGAATCTAGATATCCATACCAATACACCAAAATTCCTTGACCATATAACTCAACATATTTGGATACCTGACCGCCATGATTTTTACGATGAATATATTCGTCACCAAAACTAGCCTTTGATTCAATCCAGTTGTATTCGTCCCCATGCCAATTAATCGGTTTCTTCAATAAGAAATCAGGTGTTTTACCTTCGACAGTTCCAGCTCTAAGATCTTCTTCAGTAAAATAAGCAATTTCTTTTTCATCTAACCATTCACCGATTAAATCTTCTCTACGATTTCCTTCTGCCGATTGTTTATCGTGAGATCTTGGAGTGTATAATTCATCTCTTCCTATAATTTCATCAAGTTCTTTTTTTAATCGTAGATTTTTCTTAACTAAATTTGTATTTTTCATTATTTCTTTAGTTTTCTTTTTTGAGAATCTCATTTTTAACATTAAGAAATTTGCCAATAGAACTGGTGGGAAGTCGACTTGCAATGCAAGTTCGCTCAAGGTTTTACCTTCTTTCCATTCTTTGTAAAGTATACCAGCTTTATCTTTCACTTTGTAATGATTCTTAATTGATTTTCTCTGTAGATATTGGGATCTAATAGCTCTGGTTGCATCGTATGGTTGCCCTATTTTTTTTGAAACTTCCTCAACACCAGTATGTACTCCATAACCTCGATGCTTCTCCAGTTCTTCGATAAGTTTGTAATATGTATCTAAATCCACGAGAAGCTATTGGGGTCAGCTAATAAGAGAGAGGGTCTATAGGCTATTATGAATAATATTCAACAGCTGAGAAAACTGATGCAAGAAAATTCAATCTCTGGCTTAGCTGTAGTTCCAGGTCCTAATATGTCATATCTTACAGGATCTAAATTCCATTTGAGTGAGAGACCCGTGGTTCTTATTATTGAACAAAATAAATCAACTTTCATTCTTCCTGAATTAGAAAGTGCTAAGGTTTCAGGATTAGATGCAGATTGCATTACTTATGATGACAAAGATGGTCCAAGCAAAGCTTTTACCCAATTCTCAGAGAATAACAATTTTACAGAATTAGGCATTGAATCAAGGACTATACGCCATCTTGAATTAAATTTATTAGAGACAACAAAAATTTCTACAAAATTTGTTGATGCCATTGATATCTTTGCACATTTACGAATGTCAAAATCTGATAAAGAAAAAGAATGTATGGTTAAGGCTGTTGAAATTGCACAAGAATCATTAGAATCAACGATTCATAAAATAAAACCAGGAGTTACAGAGAAAGAGTTTGCTTCAGAATTAGTGATAGAGTTACTTCGAAACGGGTCAGAGTCAGAATTACCATTTTCTCCAATAGTTGCTTCTGGAATTAATGCAGCTAATCCACACCATTTTCCAGTTGATAAAGAATTTGAGAAAGGTGACCTAATCATTATTGATTGGGGAGCCAATTATGAAGGATATTTTTCTGACATAACTAGAACATTTGCAGTTGGGAATGAGATAGATTCTAAACTTCAGAGCGCTTATGATGCAGTCAAAAATGCAAATTCTGCAGCAAGAAAATTAGCTAAACCAGGTGTTCAAGCAGGATTGGTAGATGATGCAGCTAGAGAAATTATTGACAGTGCAGGTTTTGGAAAATATTTTACACATAGGACAGGGCATGGTTTAGGTCTTGAGATTCATGAGGAACCTTACATTAAACCAGATAACGATTTTGTATTGAAAGAAGGTATGACTTTTACTATAGAACCTGGAATATACATACCAAATTTGGGAGGTATTCGAATTGAGGATGATATTTACTTAGAACAAGATACTGCCTTAAGTTTGACTACTTTACCTCGTGATCTGGTGTTTTTACCACTATGAATGAACCCTTTATAGCCCAGTTCTAGACTGACTCAATATGGCAGACCCAGTTCCTAGTGGTGGTCGACGCTATGTCGTCTTAGCAGTTGTGATAATGCTACTTGCAGCTCTGCCTTTTTCTCCTCTCGTGTCTTTCAAATCATCACAACATATTGATGCACAATCTGCAACTAATGATTCAAATTTGCCAACTAAGGATAGTGACAATGATGGAATGCCCGATTGGTGGGAGATGGATTTTGGTTTAGATCCCTATGATGCTTCCGATGCTTCTCTAGATACAGATGGAGATGGTCATGATAGGAATAGAAATGGCATTCTAGAAGTTGAAGAATATTTCACTAATTTAATGGAATATGAAATGGATTTAGTTGTGGGAAATAGTACAGATCCAACAGACATGGATACAGATGATGATGGAATACCTGATGGATGGGAAGTGTATTACAATTTTAATCCACATTTACCTTCTGATGCAGACGATGATAGAGATGAAGATGGGTATGATGCCAGCCGTGACACATATGTAAATTCAGAAGAAAAACACACAAATCTAGAAGAATATTTGGCAGGCACTAACCCTTGGGAATCTGATACTGATGGAGATAAGATGCCTGATGGTTGGGAATTATATTATGGTCTAAATCCTTTGGTTTCAGCAGATGCTTGGTATGACTCTGATGCAGACGGTTGGGACTCCAATTTTAACTCAGAATTAGAATACGAAGAAAGATACTTCAATTACATGGAGTATTACAATGATACTAATCCTCTTTTGAAAGATACTGATGGAGATACGATGCATGATGGTTGGGAAGTTTATTTTGGTCTCGAACCTTTAAGACCTTCAGATAATTTCGAAGATAAAGAGGGTGATTTACTTGTTAATGTTTATGAATACAATAACAGTTTAGTCAATACAGGCTGGGTCGATAATGATGGAATCTTCACTACAAGACCAGACCATAATGACACAGATGGAGATACAATTTCAGATAATGACGAGCTGTTCAATTATTTGACAGATCCAACAAGCAATGATACAGACGGAGATGGTATGCCAGATGGCTGGGAAGTAAAATATGGATTAAATCCAATTTCAGCGCTGGATGCAAATCAGGATTTAGATAATGATGGTTGGGATTTCGATAATAATTTCAATATAACTAGTGATGAATGGTTCACTAATCTTGAAGAATATCTTAATGGCACCGACCCTACCAACAACGATACAGATGGGGATGGCATGCCAGATGGCTGGGAAGGTTACTACACCTTAGATCCAACTAATGCTAATGATGCTAATCAAGATTATGATAATGATGGTTACGATATTAATCGTGACGGTTTTGTGTCAAATATTGAGAAATATACTAATCTTGAAGAATTTATGAACAATACGGCACCAAATAACAATGATACAGATTCTGATGGAATGTGGGATGGTTGGGAAGTTTATTACAATATGAATCCTCTTGATGCCTATGATTCAACCGTAGATAATGATGAAGATGGTTTTGATGCAAATTATAATGGAACTCTAGAGGAAGATGAAGAACACAATAATTTACTAGAATTTCAAGCAGATACACATCCTTACATTGCAGATACAGATGCTGATGGAATGTTGGATGGTTGGGAATGGCTTTATGGTCTAAATCCTTTGAATCCTTTGGACGCTAATTATGATACAGATAATGATGGTGTAATCAATAGGCTTGAATACAATAATACTGCAGCCGGCCCCTACATTGAAGTCGATAATATAACTACGACACACCCGAATAATAATGATACAGATGGAGATGGTCTGCTAGATGGCCAAGAGCTATTCAATTATTTGACAGATCCTACAGTAAGTGATACAGATGGGGATGGCATGCCAGATGGCTGGGAAGTGAAATATGGATTAAATCCTCTCGATTCTGAGGATGCATTACTTGATTTAGATGGAGATAGTTTTGATGCGGACTGGAATGACAATATAACAGAGCTCGAAATATATTCTAATTTATATGAATACAGAAATGGTACAGATCCAACAAATGGAGATACAGATGGTGATGGCATGTCAGATGGTTGGGAAGTTTATTGGGGCTTTCAACCATTAAATTCTAGTGATGCAAATGACGATTCTGATAATGATTCACTAATTAACTTATATGAGTTTGATAATTCACGTGTAGAAGGATTTGTAGAAAATGTATACAGTATGGATAATATCACAGGATCAAACCCACTGTTGAGAGACACTGATGGGGATCTAATTAGTGATGGTGAGGAATGTGTTTCTGGTGAAGACGGGTATGTCACTGATCCTTCAAATCCTGATTCAGACGGAGATGGTATGCCAGATGGTTGGGAACTGTTACATGGTCTGGATCCTTTCGATCCAAGTGATGGTGAAACAGATTTAGACAATGATGGTTGGGATTTTGATAGAAATGGCACTATTGAACAGTGGGAGAAATTCACAAATTATGAAGAATACTTGAATGGCACTGACCCGAATAATAATGATACAGATGGAGATGGAATGCCTGATGGTTGGGAGGGTTATTATGGCCTAAACCCTAGGTCTGCAGATGATAGAGATTGGGATTCAGATGCAGACGGTTATGACTCAGATAGGGATGGCGAATTATCACCAGATGAAAAATTTACTAATTATGAAGAATTTTTGATGGATACTAATCCAGTTAAAGCCGATACTGATGGTGATAACTGTACTGATGGATGGGAAATATATTGGAATAATAACAGACCTGAGAATGAAACACGAACCTTGAATCCTTTAGATTCAGTTGATGGTTTCCTTGATTATGATGATGATGGTTGGGAAGATTGGGAAGGAGTTTGGCACAATTTCCCTAATTGGCGTGAGGAAGAAGCCCAAACAAATCCTTGGGATCCTGATACAGATGATGACGGAATGAGTGACGGATTTGAGGCGGATAATTGATGTACAAGCCAGCCCAATACCTTTATTTACAAAGAGCCGGAATTCTACGCGTAGGTGAGAAAGTGTTTGCGAAGAAGATATTGGCATTGTTTTTGGTCGCTCTAATGCTTATTTCACCATTAGCAACACTACCAGTCAGTGCTTCTGACCCCAATGATCCAGATAGTGATGACGACAATGATGGAGATGGATATGATGCAAATAGAGATGGAGTAATCTCAGATGAAGAGAAGTATACGAATTTAGAAGAGTATCACAATAATACTAATCCTAATGATGAAGATACAGATAATGGTGGAGCTTGGGATGGTTGGGAAGTCTACTATGGTTTTAATCCACGTAATTCTTCAGATGATTCGTTAGACGCTGATAGTGATTCACTTGAAAATATGTTTGAATTTTATTGGGATACAGATCCTTTCAATGCAGACACAGATCAGGATGGGATGCCAGATGGTTGGGAGGATTTCTACTCAGATAGAGTTGATGGTTGTGGACTGAATCCAACTGATGGAAGTGACAAGTTTGATGATCCTGATAATGATGGTTCTGACAATCTCAGAGAGTATCAAGAAGGAACAGATCCTTGTGATGCAGATAGTGATGATGATGGAGATCCAGACGGAGAAGACCCGCCACCAGTAGATCCAGGTGATGATGATGAAGGCAATCCAGATACAGGTGCCACAGATGGTAATGTTACGATTTACGAAATCTTTGATCCTGTTCTTGGCACTGCTAAAAGATGGAATGCTATGGATGGATTACTTTACGATGATCAGGCCTCAGATCCTAATCAAATGTATACAATGTACAATTATGATTCTGATAAGTATGAGATTTTCCCAACAAATTATGAAGGTTATTCAAATATTTTTGAAGGCTGGATATGGATGGGTATTGAGGTAACTACCAGTGATTATACCAGAATTCCTTCAGTTTCTCCCGATGCAGATATTATAGATTATAATCCGAATGCTACTGGCGTAACTATCACTTTTTTCAAGGATGGAGCAGATAATTACTATGTTCAAGGTAGCGAAAACATAGTAATAGATTTGAAATATAGAATGGGTACCAATGGTTCGTATTTCAATAGACCTATTTCAGATGATTTAACACTTGACGATATTCCTGACGAAGCAATAAGGCCAATTAATGGGGCAAATCAAGTTAAGGAAAATGTGAAGGATTTTCTACAATACAGGCATGATAATGGTACGATTGCAAATGAACCACTTTATTGGCTCTGGCCAGAGAATGGAACCCCAGAAACTAATTTAGCTTTAATAATCAATAATCTAACATGGTATTTTTCAGCTTTTATTGAAGGTGATGGAGATGTTCCAGATGCAGAGGAACCTTGGGATGTTTACCAATCCATTTGTATAAATGGAATCGGTGCTTGTAGACACCGTTCATTTGGATTCTTTGTTACTGCATTAGCCTTGGGAGCTCCGACTAGATATGTTTCTAATGAGGCTCATGCCTTTGTTGAGGTTTATGTTCCAGAGGATAACGAAACATTCTCAGCAAGTCATTGGAAGAGGATTGATTTAGGTGGAACTGGAACCAGTAATACATTAGATAGACCTGATGAAGACGAAGATGAGGGCGACACTTTCGATTTTGATGAAATGGATCCCGATGACATTGACAATATGACGGGAGAGGCAGTTACGATAGTAATTACAGAAATTACACCTGATGATGAAGTAGACAAAGGAGAAACGATTCGAGTAATTGGTTATGCAGAGAATCAAAATGGCACGCGTTTGTCTGATTTCACTATTGGATTTGGTATGTGGGACAAGGACCATACGAAACCTCCATTTGAGATAGGTCAAACATTAACAGATTCCTCAGGTAATTTTGATTTTAATATTACTGAATTCTTAGATGCTCTGCCTGGAGAGAATGAAATTTACGCAGCATCATATGAACAAGGTTTCTTAGGTGTTGATGGTCCTGAAGAAATAGAAGTATTTTCATCTACTAGTCTTTTACTTAATACTCCAGAATCTGTAGGTAAAGGCCAAGAATTAGTAATTTCAGGAAGTTTACTAGATTTAGGGGGCATACCTGTTGAAGGAGAAGAGATAGAGTTTGAAATTTGGGAATCTCCAAAACATTGGAATCCTAATCGCTGTAATAGAGATAATCGATTTAGATGTGATATAGGAACTACAACAACGGATGAACTTGGAAACTTTGTGTTTAGTTGGACTGTACCTGAAGAAGGGCAACCTGACGCAGATGATGGTTATACTATAGAGTCTCTTTTCAGAGGATCAACATACCTCTATGAGACAGAGGAAACTGCAAGTTTAATTATACTAGAATCAACAGTTAATCTAACTGCAGAACTTTCTCCTTCAAAAGAATACATAGGTAATCAATTTTGGGTTAATGGAACTGTTGACAATGTAGCCATATCGAATGGAACTATTACTATTGAAATTGCAGGATTTGAACTAACACAATTTAGTGTCGCTGAAATTAACTGGACTACTCAATCATTTATTCCAACAGATTTAGCAGCAGGGAATTACACAATAATTGTTACTTTCAATAGTGAAAGTGCTACACTACCTGATGAGCGTGTTAATCTAGACTTCACGGTTCTCGGAACAAGTTCGATAGAGCTTGATGATGATTCACTTAAGCTTACTAGAGGCCAGAATGTAACTTTGGAAGGTGAACTTCAAGATCACTTAGGTCAGCCACTTTCAGAACAGAGTGTAAATCTATTATGGGACGGAGTCTCAATAGCAACAGTCACTACAGAACTAGATGGAGATTTTGTTTACACATATAGTATCCCATCTACTCACGAATTAGGAAACCTAACATGGTCTGCTGAATTTGCAGGTGATGATCTTCATTCAGGATCTAGTGAATCACAAACATCCTTAATATTTCAACAATCAATTGTTTCAGTTCAATCAGATAATGTGCACTTCTATCCTGGTGAAAGTATGATTCTTAGTGGTGGCCTTACTTTCGATAATGGCACTCAGCTACCAGGAGTTTTAGCAATTTATTTTGATGGCAATTATCTTCAATCCTTCCAAACTAATGGTACTTTTAGTTTTGAATATACGCCAGATTCATCATATTTAGATGTCGGAGTTCATACGATTGAAATTAAGTATAATGAAGCTGATTACAATCTCGAAGCTTTAGATAATACAGATGTTTATCTGCACAGAAAAGTTTTCTTGACTATGGAAGAGCAACAAGTTCTACGAGATACAGAGATTACAATGACTGGTTTTGCTAGAGATGAGACATCACTAGGTATTGCAGGAATTGATTTGTCCTTTGTCTGGGGCGAAAACACATTGGATGATGTATCAACAACTAATTTTGGAGGTTCATATTCTAAGACCTATCTAGTACCTAATGCTCAAGTTCTTGGAAAAGTAGACGTTCAAGTATTCTTTGATAATACTACGGCACCATACTATGACAATGCAACTGAAACTGTAAAGTTCACAGTAGTTTCAGAAACAGTCATCAATCTTCCTGATATTGAAATAATTAGAGGAGAAACAGTTTGGTTTAATGGAACTATATTTGATGACAGAGGTCAAGCCGTTGAAGAAATAGAGGTAAATGTATTCTGGGATGATGAATATCTAAACAGAGTTACAGGAGATTCAAATGGAACTTTTAGTTTTGTTTGCCCTGAAGACAGTTCGTGTTCTGATTTAGATCATCCAGTTGGTGTTATTCCAGTTGAACTTTCATTTGGAGGATTTGGCTATTATCTGCCAGCTACCTACATTGCAAATTACACCATTTGGGGACATACTAATATTACAATTACAGATTCATCCAGTGTTGTTGTCGCAGGTCAAAATGTAACTTTCTCAGGATTTATAGAGAATGATTTACAGATTCCATTAGATCGTGAAGTGACAATTCTTTGGGATGGAATAACTAGAACTAAAGTAAATTCAATAAATGGTGATTTTAGCGGTACTTTCGTTGTTCCTTCGAATACTATTGCAGGCAATCATACTCTGACAGCATTGATTAATGATCAAAATTTCCTCCGAGGCTCCTCAGATGACACTGAAATTTTAGTTATGCGTGAAACTGAAGTTACATTACAATGGCTTGGAGGCTTTAGAAACTCCACTTCTGTCGTTTCAGGATATCTTCGTGACGTTGTTGGTGTTGGGTTACCAAATCATGAACTTGATGTTTATTTTGATGATGAATTTGTAGGAAATGTAACTACTGGAGACTCTGGTATCTTTGCCTATGATTTATTCACAGATGAGAATACTGAATTAGGTACTCACAATGTAGCCATTGTTTTCGAAGGTTCCTATCTTTATTTATCCTCTGAGAATGATGTAGATTCTGAAATTCTAGCTAATACGTTCTTTACTACTGAATCACTAGAAGTTTTCCGCTTAAAAGAATTTAATTTAACAGGATATTTGGTTGATGACCTTGGTAATGCTATGCCAGATCAGCCAATCAATGTCACATTCGTAGGTACAACATATCAATTGTTTACAGATTCAGAAGGTTATGTTACAAAGAACATTACACTTTCTTCTAATCATGCACTTGGATTGTATACTGCTCAATGGTCATTTAATGGTCATGGTTATTATCTTCCTACAGCAACAGATCAATCAATAGCCGTTGTTGCAAAAACATTTATCAGTCTTGATTCAGAAAAGTCGATAGTTACTGTTGGAGATTCCTTTGTGTTCAGTGGAAGAATAGTAGATGATGTGGGCAATCCATTGAGTACCAATCTAAACTTCCTTTTCCATAGTCAATACGTTGATACATTATTAACAGACAGTGACGGACGTTTCTCTCATGAATATATAATTCCACATTACACAGAAGCTGGAGTAAATACAGTAACAGTTCAATATGTTGCTGAGGAATTTTATCTGCCTTCATCTTCAATACTGATGGTCCAAGTAAAACACGATACACGAATTGAAATGGGAGAATTTGAGGGCTTACTGAATTCTACTACTCCTATTACTGGAGTTGTGTATGACAAAGCAAACAGGCCAATTGAAGGCTTAAATGTCAGATTAATGATGAACTCTGATTTCCTTCCAGATTCCGAGTTCCTTCCAATAGATGGTGTAACTGATGTCAATGGACAATTCAGTATACCTCTAGATGTTCCTTTTGGTACAAATTTAGGATATCATAATTTGTCAGTTACATTTGCAGGTAATGATGAATACCATCTAAATTCAACTGAATCTAGAATATTTATTATGGGAGAAACACAAATTATTCTATCGATACCAAGTACTTTAGAATATCAACAAGCATATTCAGGGTATATATCTTTACAAACACTTGATGGAAGTCCAGTATCTGGAGCTCCATTGTTAGTTGCATTTCAACCAAATGGGGTAACTTCCATGGTTATTACGGATTCGAATGGGACTGCTACTTTCCAGTCCATATTTTCAGGTAATGAATCAGTACCTATGAATGTGAAGGTAACTTACACTGGAGATGATCATTATCTTGGTAATGAAGTTGAATCTACAATTATTTACAGGCCACCTACACAAGCATCAAACTATTCTTTATGGATAGTATTGGCAGCTACTTTGATTGGCGGTTCAGGTGTTATGCTGGGTTGGAAATGGTATCGTGATAGACATCTTAGAGAGATAAGGAGAATCCTAGAATCGACAGCCTTAGCATTGGAAGCCAATATGGATTATAGAGATTCAGTAGTTCATTCGTATAAGGAGATGTGTAAGATATTGCAAGGTTATGGTTATCTAAGACAACATTTTGAAACAGTTAGAGAATTCCAGAAGGCATTAGAATTGGCGTTACCATTGAATCATGCCTCTGTTGCTAACTTAACTTTACTCTATGAAGAAGCAGATTATACAACTAAGAGCTTAGATGACGACCACAGACTTAATGCAGTTTCATCGCTTAGAACCATAATTGAGAGTTTGGATACTACTACTGAAAATGTAGAGGAGTAATATGGACGTTTCTAGCCGTTCAGGCATAATAATCTTATTTGCTACAATAACAGTCTGTACACTTGTTCTTTTCCCTCTTTTACAGGTAGTTGTCGAGCGAGATCCTCAATTATCTGCTTACGATGATGATTGGAATGATATATCTAATTTTAGAGAGGCGCTTGAGAATGAACCAGAGACATCCTATAATGTAAGTGCTATATTGTCAAATCCAGCCGTTTTAGATGAAGTTAGTAACCCGTCATCAACATTGTTAATAATTGCCGGTACTGAATCTCCATACACAACTCTTGAATTAGAAATTCTTGTAAGTTTTATGGAAAAAGGTGGCAGTATTCTTGTTTTTGGAGATTTTGATTATTCTAATACAATTGCAGATCTTTTTGCAATAGAATACGTCAAACACAAATTATGGGATCGAAATTACAAAGGTAATGTTTCTTTGATAGAAACTACAGCTATTGTAGATGATCAATCATACAGTGTACTTTTGAATGAGCCAGTAGCTATTAAGGCATTAGATACTCAAGAATTAAATCTTTGGAGCACGGGCTTTGAATGGACTAGAAATGTCTTTATGACTACATCTAGTAATTCGTGGATTGATTCTGATGATGATGGTGCTATAACTCCAGAAGATGAAGTCGCACCTCTTTCTGGTTTCACATTAGGTATGCGTTGCGGTATGCGTTCTATGGGTGAACCCCTTGGTTCTGCAGTTTTCATTTCAGATTCTAGTTTACCAATCAACAATATGTGGAATGAAGGTCAGAATTCACAATTTCTAATTAATTTGGTTAAGTCAATGATTGGAAGTAATGGCGTAGTATTATTTGATGAGTCTAGGCATACTCAAGAATCATTTGGAGCCAGTTTGTTTCAAGCAGCTTTAGGATTTTATTTTCTTTTATCAGGAGATACATTAATTCTTCAAATTATTCGTTTAAATGTCTTAGTGGCAGTTATAATTCTAACTATGGCCTTATCTCTCAGACAACCTGAACCAAATCGCTGGTTCCACATTTTCGATATTCGTAAGCCAAGGCCCTTCCGTTCCTATGGACACAATTTAGACACAGGTATTCTTGCTTTACAAGAAGTTCTTTTGGAACGTATAAGGCTAAAGTATCAAGTTTATGAGTTCGATGATAAATCTAGAAAAAGTAGGTTAGAACAGCTTCCAAGTTTAGTTAAGAGTTATAATATACCCTTAGATGATGATTTTAAGATGCTTCTTGGTGCCCCTACTAAGCTGGGTCCTAACGACCTTCGAAACATTGCTAAAAAACTGAGTGTGTGGTAAAATTGAGTAAAAAAGAAACGATATCAATTGATGATGCAAACAAAGCTGCTAAATCTATAACGGATGAAGTATCTAATGTTGTATTAGGTAAAGAACAGACTATCGAGATGGTTATGGCTGGAGTTCTAGCCAATGGTAATATTTTATTCGAAGATTTTCCAGGTTTAGCAAAAACTTTGATGTCTAATACTTTAGCAGATGCATTAGGTTGTGTTTTCAAGAGAATTCAATTCACTCCTGATTTACTACCTGCAGATATTACAGGTTCTTATTTTTACGATCCTGAAAAGAACAAATTTACTTTTAGAGAAGGTCCAATATTTTGTAATATTTTGTTGGCTGATGAAATTAATCGTGCGCCACCTAAAACACAGGCAGCTTTGCTTGAGGCAATGCAAGAAAAGCAAATAACTATTGAGGGAACAACACACAAATTATCAAGGCCATTTATCGTTCTTGCAACACAGAATCCTATTGAGTATGAAGGAACATATCCTTTGCCTGAAGCTCAGATGGACCGTTTTTTGATTAAATTGAGTGTTGGCTACCCTGATGAGGAGGTTGAGACTGGTATTCTTCAAGGTCGTTCAGAACGTAAGAAGGACTCTTTTGCAGTTAAAGCTCGTGCCTCTCCTGAAAAAGTAGTGGCAATGCATGATTCCATCGAAGAAGTGTATGTTAAGAAAGAAGTAATGAGATATATTGTAAACTTAGTACAAGCAACACGTAGAGATCCTAGAGTGGCAGTAGGTTCAAGTCCTCGTGGAAGTTTGGGATTATTCAAATTGTCAAGGGCTTTGGCAGTTTTAGCAGGTAGAGATTACGTGATTCCTGATGATATTAAGAGAGCTACAATTCCAGTTCTTGGCCACAGAGTTATTCTGAAACCTGAGGCTCGTATTAGGGGAGTTAAGGTTGAAGAGATTCTATCTGAATTATTAATGACAGTTGAAGTTCCTGCTGTTACTGTGGAATAATAAGAAAAATGTGGACTCGTAAGGCCGTAGTATATGTTGGCCTTGGAACTATCTTAGTTCTTTTTTCACCCTTTATCAATAATCTTCAGCTTTTTTTATTGGGTACTACAATTCTTGGTTTTGTTGCAGTTCACAGTTTGGTCAATACAAGACCTATCGATGTTAAAATAACTAGGAGTTTTGAATCTGATCAAGTCTTTGAAAATAGTGATGTTACAATTGATCTAATAATCCAGAATAAAGGAAGGTCAGTTGGGTTTCTAGAGATATATGATAACCTACCCTCAGAAGTTGAAGTAAATAATGGTTCTAATCATACTATAATTAGACTTAAAAAAGATGAATTAGTAGTTAACAAATATCATCTTGAATGTCGTTTAAGAGGTCAATATAGACTTGGTAATCCTAGTTTGAGAATTTATAATCCTTCATTTTTATTTTATTATGAAGCAGATATTGAATCAAAATCCAGTTTAGTTGTATTACCTCAGATTGAGCAAATAGAAGGTATAGATCTTTCGACAGATTTTCCAAAAATGTATCAAGGTGCTATGCCAATAAGGCGTATCGGAACCAGTGGTGAATTTTATGGAATTCGTGAATATTTCCCAGGTGATGATTTCAAGAACATTAATTGGAGAGTTTTTGGCCGCACAAGAAAGTTGATGGTTAATCAATTTGAAAGAGAAGATATTTCAGATATTATGTTTGTTCTTGATGCAAGAGAAATCTCAGGCACTGGAACAATTTTGCGCAATCCATTGAATTATTCATGTAGAGCGGCTGCATCCTTAACCAGTTTTTTCTTGAGAGCAAGAAATCGTGTTGGTTTAACCATATATGGAGAAACTGTGAATGTTATTCCGCCAGACACGGGAGAAAGACACCTATATCGTATTTTGACAGCTCTGGCAGAGGTAAAGGCAGGAGGTTCCTTAGGTTTGCATACAGTTCTTGGTGATCTTCGCAATTTCACACCTCGCTCACCGGTTATGGTTCTTTCAACACTTGAAAATGATTCAACTAGTACAAATGCTCTTAGAGAAATAACAGCCCGTGGTTTCAAGTTGACAGTAATAGCACCAGATACATTGGATTACGATAGAGATTCTCGTATCATTTCTCCAACAGTATACTTTACTGCGTCTGCATCTCTTGACAATAAGATTACAGAGGCTAGATCACTGGGAGCAAGAGCTATGCGTTGGGATCCCGAAAATGTTCTTTCCACATCATTGGCCGAGGTGATTCGTTAATGAATACAA
Organism: Candidatus Poseidoniia archaeon; assembly: GCA_022449785.1. Taxonomy (GTDB): domain Archaea; phylum Thermoplasmatota; class Poseidoniia; order MGIII; family CG-Epi1; genus CG-Epi1. The sequence goes on from JAKURQ010000015.1 coordinate 14,668, forward strand.
ATAATAGTTTATCATTAATGCAAGCGATTGCAACCTTTTCATTGATGTTTAGTCTTGGTTTGGCATACATTATCAATCCTATAGAAGATTCACTTTTCTTCAAAGCTTTAGATAGTATAATCTCAGGAATTTATGGCGAGGAAGTCCTTTCAAAGTTGAATAACTCGGCAGTAGCAGGGATGATTGTTGGGCTTTTTAGTGGGACTTTGTTTATTTTCTTGAGTATCAATAAGAAAGTTTATGATTATACCCTATTATTCATTTTTCTTTCAGTTGTCTTAATATTTGTTGCAGATATTCAGGATTTTGATGCATTTCCTTATCAGGTAACTCAACAATTATTTTTGTGGATTTGGATTGGTTTACCTATATCAATAGGTCTTGTGGGAATCTGGCAAGATTATATTGGAAATCAAATTGTAGCTGCATTTTTGGTATTAGTTATGCCTCTTGGTTTGTCAGGAAACACTAATGATCATATTTATCCAATTCTTGGTTTTGTTTTCTCATTCATGCTATTTATTGAGTTGAGCTATGGACATACACGCTATAGTAGATTAGCAAGAGTCATGTATTATTCAAAAGAATATGAGACTGTTTTACAGTGGTTCTTAACTACTTTGGTAGTTACCTTAGCTTTGACTACAGCTTTGACATCTGTAGCATTCCTTTTCCATGAATTCCTAAGTGGTTTACTCCCTTATAGTTTTAGTAATTCTATAGAATTCAATACTATTTATGGTCAGGCATTATCGGTTTTAGTTTTCTTTATGATTTGGGCAGTTATTCAAACATTGTTTTCTAGAGGTTATTTAGCTAGACAAGTTGAAGACTAATCTTTCAAGGCAGAAACTTCAAAAACACACACATCTGTAATATGTCGTATGGATAGTCCCTCTAATTTAAAAAATAGTTACGAATATTGGGAGATTACAAAGGATTTAATCGATCAATGTATAGATATTACTCTTAATCTAAGTCAAAGTGGACATCCAGGCGGTTCACGTTCTAAGGTTCATGGCATGCTAATTACACTTCTATCGGGGGCGATGAGGTGGGATATTAGAGATCCAACTAAACGTTTCGCAGATAGGTTTGTTCTGGTTGCAGGTCATGATAATCCCATGGTTTATGCAACATTAGCAGTATTGAATGAATCCTTAAGAATAAAGTATGAACAAACAGGAGATTCCAAATATCAAGTTAGAAATGGTGAAGAGTTCCAATTAGTTTGGGAGGATTTACTTACACTTCGTAAAAACAAAGGCCTACCAGGTCATGCTGAGATGGAGGGTAAAACCCTATTTTTCAAATTCAATACTGGTCCAAGTGGGCATGGCTCTCCAGCAGCAGCAGGTGAAGCTTTAGCACATAAATTAGCAGGTACAGATCAGGTCAAAGTTTTTGCTTTTGAAGGTGAAGGAGGTTTGAGTACAGGTGTAACTCATGAAACCTTAAATTCATCATGGGGTCTTGGTCTTGGAAATATAATTTATTACGTTGATTGGAATGATTATGGTATTGATAGCCGTCCATTCAGTTCTATAGTAAAATCTACTCCTAAAGAATTATTTGAGACTAGTGGTTGGCATGTTGAGGGAACAGATGATAATGAAGATTGGGCATCTTTTACTGAAGCTTATTACGATTTGTTAGTTGGTAATGCAGAGGATAATATTCCAAAGATGATTTATGCTAAATCTCGTAAAGGACGAGGCTACCATATTTTTGATGAGAAATCACATGGAGTACCACACAAGCGCAATTCAGAATTGTTCTGGAAGACTAAGGCAGATTTTGAAGATAAATATGAAATTTCATTTAACGATTCAGGTGAAGACGCAGCATCTACTCGTGAGGAGCAGGTTGAACAGGCAAGAAAATATTTTGGAACCGTAATTTCAGTATTACGCAATAATCAAGAATTAGTTGATTATTTGGCAGATAGACTAGTTGAATTAGGAGATTCAGTGCCTACCGATATAGATGAATGTAAGATATCTGACTCTAATCCTTTAAACGATAAAGAAATCTTTGATTTCAAGAATTATCCTGACGAATTATTTGCAGAACCTGGAACTAATATTCCAAACCGTGTTGGTTTTTCTAAAATAGCTTCTTGGATTAATTCACATAGTCGCAAAAAGTATGGCCGTCCCTTGTTTGTTGCAATGTCTGCAGATCTTGCAGGCTCAACAAATATTTCAGGATTTGCAAAAGGTTGGGGAGATATGGATGATTTAGGGATGTATGATAAAATTACAAATACAAATTCACCATTAATGCCACAAGGAATAACTGAATTTGCAAATTCAGGTATGATGGCTGGTTTATCAACAGTAAATTTCAATAAAGATACATTAGAACAATACAATGGATTTATTGGTTCATTCAGTACATATGGTTCATTTAGTTATCTAAAATATGGGGCGATTAGATTATTTAGTCAAGTCGCACAAGATTCACAAATTAAAGTGGGAAAATTATTGTGGATTGCAGGACATTCAGGTCCTGAAACAGCTGAAGACAGTCGTACTCACTTTGGTATATTTGCACCTGGAGTCACACAACTGTTCCCAGATGGCCACATAATCAATTTGCACCCATGGGAGCATAATGACGTTGCTCCGTCTCTTGCAGCTGCTTTTGCAACAGATGTTCCAATTGTTGCATTGCATCTAACAAGACCACCAATTGAAGTTCCAGATAGAAAGAAATTAGGTATTGCAAGTCATTTGGATGCATCAAAGGGCGCTTATTTGATTCGAGATTATGACTCTAGACCTAGAGAAGGAGTTGTTATTGTTAGAGGAACTAGTTCAACCAATACAATAATTTCAATTCTTGAAGAATTAGGTAAAAAACACAATGTAAAAATTGTCTCAGCAATTTCATGGGAATTATTTCACAGACAAAGTAAATCATACAAAGATTCTATTATTTCAGAACAAGAATGGTCAGATTCTATGGTAGTCACTAACACAGGCCTTAGAATTATGCATAAATGGATTTCAAATCGTATAGTATCTGAATACTCCGTTTCACCAGATTGGGATAACAATTGGAGAACAGGTGGCAGTGTTGATGAAATCATTGATGAAGCACATCTAAGTCCTAGATGGGTTCTACAAGCAATAGAAAAATTTGCCACTGAAAGAAATAGTCGATTAGAAAGACTTAACAACCAAGTTCCAACCTTAGATTAATGTCTTACGAAAATTTCCCAATAGCTGTTGTTGATAACGGTGGTCAATGGACTCATAGAGAATATAGAGTCCTCAATTACTTGGGATGTAGGGCTGAAATTGTTTCGAATGTTACTCCCATTGAGGAACTAGAGAGATTTAAGGCTCTAGTACTTTCGGGAGGTGCACCAAGAATTGAGACTGAATCAGAGGCTCTTGGTTTGACCTCAGAATACATTGATTCAGAAAAATGGCCAATATTGGGTATTTGTGTAGGTCATCAGTATATGGCTAATCATTTTGGAGGTAAAGCAGGACCTGCAGAAATTCCTGAATTTGGTTCATCATTGTTGACTTTGATTGATGAGGGATGGATTTTAGCAGGTTTTCCAAAAGAGTTCAATGTTTGGGAATCACATAATGATGAGGTCCATGAAATGCCAAAAGGATTTAGGTTATTGGCATCATCAGATGCTTGTCAAGTTCAAGTAATTCAGCATGAAACCTTACCCTTTGCAGGTGTCCAATATCATCCTGAAGTTGAACATACAGAATATGGTTCTGAACTATTTCAGAATTTTCTGAATAAAGCTTTGGAATGGAATAAAGAATAAACTGTTTTTTTTATTGAAACACAAGGTTAATTGCTTTTAACTGGTGTTCCTTAGTAACTTATGGCAGATTGGATTACTCGTTTATTCAGCTTTGGTTCTAAATTAAAAAATCTTCCAGAAAAAAAAGAGAAGGCAATTAGTGGTTATGGGTTTTATGATTGGGGTAAATCAGCATTTGAAACTAGTGTTACGGTAGCCTTACTTCCTGGTTGGTATGCGTATTTATTTCTTGAATCTCAGGGTCTAACTACATCTCTAGGATCAATAACAATGACTGGTGATGCAGTATGGTCCCTATCTGTTGCTATTGCTACATTAATTGTTGCAGTAGTTAGTCCTCCTTTCGGAGTTATAGCAGATCGTCGTTTGATTAAGATTAAGTGGCTTAAAATTATGACTTATATTGGAGCTGGTGCTACTTTCCTTCTAGCTTTTGCGCCATTTTTCGGAGATGCTTCTTGGATTTGGTTGATGGTAATGTTCCTTTTAGCAAACATTGGATTGAATGGTGCTGGTGTGTTTTACAATTCACTTTTACCACATTTAGGTAAAGAAGATGAGATGGATGATATTTCCAATAGAGCTTTTGCTTATGGATATCTTGGAGGAGGTATTCTTCTTTTAATTCATATGGGTTTGTACTTAACTTTCGGAGTATCAATAATACCATTCTGTATGGCTACTGCAGGAATTTGGTGGTATGGTTTTGCACTGTTAACCTTCATGTGGGTTCCTGAACCACCAATAGAAAATGAGATGGAAAAATTAAAATTTAGAAAAGCAGCTAAATTTGCAGTAAGTGAAGTAGCACAAACATTAAGAGATGTAAGAAAATTTCCAAATCTGTTCCTTTACATGCTTGCCTATTTCTTTTTCATAGATGGAATAAATACAGTTACAGCATTGGGAGGCGTTTTTGGTACAACCGTCCTTGGTGTTACAACAACCCAACTAATTATCACAATCCTAGCAATACAATTTGTTGCAGCACCTTCTGCAGTCGCCTTTACAAAATTTGCAGAGGCCATTGGAACTAAGAAGGCTCTTACAGTATCTATTTTTGGATGGGTTCTTCTATGTTTTGCAGCTCTAGCATTTGTACCACTTGAACTAGAGGAACATGAAGAGCATTTTATTCTTTATGAATGGGATTCCTCCGAAAAAGTTTATGTAGTTCATGTTGATTATTATACTCCAGAGATTGCGCAGAAACTTGAGTATGAAGATAATGAATTTGATGAGCAAGCTTGGGCAGAGGAATGGAAAGATTTTCTTCCATTAGAATATAGTACGAAGACTAAGACTCAATCTTGGAATTATGGAGACTATGATGATAATGATGAATGGGTAAATTTCACTAAGAATCTAACAGGCGTTACAGATGCCGAAATTGAAACATTTTTCGCCTCAATTGACGACACTCGTTTTAGTGCAAGTATTTCGGGTGGTTCTTTAGATGGAAGTACGAATGTTGGAATTGATCATCCTACTAATCTGGGTGATGGTTCTATCGATTTCATACCTATATGGGCTAGAGATAATATTTGGGCACCTTTAGGAATGACTGTTTTCTTTCAATTCTTACTCTTAGGAGTTATGATGGGTACTTTATTGGGAGGTTCACAAGGACTCTCACGAAGTATCTTTGGACAAATTATACCTGAAACACGTAGTACTGAATTCTTTGGATTCTTTGGATTCTTTGGTAAGGTTGCAGCCTTCATAGGGCCAACAATCTATTTCTTCATGGCAGTTATGTATGATAGTCGTGCAGGTATTTTCAGTATCGCTGTTTTGTTGCTTATTGGATTAGTTCTTTTGTATATGGTAGATGTAGAGGCGGGAAGAAGGGATGCAGAGGAAGAAGACAAACGTATAAGAAAGAATTTAGATGAATTGTCAGATTTAGATTCTATACACAATAACGATTAGATATGAGTCGTTCTCAAAAGATTCTGGATGCGCCAAAGAAGATTAGAGAAAAATTAAAGGATTTTAATGAAGAGAGGAAAAAACCCAAGGAGCCTATCACAACCAAAGCTTCGATGTTTAGCATTTTTTCTTGGGCCTTTTACGACCTTGGAAACACAATTTTCTCAGTATTGATTGTTTCATTTTATTTTAGTCTCTGGGTTGTTAGTGATGAGGTAGGTGGTTCTGATGGTGATTATGGATATGCAAATGCATTATCAATGGCTTTGGTCTTTCTTACAGCACCACTGCTTGGTGCACTTTCTGATCAAGCAAGACGCCGTATGCCTTTTCTCTTCGTTACAACTCTTGTTTGTGTTGCTTTTACTGCATTATTAGGATATGAAAAAGAAGGTTGGAGTAAAAGCACAATACTTACAGCATCTCTTGTTTTCTTTGTTGCTGCTAACTATTTTTATCAGGCCGGTTTAATTTTTTATGATTCGACTTTAGCCACAATTTCTACTCCAGGAAATAGAGGACGAATAGGAGGTATAGGTATTGGGATAGGATATGTTGGTTCATTCATAGGTATTTTATCAGCTTTATTCCTAACTACAGTTTTAGGATTTCCATATCAGGCAGTTTTCCAAGCAACAGCTATGCTATTCTTGATTTTTGCAATACCTTGTTTTATTTTTGTAAAAGAAACACCCGAAGATAATTTTTGGCCTAGTTTAATGATTTTAATGGCTATTTTACTCGGACTTAATTCTTGGTTATTTGAAGGCACATTAATCAGATATAGTTTGATAATTTTCGCTCTTTTTTGTGCAGTTTCATCTATGAATACAAAAACAACACCATTATTCCGTGATGGGTCAATTTTTGAAGCAGTGAATGGAACTTTTAGTCAATTGAAAAAGACATTGTCTATGCTTGGTGAATTTCCTGGTCTCTCTCGATTTTTAGTGGGACGTGTGTTTTACACAGATGCTGCAAACACATCCATTACATTTGCAGCAATTTACGTCTCCAAAGAATTTGGTATGACTGATACCGAAATAGCAATTTACACTATGATTGGTGTTTTCTCATCTATTGTAAGTGCTTTTCTTTGGGGATATTTGGTAGATATTATAGGCCCTAAAATCACATTGAATATGGTACTATGGGTTTGGTTTGCTACATTTTCCTTGTTAATTTCTACAGTTTGGTTAGGATTACCAACTTGGATGATATGGATTGCTCCGTTCCTAGCAGGTATAGCGTTAGGGGGAATGTGGTGTGCAGATAGACCATACATGCTGGTTTTGACACCACCACGCTACATAGGTCAATTCTATGGGTTGTATAGTATGGTTGGTCGTTTTGCTACTATTATTGGTCCTTTGTCTTGGGCAATAATTGTGGATGAATTAAAATTTTCAAGACCTGCAGCTATTGGATTCCTGTTCATTGTGATGGCAATAGGATATGTGATACTTCAAGGAGTAGATGATAAGCCTAGAGAATGGCCTGCTGAATTGCAAGCAGATTATGAGCCAGAACCTCCACGTGGCGCAATTGGAAGGTCACGATAACCACTTTAACAGATATCTTTGTGACAACTTCATGGAACGTCGCTTAGACCACTATTT
>JAKURQ010000016.1 GCA_022449785.1 Candidatus Poseidoniia archaeon
AAACTTCCACCCACGAGTATTCCGTCTTCTCCGGAAGTACTAGGATCAGCTTCGAATAAAAGAGAGAGTGTAATTAATGCAAGGGCAACCAATCCATATAGAGCTCCAAATGTTACTGTGGAAGAAAGTACCAAATTTGGTAATCTTTTGATATATCTCGTAGCTGGGGCTGAGGCCTCTGCCCAATCTAATCGAAAACTACTACTAGTTTTCAGTTCATTTATGCCTCTTTCAGTAGCCCAAATACCTCTATTATCATCTACAAAGATTTCATTAGAATCTATGGGTAAATTTGATACTGGATACATATCTCTATTATTTTGGGACTTGTATCCTGATTTTTCCTTTCTCTGAACAGCCTCTTCTATAGCCTTGTTAAACGGTGTTATTTGTTTAGAAGGAATATGTAAGAAAATTTCTCCTCTATCTAGCCAAACAGAATTACATCTTCTACAGGTATCAAGTTCAACTCCTGTTGTAGTTGATTTTGGCTCTAATTTACAGTCCTTACAATTAGGGCACTTCATGAAATAGCAAGGAAAGCAAGGATATAATATTTTTTCAAGTTTAAAATGGTGAGCCTGCCCAGATTTGAACTGGAGTCTATACCACCCCAAGGTACAAGGATGCCAAGCTACCCCACAGGCTCACAATTCGCTATTTTGGCCTTATTCTAAAAAAATTTAGTCGTAAGGTAATAATTCATCTATCAAGTCAATATGCGAAACGTAAATTTTCCTGCAGCAATATCTATCAATACCTAATTCATCCATTACTTGGCCAGGATCTTCTCCATTTTCACGTCTTTCTACGAATTCTTCGTAATTACCGCCAATGACTTTGTTGCAACTAAAACATCTTACTGGTACTAACATTTTTCTTCACCTATATGATTTCTGTCTCTTCTTACGAGCTCCACGACCCATAGGGTGTTTTGGCTCTTTGCGCCTTGTATCGTTAACCAATAAAGCACGATCGTAACTTTGGAATAACTTTTGTAAATCTTCATCACCAGACCATTCAATTATACCGCGAGCAATGGCTGTTCTGGATGCTTCAGCTTGACCCATAACGCCTCCACCTTGAACACTCACATTAATATCAACACGTTTGGAGTGTTTTCCAGCTAATTCTAAAGGTTCCTGGATTTTTAATCGTGCTAATTCAGGTTGATAAAATTCTACAGGTTTATTATTGACGCGAACTCTGCCCTTTCCACTTTTGAATGTAGCTCTTGCAATAGCTGTTTTTCTCTTTCCACTGGTGTGTATAATTTTGGCCATTAGAATTTCGCTCCTAAATTCTTAGAAACATCTCCTAATTTAATATATTTAGTATAATTATTCATCTTTGCTTTTTCTACAGTCTCTATTTTTTCTTTTTCTAGAGCTTTTGGGGTTCCTACATCTACTTTTAGTCTCTTGAATGCTTCTCTACCTTTTGGTTTTTGATATGGTATCATTCCCCTTACGGCTCTCTTTAACATCATATGTGGCATTCTAGGATAATAGGGTCCTTTTCTTGGATGATTTAGATTTCTTTTAGATACATACTCTCCAAAAACCATGTCCTTGGATCCGGAGATTACTGCATTCTCAGCATTTACAATATGTATTTCTTCTCCGTTCAATAAACTTTTAGCAACAGCACTTGCTAAACGACCCATTATGCATTCACTAGCATCTATTACTTTCATTAACCAATCACCACCACATCAGTACCTTTTGGTGCTTTTTTGATTAATTCGTTATAGGTCAAACATTTTCCACCAGCAGAGTTTATTTTTTCTCTTGCAGATTCCGTAAAACTATAAGCAGCAACAGTCATTTTCTTTGTTACTATACCTGTTCCCATAAGTTTTCCAGGTATGATTGCCTTTCCATTCTTATTTACATTGTACTCTAATTTGCTAACGTTCACACTAGGCCAGTTTCTTGAAGATCCTTCAAGTTTTGTTGCAATGCTCCGCCATAGAGGAGCATCATTCTTCCGTGAAGCCTCTTTCAATTCAGCTATAGTTTTCACTAAGCTAGAATTGCTCTTTCGGTTGATTTTTTTCACAGACATTTTTCTAAAGTCCAAACGTAGGCTGGTGGCCAGATTGTGGTGTATATAAAGTATTAGTCAGGTTTTATTGTGACTTTACGTCCGTCTAAAACAACTTTCCCTGAACATAAAAGTTGCAGTGCCTTTGGTAGCATTCTATGTTCGTGAACTAGTATCTTTTCTGAAAGGGAATCTTCGGTCTCATTTTTACTTATTTCAACAGAAGTTTGCATGATTATAGGTCCTGAATCAACACCCTCATCGACAAAATGTACAGTACATCCGCTTATTTTTGCCCCATAAGCAATTGCATCTCTGTGTGCATGTGCTCCCGGAAATGCAGGAAGTAAGGAGGGGTGTATGTTCAGTATTTTATTCTTGTACTTATCAATAAATGGAGGAGTTAGTATTCTCATAAATCCAGCTAATACTATAATTTGGATTTTTCTTTTTTCAAATATTTTCATGACTTCTTTATCAAATTCATCTCTTGTCATTGTTTCAGAGTCAACGATTTCGTATGGTATACTATTCTTTTTTGCTCTCTCAATTGCATATGCTTGAGGTTTATTTACAACCAGTTGTGAAATCTCCACATCTGGTGTTTCTCCCCTCAATCCAGCGTCAATAATGGCTTGGAAGTTACTCCCTCTACCAGATGCCATTACTCCTACTTTCATAATTGCCATTTAGGGGTGTTGATTTTAATTCTTACTTTTAGAATATTGGAGTAGTATTCCATCTCCGATTCTATCAATATTTTCCAAGTTTAGTTTTAAGGTACTCTGTTCATCAATGTATCCTTTTCCTCCAGCAACAGTGGGAGTGCCTTTACCTCCAATAATTACACTTGAGACAAAAACATTTAGCTCATCAAATAGTTCATTTTCTAAAAAAGACCAAAGGACAGTTTCTCCCCCTTCTACCATTACTTTTTCAATACCTCTCTCAACCAGTTTAATCATTAATTTCTCTAAGTTTATCTCTTCATTCCCGCATCTAATTATTTCAACATTTTCTAGTTTCTTGTCGAGAGTTTTTTCACCTATTGCTATGAGTGTTTTACTTTTATTATCTAATATCTGTGAGTTTTCTGGTGTTCTATAGTTTGTGTCTAATATAATTCGCACTGGGTTTTTTCCACCACTATATTTCTGATTGATAGTTAAGCTAGGGTCATCCAGAATAATGGTATCTATACCTACAATGATTGCATCACATTCAGATCTCAATGAGTGTACTCTTGAAAAGTCTTCCTCATTTGAGAGGCGAAGTTTCTGCCTATTTGGAAGAGCAATTTTACCGTCAACTGAAGCTGCGCAATTCAATATGATGTAAGGTTTCACGCATTTCCATTAGCGCTTCATTAAAATATAATGGGTATCTACTCATTTATGAGTATTAGTATTCTTCATTGTTGTTTGGAAATTTTTTAGCTTTAACATCTTTGTCGTATTTTTTGATGGCAACGCTTATTTCATCATAAAGATTCAGATATCTTCTCAGGAATCTTGGATTAAATTCATTGTTCATTCCTAGCATATCATGCAATACTAAAACTTGTCCATCCACATCAGAACCTGCTCCAATTCCGATGATTGGAATTTTTACAGACTTAGCTACTTTTTTAGCTAACTTTGCAGGTATCTTTTCTAGTACAATAGAAAAGCATCCGGCTTTTTCCAAAAGTTTTGCGTCTTCTACTAGCTTTTTTGCTTCAGCATTTTCCTTCGCTCTTACTGTGTATGTACCGAATTTATAGATAGATTGTGGAGTTAAACCCAGATGTCCCATTACTGGAATTCCTGCTTTTAAAATTCTTTCAACGGATTCTATAACTTCAGAGCCTCCTTCAAGTTTCACTGCATGAGCTTCAGACTCTTTCATTATTCTTATTGATGATCGTAAAGCTTTCTTTGAGTCGCCTTGATAAGAACCAAATGGTAAATCAATAACTACTAAAGATCTTTTTGCAGCTCTAACTACAGATGAAGCATGATAAATCATATTGTCTAAAGTTATTGGTAGTGTTGTTTCATGTCCTGCCATTACATTAGATGCAGAGTCACCGACTAATATTACATCAATACCTGCATTATCTACAATTTTGGCCAATGTATAATCGTATGCAGTCAGCATACTGATTTTCTCTCCATTATTTTTCATTTCTTGGAGAACATTGGTTGTTACTCTTTTGTATGTCGGACCCATTTTGGTTACCTTTCCTGAGGTTTTACCACGAAGAGATGACTAGTTATGGTTTATCATTTATCTGTCTAAATTCTTAGGCATTAACCCGAACTCTTTTAATAGGGTTTGACAACAGGGTATCCGTGCTGGGACACGAGTACATTCCTATAGGGATTTTTGCGCTTATTGCGTTATCTTTTCCTGTATTGACATTTTTCATCGGAAGGTTCTTCCGACCTCATAATGATAATGCTCTAAAAAATTCCACATATGAGTGTGGTGAAATTCCAGTTGGAGAAGCACACATACAATTTCACTTTCAATATTATATGTTTGCAATATTGTTTGTTGTGTTTGATTTAGTAGTAGTATTTCTGATTCTTTGGGTTCAAGTTTATCTTGATTTGACAGTTGCAGCTAAAGTTGTTATGCTTTTATTTTTGCTTCTGACACTTTTAGGTCTTTGGTATGCTTTTAGAAAAGAGGATGTGATATGGATATGAGTTCAAAACGGATAAAAGGTAATGCAAATTTGAGAAGAGGTCTTGGTTCAAAAACTACAGACTCTGATAAAATAATGGAGGATCCTCCGGCAGGTGATTGGCTGGCTCTTAGATCAGACCAATTGTTGAAATGGATAGATGATGCAGTTTACAATGCAGCAGAAACTACTGGAATGAGAGAAGTTGTTGATAGAGTCACACGTCCTATCTTCAATTATGCGCAGAGGTTCTCACCACACCCATTACATTTTGGAATTATGTGTTGTGCTATTGAGATGGGTCAAGCTTCAGCTCCAGATCATGATATTGATCGTCTAGGTCTTGTTTATCGTTCATCTCCAAGACAATGTGATGTGTTGATAGTGAATGGTCCAGTTTGTGAAAAGCTAAGGCCTAAACTCAAAACATTGTATGAACAGATGCCTGAGCCAAAATGGGTCATAGCTATGGGTGAATGTGCAATTTCAGGCGGACCTTATTGGGATTCCTATTCCGTGGTTGCAGGTGCAGACACATTCATGCCAGTTGATGTTTACATACCAGGATGTCCTGTCAGGCCAGAAGCATTAATGCATGGTTTTCTAACACTTCAAAAGAAGATTAGAGAGAAAGAACCAGGAATGTTCCTTAGGAGATAAATATGGAAATAAAGGCATTTATGAAGGAAGTATCATCCGTTAAGGGTGTTACTAAAGTCGGCTTGGTTCGAAATAATGTCGTTAAATGCAATTTAGATAAAGAAGGTTCTAAAGATTTTTTTGTAAAGCTTAAGGATGATTTTGGTTTTGAACATTGTTCTTTGATTACTGCGATTGATAATCAACCCCAGTTTGAATTAGTTTATCATTTTTCAGCAATAAATGGTTCAGTATTTGTTAAAGATAGTTCTGCAGCTGTAATGGCTGAGATTCATATTTTCTTAGATAGAGATACTCCAACGGTTGAATCTATTTCAGACCTTTGGTTTGGTGCTAATTGGCATGAAAGAGAAGCATTTGATTTAATGGGAATCTACTTCATAGGTCATCCAGATTTACGGCGTGTTTTATTGCCAGAGGGTTTTGCAGGTCATCCATTAAGGAAAGATTACGTGTATGAAATACACGAGGAGGAGTGGTAATGGCTGAGATGTGGATTAGTATGGGCCCTCAGCACCCTATGACTCATGGCCTTTGGACGCTGAAAGTCAAAGTTGATGGTGAAACTATTGTTGATGCAGATCCTGAATTAGGTTATCTGCACAGATCTGTAGAGAAAATGGGTGAGCGTAGAAAATATTTCATGAACACTACACTTACAGACAGATTGTGTTATGCTAGTTCAACAACTTGGACACACTGTTATGCTTTGTCAGTTGAAGAATTGATGGAGGTCGAAGTTCCTCAAAGGGCTCAATATATTCGTACAATTATGCTTGAATTACAGCGTCTCGCGTCTCATTTGATGTGGGCAGGAGCATACATGCCAGATTTAGGGCACATAACTGGAGCATTATATTTTTGGAGAGATCGGGAATTATTTTTGAATCTTTTAGAGGCGCCTAGTGGAAGTCGTTTACTTTACAATTACATAAGGATTGGTGGAGTGAAAAGAGATCTACCTGACGGGTTTGAGCAGAAAACTGAAAGAATTTTAAAATTATTTGAACAAAGATTAGATGAGTATGCAGATCTTTTTGAGAATTCTAAGATTTTCCGAATGCGTACGGAGGATGTTGGTAAATTCACAGCTGCCCAGGCTCAGAATTTGGGTATAACTGGACCAAATCTGAGAGGTTGTGGGACTAAATTTGATTTGCGTGAGCATGATACTTACGAAATTTATGACGAGATAGATTGGGACATTCAAACTAGAGAGGCTGGACCTGGTTATAGTGATTGTTTCAGTAGATATATGGTTAGAATAGATGAAATGAGAGAATCCATTAAAATCATTAGAGAGTGTTTCAAGAAAATGCCAGCAGGCCCTACTATGGCCTCAAAAATCCCAGTTCGTGCGACTGGCGAGGCGTTTAGACGTACAGAAGATTCTAGGGGTGAAGCTTTGATGTATGTTGTTGGAGATGGTTCAGATAGGCCATATCGTTGGAAAATAAAGAGTCCGATGTTTACAACTATATCTGCCTGTCCACATTATTTGAAAGGATACAAAGTTGCAGATATACCTGCAATTATGGGTAGTATCGATATTTGTATAGGAGAAACTGACAAATGAGTTTGTTCAGTTTTTGTAAAGCGATGGCTGAATGGACTGCAGATTATATGCTAATACCTGTGTTTAATTTTCAGGCAGGTCTTTTTCCTCCATTTAGTAATCCTGCAGGTGATATTGCAGATTGGTTGGAGACGGATGGAGGTCTGAATACTTTAGCTTGGTTATTTGCAGTAAATATTGCATTTGCAATAGGGATGACTAATCTCATAATAGTTATCCATTTAGAGAGAAAGATTGCTGCTAGAATACAAGATAGAAGAGGACCAATGCTTTCTTTGAGATCCTTTAGAGAATTAGGGGAAGATTTAGCCGGTAATTCACCATCATGGAGATTTAAGCAGAATTATGCAGGAATAGGCATTTTGCAAAACATGGCAGACGGAATCAAAGCGATTACAAAAGAATTAATTATACCTGCTAAAGCGGACAAATTTTTGTTTACAATGGGTCCTATAATTTTTATTTCATCCTCTGTTTTCTTGTTAGTTTTATTTCCTTTATCGGATAGATTTGCAGCTTCTTCTGCGCCAGCAGGTTTAATGGTAATTATGGCTGCATTTTCTATTGCTCCAATTGGAGTATTAACATCGGGTTGGGCGTCTAATAACAAATATTCCATGATTGGAGGTATGCGTTCCGCTGCACAGTTAATGTCTTACGAAATCCCCTTGCTTTTGAGTATGGCTGGAGTTTTCCTCCTAGCTGGTTCATTTGATCCAGTTACAATTGTGGAGCAACAACAGCAAAGTACTTGGTTCTTTGGTTTACCTATGTGGAATTTTATTCCGCAATTTATTGGATTTATTGTTTTTATGATTTGTAT
Source organism: Candidatus Poseidoniia archaeon (assembly GCA_022449785.1). Taxonomy (GTDB): domain Archaea; phylum Thermoplasmatota; class Poseidoniia; order MGIII; family CG-Epi1; genus CG-Epi1. Next base: position 7,777 of record JAKURQ010000016.1, read on the forward strand.
TCTTGCTGAAGTCGAAAGAGTTCCATTCGATCTTCCTGAGGCTGAAGCTGAACTTGTAGAAGGCTGGACAACAGAATATAGTGGAATAAGATATATGCTTTTCTTGGCTGCAGAATATATTAGAGGTTTTGCAGGGGCTGCTGTTTGTACGATTTTATTCTTAGGTGGATGGGCTGGACCTTGGCCAGTTCCCCCTGAAGTATGGTTTTTACTCAAAGTTTATTTAATTCTAATATTTTGGATTTTCATTCGTTGGACTGTCCCTAGGATTAGAACGGATCAAATTCTAGAGTTAGGTTGGAAGAAGTTACTTCCTTTATCACTTATTAACATATTAATTGTAATTTTTATGGTTGAAATTTATCCTTATTTATCAGACACATTGACATTACTTCCGGAGGTATTCTAGAATGAGTAGCGACAGAGAAATAGGTATAATGGATATAATTGTTAATCCAATGAAAGTTACCTTAAAGCAATTTTTCAAGTCAACTTTTGGCAAACCCACAACTGTGATGTATCCACTTGAGAGGCGCGATCCTCCTCCTACCTATAGAGGAATGAATGCCGTTATCTGGGATTTATGTATTGGCTGTGGAATTTGTGGTGAGGTATGTCCTAATAAATGTTTGAAAATGAAGCCTACTGAGCTTTCTGATGAGGAGCAAGATAGAGCATGGTATGGTTCTCATTTAGCTAAGCGCAAAAACAAAGCAGAAAGGCCTGCAATTAATTTTGGACATTGTATGTTTTGCGGTTTTTGTGAAGATTATTGTCCAACTGGTGCAATGACTATGACAGATTTTTATGAGCTTGCAGATACCAATCGTGAAGGTTTGATTTATCCTGCTAGATCAATGAAAGTTGAGCTAGAAGATCTTCCACAATTACCACTTACAAATTATATGATGGAATCGCCAGTATTGGACGTTGATCCTTGTATTGGTTGCAGTAAATGTGTAGATAATTGTCCAACTAATTGTATAATTATGGATGAGGGTCCTCAAAACAAAACTCTGAAGAGTGGAAAAACTAGAAATGTGGAAAACCCATATTTCGATTATACAATTTGTATTGGTTGTTCAACCTGTGTAAAAGTTTGTCCAGCTGATTGTTTGCATATGGAGCCAATTAGTAATTCCAGTTCAAGTGGATTAAGCGAGGAAGGAGCAACTACAGAAGCGTGATATTTTGGGTCTAGATCTCATTGTATTTTGGATTCTAGCCGGTTTAATCTTAGCGGCAGCTTGGGCTGTCGTCAATGGAAATGATATTGTACATTCGGTTGTATGGTTGTCAACAGTATTCCTTCTTACTGCAGGTCTATTTATTCTAGCCGAAGCTGAATTTTTAGCAGTTATTCAAGTTTTAGTCTATGTAGGGGCTATCTCAGTTGTAATTATCTTTGGAATTATGTTAACTAAGAGGACTTTGAAAGGAGGAGAAAATGTCTGATCGTAATGTAATCTGGGTAAGAGATGCTTTGGTTATTCTTTTCTCTTGTTATGTTGTTTTCGCAGTCACTATGGCTCCTTGGAGTAATCTCAAGATGGAGGAACCACTTCCTGATGATTGTGGTAACGGTTGTGCACCTTTAGTTAAATTTCCAGAAAATAATTATTATCATTATGAAAACAGTCTGACTTTTGAATGGAATCCAGTTTCCGTTGGTTATAGAGTAGTTGTGACTGATGATGAAACGGATGAAGTATTGATGGATTCTAATTATACCAATGTTAACACAGCTACAACTAGTAGGCTGCCAACAGGGACTTATTTGACCAGAGTATACTATACAGGTATTTCAGGTTCAAATTTTGACACTTTTCCAATACTCAAGTCTGAATTAGTTAACGTTGAGAAGGATTCTGGAGAAAAGTTGACAATTATTTGGTCTGCTGTAACCGTATATTATAATTTAGAAATTCGACTTCATTCTGAAACAGAAATAGGTCCCGAGAAAGTAATAATTCATGAAGTTGATAAATTAGAAGAGACATCATATACATATTCAGAGTTTGTAAATGGAAAAACTTATTCTTGGTCAGTTCATGCGCTAGATAGTAGGGGTTACATCTCGGAATCCTCACCGTTACGCGATGTGAATATTGATACTACAAAATTTTTGGCTTTTGAGTTATTTAACAATTGGGAAGTTCCTTTCTTACTTCTTGGAGTTATGATGGTTATTGCATTACAAGCCGGTGTTTTCTTAGCAAGGGAGGAAAAAGATGATTGAACCTATCAATTTCATGATATTCTCATCAATCCTTTTGCTTATAGGGGCCTATGGTGTTATTAGAAATAAGAATTCTATTGTAGTTTTGATGTCTGTTGAGATAATGCTTACTGCAGCTAACGTTAATTTCATAGCTTTCTCTAGTTATTATAATGATCTGACTGGTCAAATTGTTGCCTTATTCATTACTACTATTGCTGCTGCAGAGGTCGCTATTGGTTTAGCAATTCTTCTAAGTTTGTTCAAGCAAAGAGATACAATCGAGTTGGATTTACTCGATAGGTTGAGGTGGTAATTTGTCAGAACATGAATCAGATTCTAATGTTGCAACATTCATAGGAATAAGTTTGGTTTTTGCTCTAGCATTATTTTTCGGCACCACTGAAATTTATGGAAATGATTTTAATGGTGATGGGAAAACTGAGATGTTAGATGTCGCTTGGATGATTCCAGTCTTTCCTATTATTGCATTTGTTGCAATTTTGTTGTTTGGGCATTATGATCCAAGGAAAGGCGGTTCCTTTGCTTTAGTAGGTATAGGACTTTCATCCGTATTTTCTTTAGCTATTGCATATGATGTTCTTATTGCAGATTCGTTGCACGGCAAATATTACGAATACACAATGACTTGGTTTGAAGGTGCAACTGCTGATTCTTATTCTTTTGAATTTGGAATTTATGTTGATGCTTTGGCGGCCTTACTACTATTGGTAGTTGGTCTTGTTTCCTATTTGGTAGTTGTATTCTCAACAAGTTACATGCACGATGAAGGTGATAGACAAGTAAGATATTTTGCAGAGATTTCACTTTTTGTTGGTGTCATGCTTGGGTTAGTTGTTGCAAATTCTTTCTTGTTGATGTTTATTTTCTGGGAATTGGTTGGAGTATGTTCTTATCTTTTGATTGGTTTCTGGTATGAGAAGCCCTCTGCATCTTCAGCTGCAAAGAAGGCTTTCTTGGTCACTAGAGTAGGAGATGTTTTCTTTTTACTAGGACTTGTTATTTTATTCAATACATTTGGAACTCTCACTTATTCAGAATTATTTAATCATCCTGATTTAGCTATAGCTGAAAATGCCGATGCAGTGAAATGGGCATCCTTGTGTATTTTTGGTGGTGCAGTTGGTAAATCTGCCCAATTTCCATTACATTTTTGGCTTCCAGATGCAATGGAAGGCCCCACTACTGTATCTGCATTGATACATGCTGCAACCATGGTTAAGGCAGGTGTTTTCTTAGTAGCTAGAACATATCCTTTGATTGTTCTAAGTCCAGATACTGCAATATACATAGCAGCTACCGGTGCCGTTACAGCCTTTATTGCTGCAAGTATGGCTATGGTAATGAATGATATTAAGCGTGTATTAGCCTATTCAACGATATCACAGTTGGGTTATATGTTCCTTGCACTAGGTACTGGTGCCTGGGCAGCTTGGCATGCAGCCGATCATGGCCTAGAAGTTCATGCACAAGGTTACATGGCTGGTTTGTTCCATTTAATGAATCATGCTTTTTTCAAAGCTCTTCTTTTCCTTGGTTCAGGAGCAGTTATTCATGCTGTGCATACACAAGATATGAGAGAAATGGGTGGACTCCGTAAGTCTATGCCTATCACTTCTACAGCAATGGGTTTAGGAGTTTTATCGATAGCAGGTTTCCCATTGATGTCTGGATTCTGGTCAAAAGATGAAATATTGGAATCCGTACATCATAACGGAGAGTATGAGGGTATTTTTGGTGCGCTTTGGTGGTTAGCTTTGCTCACTGCCGCTATGACTGCTTTCTATATGACAAGGTTGTGGATGATGACATTTAGTGGGCCTGAAGAGAGAGTCATAGAGAAGATGGTCAAGTCTAAAGACCATGCAAAGACAGGTAATTGGGAATTAAAAACTGAGAAAGTGAAATCTCATGCCCATGAAGCACCATTCGTTATGACAATTCCTTTGATGATACTAGCAACTCTTGCAGTTTTCTCTGGTCTAGCTCTAGTTTTAGGTGATGGATTTGGTGCTAGAGTATACTATGGTGAGCATCACGGAGAAGATGGTTTTATTCAATGGAAAATTATTGACCATATATTGTTGTCTCCTTTGACTCATTTATCTGTAATGGTAGGTTTGACAGGTATGTTATTTGGTGTTCTTTTCTATAGACGGGGAGCTGATGGCAAAGCAGCATTCTCAACTTCTTTTGTTACAGAGAATTCTGTGACTAGGGTTTTCCATACATTTTTGTCTAATCGTTTGTACATGTCTAAATTCTTTAATTGGTTCGGTATGAGAACTTGGGATACCTTTGCAAGAGCTTGTGATTGGTTTGATCTTAACGTAATTGATGGTATTGTTAATGGCGTTGCCTCAGTATCACAATACTTCAGTCAGCAAGTCAGAAGACTAAATTCAGGTTTTACAGGTCATTATGCTTCGCTTACAGTTGGTGGACTTGGTGCATTAGTACTTCTTACTAGAATCATTATGCCTTTCATGGGGTGGTCATTGTGAGGTTATTTTTTGCCTTAATTTTGGCTGCACTTTTGCTCCCTGCCGTTTCTGGTGAGGATCATACAGTTCTTGTTTCTCAATCTGCAGATGGTTCTTCTTACTATTTTGAACCTGAAGTTCTTAATATTGAAGTTGGAGACAATGTTACTTTTGTTTGGCTCAATGGTTCTCATAATGTTGTTCAATCTTCAGATTCAGCATCTAATGTTTATTTGGCCGGTGGATTTAGTTCGGGAGTTCCACAAGTAGGAGGAAATTGGTCGTTACCCTCAGATTACACTTCTCAGGATAGCACTTTGTATTATATTTGTGAACCACACGCTACTATGCAAATGAAAGGTTCAATTATTGTTGGTACTGGTGAAGTTCCTTTACCAGAAATATCTATGGAATTTGGGAATTTCCCTTGGCTTTCTTATCTACTGGTATTTCCATTAATTGGTGCACTTTGGACCTTTGGTTTTAGAGATAGTCCTCACGCTCCACGAATAATTGCCCTTTTCACTACATTATTTACTCTAATCATTTCATTTATCGTTTTCTTCAAGACTGGTTCTAAGTCAGGTTATAGTCTAATGGAAGAATATGTATGGGCTCCAAATTTTGGTATTTCTTTACTTCTTGGAGTTGACGGGCTAAGTTCTCCGATGGTACTCTTAACAGGAATTATAGGTCCTTTGACTGTTATATTTGCTTGGCACGAAAAGGAGAAACCTGCTTTATTTTTCGCACTCCTTCTTGTTATGCAAACAGCTCTCTTTGGTGTCTTTATAACACTGGATTATTTTGTTTTCTATGTTTTCTGGGAAATTGTCTTAATCCCTATGTTTTTCTTAATAGCAATATGGGGTGGAGAAAATAGACGTTACGCTTCTATCAAATTTTTCATTTATACTTTCACAGCTTCTGTAATTATGCTTGTTGGTTTCATGGCCTTATACTTTGAAACAGGAGCTGAGACATTTTCTATGATAGAGATAGCTAAACAGAATGGAAATTTCTCGGAAAGTTTCCAAATTTGGGTCTTTGCAGCTTTGTTTATAGGATTTGCAGTTAAAATTCCATCAGTTCCTTGGCATACGTGGTTGCCCGATGCTCACGTTGAAGCACCTACAGCAGGTTCTATTCTTTTAGCAGGAGTTATGCTGAAAATGGGACTTTATGGATTGATAAGGGCTGCTTTACCTGTAGCTCCTTTGGGGGCTGAATACTTTGTCCCTGTTATGGTAGTTTTAGCAATTGTTTCGATTCTTTATGGGGCTGCTTTGAGTTTAGGTCAAACAGATCTGAAGAAATTAGTAGCATATTCTAGTGTTTCACATATGGGTGTAGCGCTTTTAGGAGTTGCAACAATGACTGAGCTAGGTTTGGCAGGTGCTGTTTTCATGATGTTTGCACATGGAATCCTAAGTCCAGCTATGTTTATGGTGGCAGGAGTTCTTTTACATCAAGTTGGTACGAGAGACATTCCAAAATTAGGAGGATTAGCAAAGCATCAACCCAACACGGCTGGAGTCTTTGTTGTTATATTTATGGGAAGTCTTGGGTTGCCTGGTATGGCTGTCTTTGTAGCTGAATTATCAGTATTTATTGCATTCTTTGAATCACATGGCTACTGGTTAATTCTTCCAATTTTTGGAATGGTTCTTACAGCAGGATACCATTTGTGGGCCTTGCAAAGGGCTATTTTTGGAGAAGATAGTGAACAAATAGATATCAAAAATGTTCATGAGGCGCCGTGGTATGAGATGTATCCTATGTTTGCTATAATTGTTTTGGCAGTCTTATTTGGAATATTCCCTCACTATCTTATGGATCCAATCACTGTTGCATGTTATGATATTCTTAATTTCATGGGGGTCGCATAATGGATAGTTCATCATTATTTTTACCAGAAATATTGCTTATAGCTAGTATAATGGCAATACCAGCTTTGCATATTTTTACTGAGAATAGGCGTTCATATTCAATCTGTTCTAATGTTTCTTTAGTTGGAGCATTTATCTTTTTGGTATTGTCATGGTATTATCCAGATTCTTTGTCAATGGATAGAGATGTTTCTACATACATTTTCTACGATCATTTTAAGGTTGATGCATTCTCACAATTATTCAAGATAGTTTTTGTTCTGACTGCTTTGATTGTATCTCTGGTAAGTACTTCTTATTTCGATGAGTCTGAACCACACCAGCCAGAATACTTCACCTTGCTTCTTTCTAGTACCTTAGGAATGATGGTTACAGCCTCAGCAAATGATTTCCTTACCTTATTCGTAGGAATAGAAATCTCTGCCTTTAGTAGTTATGCAATGGTTGCTTTTAGAAAGAAGGATGACAAGTCCACTGAAGCTGGAGCAAAGTATCTATTGATAGGTGCCTTTTCATCTGCTTTAACACTTTATGGTATATCTCTCATCTATGCCATCACAGGATTTTTGACGTTTGATGGTGTTAATTCTTTCATGGATGGAATCAACAATGGTGTTGTTGATGGTGACTTTAGTGAGGTAATTTTTATTTCCTGTTTATTCATAATGGCAGGTTTAGGTTTCAAGATAGCAGTAGTTCCATTCCACGCATGGGCACCAGATGTCTATGAAGGAGCCCCGACACCTGTTACAACATTGTTAGCTGCAGCAAGTAAGGCAATGGGTTTTGTTGCAGTTTTCCGAGTATTTGTTTTTGCACTTGATTCTGTTTACGAAGAATGGGAATTGATTTTAGGAATAATTGCCTTAGCTTCTATGACTGTAGGTAATTTAGCAGCTATTTCTCAGAATGATATTGGACGTATGCTTGCTTACTCCTCTATTGCTCAAGCAGGTTACATTATGATTGCTATTCCTGCGCTTACTAGTGAGGCAATGTCTGGAGCGATAGCTCATACACTAGTTCATGCTTTTATGAAGGGTGGAGCTTTCGTTGTAGTTGGTTGTGTAGGGGCTGTAGGTTTAGGTTACAGTTTAGATTCTTACAAAGGTTTAGCTAAACGTTCTCAACTTCTTGCTCTAGCAATGACTGTTTGTTTGTTGTCATTAGTAGGCATTCCTCCTTTTGCTGGTTTCATTAGTAAGTTTTTCTTGTTTTATGGAACTCTCAAAGCAGGTATGGCTGGTAACTCTTGGTTAATTATTTTAGTTATTGGAGGTGTTTTGAATTCCGCACTCTCATTATACTATTACTTGAAAATCATGAGATATATGTATCTCTATGATCCAGAAGGTTCTGAGGACATTGAATTCCCTAATACTGTTAGATATATTTCATTAGGCGTTATCTTGTTACTAGCTGTCTTCTTCCCATTGTATTGGGAGTCTCTCTTTGAACTTTGTAAGGAAGCTTCTGCGGCATTGATGGGATGATTGATAAGAAAAGTGATGAATATGTCCAGTTCGAAAAGTTATGGGATGGCGTAACACCTAAAGGTAACAATATTAGTAAAAAAAACGCTTTCCGTTCTAAAATGAAAAATTCATGTCATCAAGAAGGTTTGGAGTTTAGTAAGATAAATTCATTTCTGGTTTACACAGGAAATAGTAAGCCAGTTGATCCAAATACAATTCTTAAAGGAGATGTTAAAGTTACAAATCCACCTCGAAGGCACTTGAGAAAATTCTAATTCTTATCTTTAGTAATTAATTCATTTGCAAATGAAAGAGGAACTTGTTCTAGAAGACGTTTAGAATTAGATTCAGGCACGTCTTCCAAGAATTTCTTAGACATATCTTGCCATGGTTGGATCAAATCATCAAAAATTTCTTGAGCGTGTTTTATATCAACATTACTAATTAATTTCTCAGTATTTCCATTGTAAATAAATTCATTTACAGCTTCTTGGTAATTAGGATATTTGCTCAATTTGGTTAAGGGTAATGTAGGTATTTTGAGCGCTAAGTCTCCAACAGGAGTCTTTGTTATTAATGAATTTAATAAATCAAGATAGTCGTCTGTTATTTGATATAGAATACCTACACATTCTCCGTATTTGTACATGTTAGGTGCTAAATCTGTTCTTGGGGAAACCAATGCTCCTAATTCTGCAGCTGTACTATACAATGCTCCTGTTTTTCTCTTGATTCTATGGAGATAAACGGCTTCATTATAATTGTCTTTATCTGTGAAATCAGCTATTGCACCTTCAGACAAGTTCCTGACACATCTAGCTAACGATTTTCCAGTTTCAAGTGAGATAGCACCATGCAAAGATCCTGTTGCAGCCATTAAATCTGCCACTAATACAGAGGTTCTTGGTCCAAGTTCATTCCATAATGATGGTGCTGCTCTTCTAAATTTGTCACCATCTATCCAGTCGTCATGTATCAAAGCACCACAGTGTACTAATTCAAGAGCCATCCCACATTCAAAGGCGAGATGTGTGTCACCTCCTAATGCATCCGAAACTAATTTACATAATACAGGGCGCAGTTTCTTTCCCCCACTGAGTCCTTTCTCTAGTAGAGCTCCAATTTCTGCAGGTTCTTTTGATATTTCTCGTTTTAAATGATCATCAAATTCATTTTTAACAACATTGTAATATTCATTTAATTCATCCGATGTAGTAATCTCGCTCTTAGTTGCTGTTTGACGTTTCATTTGATGTACTCCAATCCTAGTATCATTAATATTCCAGTTATTGAGTGTATTCCTATTGTGCCCCAATTAGCGATTGCTAATTCTCTTGTGTTGTAGCTAGTTATAACTTTGTAGGAAAAATACAATGCAACAGGTAGAGCAAGTAAAGATAGCAATGCTCCTTGTTGGATTACATTATAATTGTATAGTAAATATATTGAGCTAAAGGCAGAAATCATGAGTAATAGATATCCCCAACTTGCTTTCTCGAGTCCTAAAACCACAACGAGGTGATTTTTACCGGCTATTTCATCTGAGTCTCTATCTGGGAACTGATTAATCCAAAGTATTGCAGTAGTCAGGATTCCTAAAGGGACACCAAACAGGAATGCATCCCAGTTATGAGTTCCACTCATAGCAAATACAGTTCCCATTGTCATAAGTGGGCCATAATTTAACCCAATCAAGACTTCTCCTATTCCCTTTCTTGCTACCAATCTTAGGGGATATCCTGTATAGAAATAAGCTGAGAATGCTCCTGCAAGTCCATAATAGAAAAGTTCAAGTTTGTTATCGCCAAGTGTAGACATGACTCCTAGGCCCATCAAACCGGCTAAGAAAACAAAAGATGTAGCTAATTTGAATAGTTGTTTTTCACTAATTAAACCTAATTCAATTGCTCTACTACCACCAGATAGCTGCAAGAAATAGTCATTATTTATTTGATCAGTCCCACTTGTCCAATCGAAATAATCATTGTATGTATTAGCAGCTAAATGCAAGAATGATCCTCCTAAGAATACGAATACAAATGTTGTCCACTTCATAGTGATTAGATCTTCATGTATTCCCCAAACTAAACTAGCTATTATTGGAATCCACGTGGCACTCAAAAATGGTAATCGAGTTATTGCAACAATAGAGATAAATCTTGTCAATAGTGATGTTTCTGGCATAGTTTCTTCCGGGGAAACATCGTGCAATTCCTTTGTCCGTCCACAATAACCAATATGCTTTCCATTTTTCATTGTTGCAGTACAAGTGAATTCAGCTGCAAATTGCGTCCCATCTTTTCGGATGAATGTGGTTTTGGTAGTGTATCCTTCTTTACTTGCTCGAGCCTTTTTTAGCCAATTAGCTACATGTCCCAGAACAACAAGACCTGGA
>JAKURQ010000017.1 GCA_022449785.1 Candidatus Poseidoniia archaeon
TATGAAACCAGGCCCCATAGTCCATACTGACTGAAGAATGGCTCGTTCCCCACTGGCCTTGCCCTCACACCCATCAACACTACCTATTATCGTAATGTCTTCTTGATACAAACATGCTTTATCTGTTGCATAATGATCTTCGTACATCCCGCTAGGAATTGCAGATACGGCATAAAGTGCTAAAAATAAAACAAAGACAATAACTGCCATATATCCGCCAAATATAATTGCGAGAACATCATTCTTTCCAACTCCGGGAAGTAACTTGCGTTTTATTATCTCTTTCCAAAGGTAATCCAAAACAAAAAGAAGAATAGAACAAAGTAAAGCTATAAACATAGTTGCATAGAGAACCAATCCAAGATTGTAAAATACCGTCGACCTTTGTTCATATCCATCCGATGAATAAGGCAGCGTAGATTCTATTGGTGTTTGTCTATCTGGATCTGTATAATCCACCACTTTAACCTCGTTCAAGTAGTAATCATAATCTGAATAATCGATTAATTTAGTAGCATCCTCATCGGTAGCTGAATATTGATAAAATTCTTCTACAATAAACCAAGTACCAAAACTCCCGCCAACATATAGCACCATGACTGCAACAATTATGGGAATAACGGATACGGCTTGAGATAACCTCTGAGAAGTGTTCACGTGTGTTATTGTAATTGATGCTTTATTTAATATTTTACAAGATTCTAGTAACTATTAAAGTATTATATTATTTGATTTGATTAAATAATGGTCAAAAATATGTATTATAATTGTCAAAAAAATGTCATATAGTTATTAATACTATTAGACTTTTAAGAATTTTAGATGGGTGCAAGATCACGACTATTGTTTCTCTTGGTTGCGTCATTAATAGGGATTGGTTTTGCACTCATTCCGGCAACCGAGGCTGAAACAAACCATAAAATTGAATCTTTCGAACATTTTGATGCAAAAGTTGAAAACAATATAGAAATATCTGTAGAAAATAAAATAGATAAAGAAATTCCATACAGTCTAACTGTAACAATTTTCAGTGAAGACTTGCAGCAGGAAATAGATTTAGATTCATCAAATCTAGTTTTCACAATTGATGGAATAGAAACACATTACACTAATTTTCCTTTTACAATACCTCTCTCTGGCAATTACGTGTTCAATCTGACACTATTGTCTAATGATGATGGAGAGATTACAACATCAAGTATTGAATATGAGAAGTTATTTTATGATAGCATTGTTACAAATTTAGAAGAATCCATTACTGATTATTACTTAGATGAAAATGACAATGCTAATTGGATCTTTAACGAAATTGAAGATAAAATTGAACTTATAAATATTGAAAATGAATATAATACTGGAATTATATTGGGCCCTTATAATACAAAAGGAAATAAAAATAACAACGTTATTATTGAAAACGACTTCAGAAAATCTGAAACTGCTGAATATACTATATCATATACTACTAACTTCAATAGTTCTCAACTTTACAGTTTGGAATGGACACAACTTCATTCTGTATCTGATGGAGATGAAGTGATAATTTTAGATATAGAAAATAATGCAGAAATATATTTTAGATTTGAAGCCGTAGATTCAAGCGCCAATGAAACAAATTTCTGGACTATAAACGAGATTACTCATAAATATATAACAATAAAGCATGATTTAGAAATCATCACAGAAGAACATTACTTCTTTGATATTAATCAGAACCCTGAAATAGTAATTAGTTTGGAAAATAGGGGATTGTTTGACCAACAACTTGGAAATATAACCATATCAATACAAGTCTATTCCAAAACATCTGAAATTGGAACTTATTTCAGGACACCGAATCTACTTTCTGGAGAGCATCAGAATATTAATTTTGCATTTGGAAATCTTGAGGCAGGCAATTACTACTGCATATTAGATATCATTCTAATTAATGAAAAAATATACTCTAAACAGGACCTGATTTTTATGTCCATATCTACTACAAATTTATTAGATGAAACAAGTAGTGATACTAACTTTGAAAGAAAGAACATTGTAATTCAAATAGATAACTGGAATGAAGAAAATGATTATCAAATAACGCCACTTATAGAAAACTATTACCTAATTGAATTATCAAACCAAGACTTTGTTATTGAACAAACAAATTACAGGTTAATTTCTGCTATAAGTATGGATGAAAATCGATTTGAATTTGAATCCTTGGATGAAAGTGCTGAAACTGTAGAAGGAATTATAGCTCCATCAATTATATTTGAAAACTTTGGCACATATTATGCAAACCTTGAGCTATCTAATACGGGATTCTACTCTGAAGAATATCAAGTATCTTATTACTTTGCTGCCAACTTCATTGAATCGCTTGATGGGCCTGAAATACTAACTGTAGAGCCAGGAAGTAGTTCAAACTTTGAACTTGAAATTGTGCCATTAAATAAGATTCCAAGAGAAGGAGGAAGTCAATTACGTATTGATATTTCTAGCCCTTATCAAACCAAGAGCATAACCTATGTGATAAGTTATGCTGAAACAACTATACAAATTGAAGAGCAAGGATGCAACAAGCATTCTGTACTAGTAGGGCAAGATATTATTTGCACAACAACGATATCAAATAAAGGATACAATAGTAATCAACTTTCAATTGACATTATAGTCTTAAGTGAAAAGGGAGAAAGTGAGATTATAGATCAAATAAGCATTGAAGAGCTTAAGAATGAAGAATCTTTAGTCTTAAGGACTACTTATTTTCCAAAAAATGATGATAATTTCAAGATTATAGTAGAAGTGACCAGTGAAGGAATCCTTCTAGCAAGTAGTGAGATTAATGAGAATATAAATGTAGTCTCACCAGGTACAGAATCATCTGTTGAAGTCAATTCTTTTGGAACACCAAAAATAACTCTTACTCAAACTGTCTTTGCAATATCTATTGCTGGTATAATACTCCAATTTAGGCGTTCTGAGAATCTCAAGTACTTGACATTCAAATTCTTTATTCCTATGTATTCACGACTCCAAAAGGACACCTTAGCAGATGAACCTACAAGACAAAAATTATTGAGCACAATATACACTGAACCTGGGACAAATTTCACTCTACTCAAAGAAAAACTAGGACTTCATAACGGAACATTAGCCCACCATATTAACATATTAGAAAATAACAATATGATAACATCACACAGAAGTGGAAGGCAGAGGCTATTCTTCCCATTTGGAGGAGGACTTAACACTACTATACGTAATTCATTGATTACAAACAAAACACAAAAAGATATTATTCAGATGGTTAAAGAAAACCCCGGTATAACACAATCAATGATTTCGCAGCAATTAGATACAAGTAGGCAAAAAATAAATTATCATGTGAATTGTTTGTCCAATAATTCTATTCTTAGAGTTGAGAAACATGGTAGAATAACTAGACTCTATCCCATGCACTTCACATAGTGGTGGGCCAGACGGGATTCGAACCCGCGGTCGATCGGTTAAGAGCCGATCGCTTTACCTAGCTAAGCTACTGGCCCACAAATTTATTAGAAAAAATGTGCTTAAAATAATTATACTATTATGGAAAAATGATATCACTAAGAATGAAAAACAAGAAAATAATGAAACCTATAGCACCTTTCCAATCAAAGTTTACTGCCCATTCTGTAGTAGATGTAGCGAGTTCTTGAGGTGTCTTTGAACTTGATTCGTATAATGCATCAGCGGTCTCGCCAGATCTGTTAGAATTGTAAGCTCCTGTATCTACACTTGATGAACGTAATTTCTTCTGCTCCCATCCACTCTTGTTTTCCCATCTATCACTAGACCACTCATTTCTGCCCTGCCCTGCTCTGATATTAGTTCCATAAATATTTGAACCTGCAACATCAAGTGCTCTAATTTTCCTTTTAGCCATTTCGAGACCTGCAATGGCCAGAGCTATACTAAAGAAAAGTAACAATACTGCAGCAGTATCACTACCAAATACCATACTATAAACGGCCATAGCATTCCATGCTGCATGGATTAAAACAGCTAAAAAATAATATTTAATTACTACTCCAAAAGAAGTCCCTTGAACTTGATATTTAGCTATACCATATCCTGTAAAAGATGACGCTACCAAATGTAGCAAAATTGAAGAAAAAGTTCTAAGCACAACAATGAGGAAGACACCACCAATTCCTGCTATGGCAGTTCCTGCTGTGACGCCGTAATAGACATTCTCTGTAGCGCCAAAACCCAAACCACAAGCTGCCCCATAAACAAGACCATCTTCAACCTCATCAATTTCTTTTTTGACATCGGCATTTCTCAGCATGACAAGTGGCTTAACAAATTCTTCAACGATTGGAGCCACAATTACAGCTCCTACTATAATTGCTGTAGTCTCTATATCTGATTCACTAGAAGTCCCATACAATATACCAAGTATGAATACAGTGCCAATCGTATTAAGTATCATAGCCAGAAATATTCCTGAAAGACCTCCCCAAACGAATGCTGTCCAAAGAGTCTCCCAAGGCTCAACATCTTCTTCTTCTGCATTTCTTATAGACTTTAGATAATAATATGCAGGAACAAAAGCAAGTATAGTCGCAAAAACAAATGGTAAAACACCTGCTGCACCAATAAAACCTAAACTTAAAATTATTAGAATAAACCACTGTTTTCTGCTTAATGACATTGTATTACCAAATTTATCTAAGTAACATGCACTCGGCCAAGGTGTACATATAAGATACCTCGCCGAACCATTTTATTAACTTGAAGTCTAGGCCTTGAAATACCTTCTTTTTCAGCTGCCTCATATAATTTATCAGGATTAATACCCATTCCTGAATCCATGGACCTAGCTAACTCAAGTAAACGGAATTTTGGAGTGTCTTGTATAGTAAGAGCCTCCTCCTCAGGTTCGTCACGTTTCTTAGTTATAGTTGCTTTCCTAGCCAAAAAAGATTTTTTCTTAGGTTTAACTGGTTTTTTAACTTTAACTTTTTTAGGAACTTTGTCACGAATAGGGGCCAAATCATCCATTTCTTCTTCTGCTTGTGCCCTTTCTGCTTCAAATTCTTCTAAATACTCTTCGATAAGATCCCTAAGTAACTCTGCAGGTGTCATGCCCTCTATTTTAGACCTTGAATTGAAGAAATCCCAATCAGCTTTGAAGTCTGAAGGAATGCTCATTCTAAAGTTCAACTTCTTTGGAGGCACAAGGTAGCAGAAGATATTTCCTTTAAAAATTTACGCTAGCAGTAAATTATACTCTTTTTCCAACATATTTACTATATTGGACCAAGAAAAACCCTTCGCGAAACTTCTTCCAAAAGTAGCCATTTCTTTAGATAGATTATCATCCTCTAGTATTGTAAAAATTGCTTTTGATAGATTCTCAGGATCATTGTAATCAACCAATAATCCATTATTTTCTTCAGACATAGCTTCTGGAACACCCCCTACTCTTGCAGCTACAACTGGAGTTTGAGCTGCAGCTGCCTCAAGTAAAACAATACCAAAGGCCTCATACTCTGATGGTAAAACAAGAACTTCTGCAGCAGATAAAGCTGAACGATAGATTTCATCATCAACATGACCAATTCGATGCATTTTGATATTCTTTGATACTGCTAATTTGTCTAATTCATTTCCTAAACCCATATCAGCACCCATCACAACTAGATCAAATCTTTGAGAGCCTTCTATAGAAACAGCCTCAATAAGATCAGGAATTCCTTTATTTGTAGCCAACCTTCCTGCAAAAATTATGAATTTATCAGAAACTTCAGGAAACTTCTCACGGAATTTTGTCTTATCGGGAAGCTTCGCCCAGTCTTTCCAATAAATACCATTATAGATAATTTTGATATTATCATCATTCAAACCAATTTCCTTAATGAGCATTTCCTTTTCATGTTCGCTGACACATGTTATCAAATCTGCTGATTCCATAGTTGATTTGCCTATTTTAGAATCATAAAAATCTCTAAGAGTACGGCGCTTAGCACCACCCCACATAGACCAAGAGGGATGGAAATGAGGAGTAATCACCCAAGGTGTCGACTGGAATTTTTCTTTTATCCAAGCTGCATGATTCTGAAAATAACCATATGAATGTGTATGAATTACATCTGCTTTTTTCTTCAAAAAAGAGGTAACCATACCTGGTGCCAAAACGTAATGAGCTTCTCCTGATATTGAGTACGCACTATGTCTTGATACAGGAATTCCTGACACTTCAGAAGGCATATCTTTCTTTACAAATGGAGTCTCGGTATACAAATCTGTAGTAATGACTTCAACATTGTGTCCTTTGGATTGAAGGCCTTCGGAATATGCTCTGACTACAGTCTCAGCACCTCCTGGGGCAGGAGGGTATCTGACACATCCTTGTATGATATTCACTGAAAAGCCATACAAGGCGCCTTTTAAGCCCCCGACCTTACCCCTGTATTGTCCGAAACAAGTGATGTGAGCGGCCCTCTTTCGGGGCATCTTGAAGAATTACGGCAACATCTATTGCTACCTTTCACAATTACTATGTTATTCATAGCAATATCCTTCCCATTTACAAAAGAAATAATAAATTATCTAATTGAAATTGTCCCGATAGAAATAGAAAATATGACGGTATTTAGCCCTACTGAATTCATTAGGTTGAAAATATATTTGAGTTTAATCTTAGCTATTTTAATTTCACACCCTTTGTGGTATGTAGGAATCTATAATTTTTCAAAACCAGGATTGACCGAACAAGAGAAAAAAGTAACAATTGTTAGTTTTACTTTGGGAACAATACTTTTCCTTGTTGGTGCTATAGCTGGTCTTCTATATTTGTCTCCCTTTCTGCTTGATATCTTGTTAGAAGAGAATAATTCCATCAGTGCCAAGTTATCGATATATCAATCAGTAAAATTGTTAATTTCAATATCTATATTCTCAGGGATTTTAGCTAGTTTACCTGTTTTAATTTTACTTATTTCAGACTATATCCCTGATAGAGAAACGTTAAAAAAATATATTTATATTCTAATAATCATAGTAATAGCATTAGGGACTCCCGAACCATCAATGATAATCAATCTAATTTTTCTTATATTCTTTGTTGTAATTATGGAAATGACAATGCTACTTTTGGGTGATGCAAATGAGAATTAAGTGCTACCAGAAATATTTGCTTTATACACTATTGCCGTTTACTGCCTTGATAAGAATTTATCACAACTACAACTGGAGAATATGGGGTAGTGATTCGGGAGAATATCTATACCTTACACGAAGTTTGTTGAATAATGGTCAAATGTTAGAAGATAATTACATTGGCTGGGGGCGTGCATATCCTGATTTCCAAGGTATGCAAATTTTAACAGGAACAATCTCTTTGCTATCAACTATTGAATATCATTATGTATTAATGTGGATAATTCCCCTAATTTCTTCGCTTGCCATACCAATGTTATTTATTATAGGAAAAGAACTTACAGGATTTGTTCCCGCTTTATTTGGATCTGCATTCTATGGTGTAACATTCGGAGTTGTTTATGCAAATTCTCATCCAATGCCCGGAGGCTTAGCTGAAACTTTGGGTTTTGTTGTATTATTAAATTGGATTAAAATATTGAAAGATGAGAAAGTATGGGTAATCAATCCACTTAAAAGAAACCCATGGGCCAATATGGCTAAATTTTCTTTTTTTGCTCTGTTACTAACACATCATTTCACATTACTTTTGGTGATGGCAGCCATATTAGGAATACTTATCATAGAAATTGCAGCAGGGAACAAAAAAATCGCCAAAGAGGGCATTATGGTAGTAGGCTTAATGTCACTACCAATCTCAATTTACTGGTTAATATATGCCAAATCTTTCAGAAAAATGTTAGATGATAGTGCATTTGATTTCTTGCCTGAGAGCATTCCTACTACAATAGTTTTGACTCTGATCCCACTTGTTTCATTATTGATTTTGTGGGCTCTGAGAAATAAATTGTATCTACCAAAATGGAGTGAAAATATTAGCCATGACAACTACCTGAAAAGGACAGCTGTATCTTTCATAGGTATTTTCGTAGTCATTATGCTAGTCCTCTGGAAAGGAGTACCTGGAACTGAGATTCCTGTTGATTTTGAAGCTACACCCTATCTTATTGTAAATCTAGCAATTATGTCACTAGCTTGTGTTCCTAGTTTTGTCATGTCCAAGAGGAATGGATGGCTGTTATGGGGATGGCTATTGCCAATACTAGGATTCGCTACAATAGGTGCTGTAACTGGATCTCATTTGTTAATTGCATATAGACATGCACCATATCTGCTAGCTCCTGTAGCTCTTATTGTAGGAATAAGTTTCCAATATTTTATTGTAGGTTTTGAAGTTAAGAAAAGGAAATACGTTGCTACAGTATTTACAATCTTGTTGCTTGGTTGTGCATGGGGGGCATATCCTCCACCTTCTGTGATGGGTGGATTTCAGGAAGGTACTAGCCAAGAAGAGATTGATGCCATACTGTGGACTCAATTTACAGAGAATGACTCGCTCGTTGTTAGTGACCATAGATTGAGTAGTTTAACATTTGGATTAACTGAAACAAATGCTAGCTGGGAAAATGGGGCTGTAGTGATAACTGGAGATACAGAACAAGCAATTGAGGCGGGGAAATCTCTTTCAACTCCACAAGCAGGCATGAAACAAGTTTCATACATTGTACTTTCAGAAGAAATGCAAAAAGGGGTTGCCCTCTTACAATGGGACCCTGCTGAAGAATTGACAGGAGAGGCAAAAACTAAATTCACTGATAATGACCAATTTCCTGTATGGTTTGATAATGGCGATACTACTATAATGAGAATGAACCCTTACTAATTATGCAACCTGAAGAAGCTAAAAAGGAAGCCAAAAAAATCTCTGATTGGATTATTGATATACGCCGTGAATTGCACAAACACCCTGAATTAATGTATGAAGAAGTAAAAACCAGTGCATTAGTTAGGAGGGAATTAGACAAATTGGGAATTGAATATCAATCTCCAATCGCTAAGACTGGTGTTTTGGCATCAATAGGGAACGGAAATGGCCCTTGTGTGGCTCTCAGAGCAGATATGGATGCCCTGCCCATACATGAGGAGACTGATGTCCCTTTTAGAAGTGAAATCGATGGTAAAATGCACGCATGTGGTCATGATTGTCACACAGCCATGCTTTTAGGAGCTGCAAAAATATTAAAATCAAAAGAAAACGAATTCAATGGAACAATAAAATTCTTGTTCCAACCAGCAGAAGAAGGTGGTGCTGGCGGAAAATTAATGAGAGAAGAAGGTGCATTAGAAAATCCAGAAGTTGAGAGAATATTTGGACTTCATGTTTGGCCACAAATGCCAACTGGCCAAATAGGATCAAGAGAAGGTACTTTCCTAGCAGCTACAACATTCTTAGATTTGACCGTGAAAGGTGTAGGAGGGCATGCTGCTGTACCGCATTTAACAAAAGACCCGGTCTTGACCTCTGCACAAATTATAACAAATCTTCAATCAGTAATCTCTCGTGAGTTAGATCCATTAGATTCTGGAGTTGTGAGTGTAAGCGCAATACAAGGTGGTCAAGCAGCCAATGTTATTCCTTCTGAAGTTAAATTATTAGGAACTCTTAGATCTTTAACCATGGATGGACTAAAGAAACTCCAAAAAAGGGTTAAAGAAATTGCAGAGAATATAGCGGAAGCACACGGATGTGAAGCAATTGTCAAATATCCTGGAAACGACTATCCGCCTACTGTAAATGATGGAGAAATGTGGGATTTCGCTAAGAAAGTTGGAAGCGAGATGTTAGGTGAAAAAAATGTAAGTGACCTTGATGCTGTAATGGGTGGAGAGGACTTTGCATATTACACTGAGAAAGTTAAAGGATGTTTTGTTGTTTTAGGAATGCAAAACGAGAAAATTGATGCAGTTTATAGTGTGCATCATCCAATGTTTAAGGCTGACGAAGATGCTCTCCATATAGGTACAGCGCTTCACACTATGTTTGCCCTAAGGAGTTTGGAGGAATTAGGGGCTTGAAAAAGTTTCTAGTTATTTATGCTTGTTTTATTCTAGCAACACAAATGTTCAGCTTTACAGCTGAAGCTGATGAGGATCCTATAATTACAATTGATAAATATCCTTCACCAATAACTGGTGGTAAAGATACAATAATTCCTGTAACGGTTACTGTTGAGGGTAACACGGGTACAGATTACGAAGTTGCTTCATGGATTTACGGAGATGGAGCAATGCGCTCTGATAATTGGAACCCTGATGATGAAAACTGGAATTGGGTTAATTATTTCTCTATACAATTAGGACCTGATGGAACTTGGACAGGAGATATTTATCTAAAATTGAAACAAGTCCCACCAGAGGGTAGCTATCTCAAAGCAAAAGTTAGAGAGTCTGATGACAGTGACACATATCACGAACAAAAAATAGAAAACCTCGAAATTTCAGATAATTGGGGATTCGTGCAAGGATATGCCACAAATGGTGAAGAGCCCTATGCAGGAGAAATTGTTGAAGTGTTGTCTGGCGACAATTTGATTGCTTCTAATTTTACTGAAAATGCACCATGGGCAAGTGACGGAGATCCTGGCTGGTTCAAGATGCCTGTTCCTGCAGGAGAATACATTCTAAAAATGAGAGAGTATGAGGAACAAGCAAGTATAGTTATTACAAATGGCGAAACTACGTCTCAAAATCTAGGAGACTCAGAATTTGAAGAACTGATTAGCATAACTGAATACTCAAGAAGTATCAATGAGGGACGGACATTAATTTACACAGAAGTCATAATTGTGGCTGAATCTCCAATGCTTGAATATGATATTCAATATTCCGTTTGGGATGGAGATACAGACATAGCATCAATGTGGGATGGTGAAGATTGGGTTGCCACTAATAAGAAGAAAACTGTTACAACTGATGAAGACGGGAAAGCTGAAATGAAAACGCTATTGAATCTCTTTTATCCTGGTTCTTCATCAGAATATAATCTAACTACTGAACTATTTAATTCAGATGGTGAAAGTGTAACTATCGCGAATCGGACTATCAAAAGAAATGTAGATGTTGGTTGGGTAAATGGAATATTAGGTGAAGGAAATGAAACGAAAGAAATATTTGTGTATTCTGATGGTGACTTAGAAGCATTTTCCTTTGTGGAACCTTTCCCTTGGGAAGATAATGACCATAACACTTTCAATTTATCACTACTTCCTGGTGAATATATCTTAAAAATTCCAGGAGTGGTCGAAAGAACAATTCTTATAGAACCAAATACTGAAACTATATTAGATTTAACGGCTAAAATTCTAAAGCCTGAAGTGAGATTGAATTACCCTGATGAAACTTACAATGCAATAGGAACAATAATTCCCTTTGATGCCGGCTTCCGTGGTTTACCGGCTATAAATTACGAAGTTAAGGCATGGTTCTATGGGGATGGAAGTATACAATCTAGCTTTTGGACAGGAGAAGATTGGAGCTCAAATTTTGGACCTTACTTACCAATAGAAATGAATGAAACATTCGAATGGAATGGAGAATTAATGGTAAAATTAGATAAAGAATTGACAAATGATTCATATTTCAAACTTAGATTTAGAAACTCAAATGATAAACAAGATTACTATGATATGAAAATCTACCCAAATATTACAGAAGAATGGACTGTGATTGAAGGATATATCGGTAAAGATATGGAACCAATAGGGGGTGAATGGATAGAAGTATTTACTGAAGGACAACTTTTCACTTTTAGTATCTCTCTACCAAACAAATGGTCCACAGATAACCGTTGGGGGTACTACAATTTTGCAGCTCCCAATGGCAATTACCAGTTGCATTGGATGGGAGAAACAACTAATTTAGTAGTAAATGGTGAAGAAAAAATAACTTTGAATCTCGGTTATGAACCAAAACCCTCTATTGATACAGAAATTTTGATTGAATGGGTATACTATGATCCTTGGTTGAAAGGTGAAAATGATGAATCTGTATGTTTGATAAATCAAGGAGAGGATGTAGATATTGGAGGATGGGGTGTTTCTGATTTAGAGAAAGGATATACTATCCCCTGGGATACTATTTTTCCAGCAAATAGTAGACTGATTATAGCACTCAATTCAACATCCTTCTATGAATCTCATAACTTCTGGCCTGATTTCAAAATGATTGAGGATGGAAGCGATGTACCGCTTGTAAATGGGGAAGCATTTTACCTTACAAACTCAGGAGACTCTGTTATTGTCAGAGATCATAATGGTTTGATAATTGATTCTGTTGCTTATGGCAATTCTGAAATCCCTGATGGTTGGGAAGGGGGGCCTGCAGCGACTGTAACTGAAGGAAAATATTTACATCGAAATAATGAAAATCATGTAGAATATTTGGATACGAATACATCTATAGACTGGAAATCATTTAGAGACTATAGACCTGGTCAGACAAATTATATAGGTGAAGAAATGGTTGCTGATTCAATTATTGCATTTACCTCACCAGATTCAACCTTCTGGACTATTCAAGCTCAAATACAAAGTGCAACAGATAGTATCGACTTAAGTTTGTACTATCTCAACCATCCCTACTTAGTTGATGAACTTGTAACCGCAATCGAAAGAGGAGTAAATGTCAGAGTATTGTTGGAAGGTGCTCCTGTGGCTGGATTCACAGATGCATACACCTACAGAGCTCAGACACTAAAAGAAGCTGGAGCAGATGTTAGATTGATGATGAAAACTCAGGATGCTCCAACAAGATACCCCTATCTTCATGCTAAATATGCTATAATTGATAATGAAAAGGTAATAATTATGTCTGAAAATTGGGGACTTACTGGAATCCCAATTAATGACGATGGTAATAGAGGGTGGGGAGTTGTTGTTGAATCTAGTCAATTCTCAAGTGATTTGACTATGATATTTGAAAATGATTTTACTTTAGATTATGGAGATGTAGTAATTTTTGATGATAGTGCAGAGTATTCAGATGATAAAACTGAAACAGGCAATTGTTGTCACAATATTGAAGCTCTAAAAATCAATGAACCTACTAATGTTAGATTAGTCGTTACACCCGATAATTCCTTATCTGATAGTGCCATTATTGGTTTGCTAAGAAATGCAGAAAAAGAAATTATAATCCAACAACATCAATTTACTACTACATGGGATGATACTGATAGCCCCTACTGGACTGAACTTTTAGATGCTATAGATAGAGGTGTAAAAGTCAGCGTGATGTTTGATGGAACTGAACAATATATGGCTGAACAAAATCAATATGCATACCTCCTTTTAGATGAAAAAAGGAAAAATGGAGCCGATATTGATTTGCTAATTTACAGATCTCCAAAAGATGAATTTATTAGAATACACAATAAGGGAATAATTGTAGACGAGAAGTATACACTAGTATCAAGCATAAACTGGGGTGCTGGTGGTGGTTCATTGAATCGAGAAATAGGTGTCATAATTGAATCTCAGGAAATAGCAACCTTCTACAAGGATATATTCTGGGGAGATTGGGAAGGACGTGAAGATTTAGTTGAAGAGGCTCCTACCAATGATGAAAAAGAAGAAGATGGTAAATTGCCATACCTTGGCCTTCCTTCAATTATTGCAACGATATTAATTGTATCTTATAGCCGTTTATTCAACCGTAACAGACTTAGCTAGATTACGTGGTTTATCAATCTCTGTCCCTAGTTCATGTGCAACATAATAGGAAAGTAGTTGTAGAAAAACAGCAACTGTGAATGGAGATAACACAGGATCAATTTCAGGCAATTCAAAGTAACTATCTGAAATCTTTGGAATCTGCTGGTCACCCTTCTGACATAGAGTAATAACTGGAGCACTTCGTGCAGAAACTTCTTCTATATTTGACACCAATTTAGAATATGTATGATCCTGCATAGCTATAGCAAGAACAGGCGTTTCTTTACTCAATAAAGCCAATGGACCATGTTTCAATTCTCCTGCAGGATAACCTTCTGCATGAATATATGATATTTCTTTGAGCTTAAGAGCACCTTCCATTGCTAAAGGATAATTAATATTTCGACCAATAAAGAAAGCTGATTTGGCTTTTACAAAATGTGGAACTAATGCTTTAATTGCCTCAGAATTATTCAATACTTGTGTTATTTTACTTGGGATTTTTCTGATTTCTGATTCCCAAAGTTTCAGCTGAGGATGATCCAATGAACCTGAATTAAATGCCAAATGAACTCCTAGTGCATATAATGCCTGCATTTGAGTCAAAAATGTTTTAGTGGCTGCAACTCCAACCTCTTGACCCGATTTAGTTATGATAACTCCATCAACTTCTCTAGTAATTCTACTACCTGGTACATTACAAATTGCAATTGTATGACAACCCTGTTGCTTTGCTGAACGTGCTGCGGCCAACGTATCTGCTGTTTCTCCACTCTGTGATATTAAAACTACCAAAGGACGTGAAGATAGGAGCCCTCCAACACCCTGTACTGGTGCGGCATAACGGAATTCGGAAGAATAACCTACTGATACAGGAATTGCAGTTAATTGCTCAATGACGTATTTACCTACCAGACCTGCATGATATGAAGTTCCACATGCTACAATAGAGATACTGCCTATTTTCCAATTAAGTCCTAATCTTTCAAGAGGGGAATCAACTAATAATTCAGTTAATGAATCCTGTAAGGCCTTTGGTTGCTCAAATATTTCTTTGAGCATAAAATGTTCATATCCTCCTTTTTCAGCAACTTCAGTGTATTTTTCCACTGTCTCAACTTCATAATCAATGGATTTTAAATCGAAATCAAACAACTCTATTGACTCAGGCGTAACTCTAACAATTTGATTATCCTCAGGATAAACAATCTGTTGAGTATACTTCAAAACTGCATATATATCACTAGCAATAAAATTCTCAGAATTACCAACACCTATGATTAAAGGAGTCTCATGTCTAACTGCTACAATTTCGTCTGGATGATTTTCATGAATTACAGCGATTGTGAATATACCTTGAATATCTGCTAAAGTTTTGTTAAGTGCTTCTACTAAATCTCCTGCATAATACTTTGAAATAAGAATTGGTAGAACTTCTGAATCTGACTCACTTTTGAAATTGTATCCTTCTTTCTCTAAGTTTTCTCTAATTGCTAAATAATTATCTATTGTTCCATTGTGAACAACTGCAACTGAATTATCTCCATCTGTGTGAGGATGTGCATTTGTATCTGAAGGAACACCATGTGTAGCCCAACGAGTGTGTGCTATAGCCAAATTGGAACTGGATTTAGGTAAAATAGATTCCATATTGGCAATTGGCCCTTCTTTTTTACAAATAACTAACTTGTCCTCTTTTGTAGCTATACCTGAAGAATCGTAACCACGATATTCTAATTTCTTCAAAGATTCTATGACAATCTTTTGAGCTGGCTGATGACCTGTATATCCTACTATGCCGCACATCAGATGTTATCTCCCTGAAAGTCTGCGTTATAAAACTCCCCCTCACCCACTGTAGCTTTACTCATCAATATTGAACCGCCCTGTAATATTGCTCGACTACCTATATTACAATCATCTCCAACCATTGCACCTCTATCACTAACTGAAAACGTTTGATCAAAATACAGTATGTCTCTTGTCATTGGAATTGCAACAACGTGTGAACCCAGAGAGGTGTTATCTCCAACTACTGTTCCTTTGATACTAGAATAACTACCTAATTCACAATTTTTCATTACCACTGTATCAGATAATTCAGTGAAAGATTTAACAATTACATTGTCACCTAATGATACTGAGGGGCCTATTACTGAATTGGGACCTATATCACATCCTTCACCGATAGATACAGGACCTGTAAGGTAAGTTCCAGAGCGAATTACTGTACCTTTTCCAATTGAAACATCGCCCTTAATTGTTACATTTTTTTCAATTTTACCGCTTCTGTACAAAAGATTATCACTTAGTGACATTCTATTTCCTGATATCAAATCCCAAGGATAAACAATATTGTGCCAACTTGATGCTTCCAAAACCTCAAAATCATGATTTTTTAGTATTACTTGTAAAGATTCACCGATGTGTTTACCTGCTGCATCAATGAGTTTACTAGCTAAGTCAAGGTTGAGTTTTGTGATTCCTGTAAAATGGATACGGCCATAAGCTTCAGGGCTATCAAATGTAATTTTGGGTTTCCCTTTTTCAAGTTCAATTTCTCCCCATTTAGACCACCTATCTGCTTTTCCAGAGAGTAACGCTGGACTCTTACAATCTCTCAATTTTAGAAAAGAGTCGCTTGAGACATAATTATCACCTGGCACTAGAATAAATTCACCTTTTATACCTTCCATACCTATTCTCATAGCGTCCAAAGTTCCAGTTCTTTCTTCTTGGAAACTATAATTTATTCTGGCTCCAAAATTAGCACCGTCTCCAAAATATGACATTACCGTATTCTTTCCATAACCTACAACCATATTGATTTCTTTGATACCTGCACCAACTAAACCACGGACTAAATATTCCAGAATTGGCCTATTTCCAATAGGAATCATGCCCTTTGGTCTGTTAGCAGTCCAACTGCTTAGCCGAGCACCCTCACCTGCAGTCAATATGATTGCTTGCACAATTTCTTTCAGAGATGGGAGTTTATGATACTTATTATTGCAACAAAAACCTATTTTAGAGAAGCCAATGACAGATATGGATTATGATTGGGACGCTATAATCATAGGCGGAGGACCTGCTGGAAGTACTGTAGCTAGATATGCTGCAGAAGGTGGTGCAAAAGTCTTAGTCATAGATAGACGTAAACAGATTGGAACTCCTCTACAATGTGGTGAGTTAGTCCCAACGAACAGTGAACTGAAAAGATTATGTCCAGATGTGCCAGAAATAGACCAGCTTTTCCAAACACCAGAAGAAGCAATCTCAAGGCGAACAAATGAAATGGGGCTTGTTACTCCCTCTGGTAAGAGATTGAATTATCCTTTTGAAGGAAAAATACTTTACAGGCCGAAACATGATGAAGAACTAGTGAAATTAGCAAAGAAAGCAGGAGCTGAATATCTAACTGAATCAAGAGTAAATGATATCGTAGAAAACACAGTGATACTAGGCAATGGAAAAGAACTTACATCTAAAATTATTGTTGGATGTGGTGGCCCACACGATCCACTTCGTAAGAAATTCTGGGAAGAAAAATCATTGAACATTGCTGTAAATTTTGTTTTGATGGATGGAGAGTTTGATAATCGTGTTGATCTTTATTTTGGCTCAACAGCACCAGGAGGCTATGCATGGATGATACCGAAGAAAGGTGGGGCCAATATAGGAATAGGAATACAAACTCGCTTTTCAAAAGGTAAAAGTCTCAACAAAATGGCTGAGGAGTTTTTCTCTAATTTTGAAGGTGAAATAACCTACAAAGGAGGTGGTGTATTGCCTATGTCTGGAACAATTCAGGATTTTACAAAAGGCAATTATATGCTAGTTGGAGACTCTGTAGGCATGGTTTTACCTTCAAATGGTGCAGGTATTACAACGGCAATGATTGGAGGAAGAATAGCTGGCCAAGTTATAGCTGAAAATATCATGAAAAACACATCATTGGAAGAATATCAAAAACGTTGGAATTTACAAATGGGGAAAGTGATGAAATATTCGAAAAGAGGAATAAAATGGGGAGGCTTGATGTTCAGGTCACCAGATATGTTAGTAAATGCTGCGTTCAATCCCATGACTAAACCCCTAATTTGGAGGGCAATCACATGCAGACCGATGTTTGGAATATACTAGATACTTGTGCATTTTTCACTCAAATACATCCTAATGGGAAAATTGTAACAGTAAAGGAAATTGAAGACGAAATAGTGAACAAGCAGAGCAAACAGTATTACTCTAATCTTAAGACTAAAGGATTAAAGATACTCGAACCCAATAAAAATTCAATAGACTATGTTAAAGAAAAAGCTAAGGAAACTGGAGATTTAGATGTTCTATCTTTAACAGATATCAAAATACTAGCCTTAGGCTACGAACTTCAAGGGACTATAATCTCAGATGATTTCGCGATACAAAATGTCTCATTGTACGATGGACTAGAAGTAATATCATGCAGTGGAAAGAAAATAAAAGAAATTAGAAAGTGGAAATATAGATGCTCAGCGTGCGAATTGGTGACTGACGAAAAAAATGAAACCTGTAATATTTGTGGAAGTAGC
>JAKURQ010000018.1 GCA_022449785.1 Candidatus Poseidoniia archaeon
GTGTGATTTTTATTTTATTTGCGAAGCCTTTGTCTCGGTAATCCTATTTTTTTATTGTTTAGACCAACCAAAGAACAAACCAACCACAGTATAAAATTAAACAAAGGCGTCAGGGTGAAATATGAAATATGATAAGGCTAAAATTGATGAATTAGCCGAAAAATATGATGAATTTCAGAAAAAACAACCTCTGAATATGATAAAAAAGATGGATGCTTTGACCGTCATTTTGCTTTATTTTGGAAGTTTTCTTGTACCTTTGGCAGGAATAATAGTAGGAGCAATGTACATTTCAAAGGATGAAGAGCATTACAAATACGTAGGAAAGAATTGTTTGATATGGTCTTTAATAAATATTATTCTTACTTTCATATTCTTAGCCTTTCTTTTTGCTTAACAAGCCGGACGAGGAAGCCTGAGTAGATCTAACGCCTAGAACGATAACTGACGTATGCAAAACCAGCTACGAGAACTACTACAGCTATAACAATCATATTCATAGTAGAACTGTTATCTTCTTCCTCAGATTCACTTATTGAGAAAGTAGTTGATGCCTTGTTATTATCGCTATTAGTCTCTTCTATGGCGTTTTCAGGGTCTATATGTGCCTTAATTGTGTGTGTACCCTTTGTAGCATTCCAAGTGGCACTAACTGTGACTTCACTGACGTTTCCATCAAATTCTGCAGTAACCATCTTTATTGGTTCATCATCTGCATAAAATACGACAGGAACATAATGAGAACCGGAGTGATTAACCAAGTTTGTTATTGTTGCACTTAGTGTAACTTCAGTTCCAACAGTAGGTGCATCTGGCGTCCAAACAAACCCACCAGTTTCTATTGTAAAGTCTGGGTCAGGCTGCTCAATAGGTTCAACAGTTACAGCAAAACTACGTCTTAGATCATCTACTTGATTATCTTCATAGTCTGTCCAGAATATGTCTACATAGAATACTTCCCAAACACCTGGGACTACATTTTCGTTAGGTGTTATCTTTAGTTGGAGATTACCATCTTCACCTTCTCTCATATTCAATTTATTTGGTACAAATTCTGCACTCCATCCTTCAGGAATCTCTTCTATTTCAGTTTCAAAAACAATATCTAAGAAACCTGATGATGTAACATTGAAATTGAAGATAGCAGTTTGACTAATCGGTATTTCTAATTCGTTTGTATCTAATGAAACGTCAAATCCTCTCATTAATTGCTTATCAATACTTTCTACTTGTGAAACTCCATCAATTTCATCAGTGACATTAACTGATTTATCTAAGACATAAGCGTAATCTTCAGTTGCAGATAAATCTTCATAATTTCCTTTGAATTCATAAACACCAGCTGGAACTAAAATTTCCATATGGCCATTATCAGTTTCGATTGTGAAGCTAACATTAGTTCCTACTACATCTACATCTCCAAAATCAATATTGTCGTTTGTCTCAGACGATTGATAGTCTACAATGTAGTTAACACCACGTAATAGTGCAGGACTCAATTCTAGTGCACCTTCTAGTTCAAGTGAATCTATAGATGTGTAGCTAGTTCCTTCTGTGGTATAGAACCATGTCTTGTACACACCAGTATCTAAGTAAACTTCGTAATTACCATTTGAATCAGCAGTTGTACTTTCTTTAATTTGTGTTCCATCTACATTCCAAATATCTACTTGCGAATTCGCAAGTAATTCATTAGCATCCGGCACTCCGTCAAAATCACGATCATAGAAGACAGTACCAGCTACTCGAACTTTCCATTCAGCTGTTCTCTTGAATGTTTGTTGTTCATCACCAGCTTTCACATAGATATTTCTTTTACTCATTGTGAATTCGTCAGCACCATCATTTAGAGTTGTGTCCATCTCTATTTCATAGGTTTTTGGAACCATATCAGGAATAGTAATTACACCATTTTCATCAGTATAGTGACCGAATGTTTCACCAGTAACAGCTTCAAAAGTAACCAAACCGTTGGCTAAAGGAACGCTATTTCCTGTTGCATTAACATAAGTCATTTCCAAAGTAACATTCACAGTTTTAGGAATTAATACAATTTCATTATAGTAGTCAGTAGAGCCATCGACTGTAATGGTACTTGCAAAGTCCTGATATCCATTTTCTTTTACAATTACATCGTAATTGCCATTAGGCAAATCAAATTTACCATAATTCATCGTTGCTCCAAATAGTCCTTCTTCAGGATCCGAATCTTCTACAAATACAACACCAGTTTCAGATACAAATTGGATTCTAACAGCTCTGTCTGTAATTATGTTATTATCTGCTTGAGATCTTACATCTCCTCTTACATATCCTTCATTTTTCAACTCAAGATCATAAGTTGTAGGTCCAGTCAAATCTAAGAAACCACCATAACTGTAGTGCTTGCCATATTGTCCATCTTGGAAAGTGACATAGTATTCACCAGGGAGCATATATCCAGCATAATCCTCGAACACTGTAGCTTCCAGTACTGTAAAGTTATCAAAATCATCAACAGGCCTTAGAACAACCATACCGGTCGTTTTCACATCATTTAGTGTGACTTCACCAGAAACTTGATACCTAAGATCAGAAGAAATGTCTCCCATATCTAAATCAGTCATTCCAATAGGGATGTTCAATTGTCCATGGTTTAGATATCTGCTTCCGCTTTCTTCAAGTGAGAAAGTGTACATATATTGGTCAGGAGGTAACATTACATTCTCGAAGTTACCATCTTCATCGGTTGTGAAGTTTAAGAAATAAAATGGATTACTCATTGGTGAGAAAGATAAGTGAGCATTTGGTATTGGACTTCCTTCATACACAAATCTTCCATCTATATTTGTTGGAATCCTTTTAGCTTGTAAAATTAATTCTTCAGTTTTTGATAGAGTTACCTTTTCAGTTTCTTCCTTTTCCTCTTCAGGTCCGTAGTAAATCTGCTCTAATTCATACCCAAATTTCTCTAAATCAATTTGGTATTCTCCACCAGGAAGACTAAACTTAGAGAAGGGATCGGTTGCCCAAACATCAATGTCTCCTTGAGCAGTACTCAATTCAACTAAACCTTCCAAGTTAATCATTTCACCCATGTGCTCTTCATATAGAATAATCCAAGCATCATATCCTATATTTGCAGACAAATTAACATTTTCTAGATTTCCATTAATAGTACCAAGATTACGTAAAGAAACTAAATTTTGTGCCCCATCTGATAGAACGTGTGAATATACATTATATTCGCCTTCAGGAACAACAATTTCGTAATTTCCACCGAATGTAGAAGTTACAGAAGTACTACCACTGTCTGAGACAAACCTAACCATTTTCCCATTGTAAGTCTTCTCTCCAGTATCTGGATTGAATATATTGTCACCATCTAAATCCTCAAACAAAGTACCTTGTATTTTGTATCCAGGCCCCATCTTAGCATCTATTATTCCAGAATAGGTTTGACTATCTATCCTGTTAAGATATGCGAGGGTTGTTTGTTCAGTATTGTGAACTGTGTAAATATCGTAAACTCCTTTAGGAAGAACAGTTGCAAAGTATCCTGTGTCTGTAGTAAACACATTGTCACTATATTGCTCATTCACATTCCTTACAACAATTTGTTCACCAGCAATAGGTTCATTGTTGTGAGTCAATACTCCTTCCAATCTAAATCCGCTCAATAAAGTCGTGTTGAAGCTTTTGGATTGGCCAGCCACGATTTCTACTTCTTTGGTGTTATTGGTCCAGCCAGTATAGATGTCATTCGATTCAAATCTTAGTGTGTAGTTTCCAGGCAATAATTTATCAAAACAGAATGATATTGACGAATCCATAGAGTCGCCAGTACAATCTGAAACGTAATAATAGGTGTTAAGGAATGAGTTTTCAGTAACATTATCATTAGTTTCATCATGAAGTGAAATGGTAACGATTTGCGAACCGATTTCATCTCCAGAGGTAATTCTACCCCAAATAGAACTTGGTTCTAGAGCACCCTTAACGGTAACGTCTTGATTTGCACGTAATGCTGCATCACCAGTGTATGAAGCTAATTCCAACGAGTGTCCATCCATCTCAGCTGTGATTTTGTATTCACCAGGTGCTAATCCTGTAAATTCATAATTACCATTTGAATCAGTTGTAACAGTTCTAGTAACTTCAGAGCGCACATTCGTGGCCGTAATTGGAATTAGAGGAACAGTATCGTCACCAGAATCAAAAGTATCATCCTTATTGTTATCCCAGAATAATCTTCCTGTGACAGAAGCAGGTTCGACTTCAAGATCTATATTTATCGCTCCTGTAGTTTGCCTCATTGCTTGTTCTTCAGAAATAATTACATTTTCTTTTCTAACTAACAGATTGTTAGAAGTCATGAACACTTTTTCAATATCTTCACTAGGTGTTCCCATTGAAACGGCTAGAGTTAAGTTTCCTGCAGGCGCTAAGACGCTGTATTGGCCATTAACATCAGTTGTTGCTCTTCCATGAGGAACTCTATATTCGTCAAGTACTGTTATGTTTGCATTAACAACAGGGTCTCCGTCAGGAGTCGAAACAGTACCAAAAACAGTAGCTCCATCATAATATTTTAGTATTCTAAGTCCTGAATTATATTGTACCAACTTAAAGTGAGTCAAATTCCATCCAGGCAATGGCGGTAATGCTTGGTTTTGAGCAATTGTTCCTGAAACGCCAGGAATTCCATCTTCTATTGGCCTACCAATATCTGGTGCAGACCATCCAAGGAAGGATCTAAAGAACATTGAATTCAGGAATTTGTCTTTGTAAACTAGTTCTTGTGAAGAAACTTGTACCTCTGGATTATCTTTCAATATTTCGATTGCTTCATCAAATGGTACGGTTTGTCCGTTTGATAAAGCAGCTTGAACTTCTACAAAATTACTGATATCATAGTCAGCTAAAGTAACTGGAGCATACAAGATACCAGTATTACTTGCAGAATATGGCATTAGTCTTGTATCTGCAGCAAAGTAACGAATAGAATGACCAGTTATTTGCTCAACTTTCCACATAAGGTCTGCGATATCATTCTTCTCAATAGTCATTAGAATTGGCTTTCCAGCTCTTATTGCAGCATTCTTATGATGTACGTCTTGATCACTACCATCTGCTTTCTTTGGAATATAATCTTTAGGATTGGAAATGATAGTTTCCAATTCCGTAACATTATCTTCTGATAAATATACTAATAATTCAGTTCTAAGTTCACTACCAAAACTTTCTGAACTTCGATCGACTTCAGGCTCTATCAATCTGTAAAGTAAGAGAGCCATTGCCTCATGTTCTGATTGAGAAGCAATGAAATTACCTGCAATTTGGTATCCAAACTGGAAGTTATCAGCTACAGTAGGGTGTTCACCGATATCAATTGCCCAGAAACCGTAATCCCACCAAGAGATGAAACCAGGCCTATCTTCAGGTTTCAAGTTAGTATCTTGTTCAGCTAACCACCCTAATCCTTCAATCCAATAGTCTTGAGGGAAGGAAGGTCCAGTATTACCTAAGTACCATAATTGATTTGAGTTTTCAGAAGTAGTATACATTCCTTGTACACCCTCTGGATACTTAGTTTGATTATTTCTTTCATCCCAATCATATTCTTCAGGTCTTAAGAAATCATAACTTAGGAATTCATAAATCTCTGAATCATGACTTTTCTTGTCTTCAAAAGGAACACCAGCATCATATCCATAGAAAGTATTTGGTAGGAAAATGAATAGACCAACAAATAGAGCAATCAATGGTCTTTTCATATCAAATCCTTGCCTTAATCCTCTTATTCTGTCACGGAAACGATATTGATCTTCGCTTTGAGCATCCATATGCCCAACGACCATAACCAATAGAAGAAGAATTAAAGTTGAAAGAAGACCAATTAGAATACTTACAGTAAAGAACAAGTATAATCCTGCAAAAATAGATGCTAGAGATAACCAATAGAATGTTCCACCTCTCTTACCCCAGAATGCTTTCCAAGTCACCATTATGGCCGGGAAATCAGCTTGTTGGATTAACAACCAAGTCATCCATCCACTGATAAGAGATACAACCGGAGTTGCATTGAAAATAAAACGAATAGCAGACTGAGCCATGTAAATTGAAACAAGCGCCCAAATCATAACGAACAAGTAATCTTTCTTCCAAATACTCTGATTGAATAGTTGGTAAGCCATCCATATTACACCGAATATAGCTAACCAAATAGAAATAGGACCAAAAGCAAAAACGAAATCAGCAAACTGAGGTGGCTGAGCTTCTGCAATGGTATTGAACAATTTTGTTCTGACAAAGTATCCTTGACCACTGAATAGTAAGAATCCAAGATCTTCGAAAACATAAGTGAGTAGTAAGTAAACAACTACTGCAAGACCAGTAGAAACACCAATAACCAATAACCAAGGCAAATCTCTGGTTGTAACCATTAGTACTGAAATTAGGAAGTAACCTAGCAAAATATATGCAGGAGCTTCCCACCAAGTATTCACGAATCCCATTGTGTTGTAATAAGGATAAGACAAAATCACAGGCATTGAGAGTGTAACCAATCCTAGAGCAGCCGTAGTCAAACTATCCACTCTACGGAAAGCATTGATTAACATCTGTAATCCTAAGTAAATTGCAATGATTGCCATGATGTATGGGAAACCTTTCCAACTCATTGAAATCATAGTTATTGTCATACCAGCTAGACCTGCATAACCTAGAGCCAATCTTTCAGAATCTACAAACTGTCTTACACCTGTCTTTATTTCATTCCAGTCAGTCCAATCAGATACCCATTTCTTATCATTAGCAACAGTTAATGCTCTCATGAAGAAGAAATAAGCAGTTGTTCCAAACAGAATAATGTAAGAATCGTGGTCAGCTAAAGCCAAACTTGAGTGTCCGACGTGCTGTGAATTTACACCAATAAAGAAAGCTCCAATGATTCCAGCTTCTTTTCCAAACTGAGCTCGACCTATTGCGTAAATTGGGAATATGATTAAAGCTCCGTAAATTGCAGGCAGAACTTGCATTGCCCACCATACAGATTCTTCAGTTGAACTAAAGAATGGTGAAAGAGCTAAACCAATAATCGCAATAGACCAATCGAATAAAGGAGGCCTGTTGTTATTTGCTCCATAAGGATAGTTCAGCATAGGATCTCTTTCCAAATGCTCACCATTTTCAGCTACGTAATCAACAACATGCTTGTGATAGTAAGGGTCACTACCTCCAGTAAGTTGAAATCCATCTTCAGTAGCTGGTTCTAATGTCCAAGCAGTTCTAATGTAAAGGGAAAAAAGGAAAATTGCAAGTAAAATAAAAACAGTTGACCAGTCAATTTTTTCAACTTTTCGTGGTGCTACTTCAGTTTGTTCAGAGCTTGCTCTACCTGAAGCTGAAGGTAAGCGAGGGCGATAGCGATTTTTTGACTTGGAGTCACGTCTCCGACGTGTTTGTCTTGCCATTGATGTTGTGTCCTTTCTGTCTCCTCTAACAGGAGACGGACTGGGCGCCACTCGGATGGTTATATAAGGTCTACTCTAAAAATCAGGCCTAAGTCGAGGGTAGAAGTTTGCCAGTACAGCTTCCAAAACCAATTCGATATCCTTCGCCCTGACACCAGCCTTTCAGCAATACAGTATCGCCATCTTCAAGAGCAATTCGTTCTTCACCATTTGAAAGCTTAATTGGTTCAGACCAGCCCCATGTCAATTCGAGCATAGATCCTCTACTATTTTTCTCAGGTCCAGAAATAGTACCACTAGCTAACATATCTCCAGTTCTGAGATTACAGCCAGTTGTAGTATGATGGGCTACTTGTTGATTCATATCCCAGTAGAGATAATTGTAGTTACTTGATGAAATTAAATCATAGTCATCCATTTTCTCAGTTTTCAAATGAATTTCTAAGTTAATATCAAATGTACTATCGTTTTTGTTTCTCAAATATTCAAGTGGTTCTGGTTCTTGTTTGGGTCCACTGCATCTAAATGGTTCTAGCGCTTCAAGTGTTATTATCCAAGGAGAAATTGTCGTTGCTAAGTTCTTAGCTAAGAAAGGTCCTAATGGCTGATATTCCCAAGCTTGAATATCTCTAGCCGACCAATCATTTACAAGAGCCATACCAAAGATATGTTCTTCAGCATCATTGACTGAAATAGGTTCTCCTAAACCATTTCCAGGACCTATAAACAATCCCATTTCAAGTTCAAAATCCATTCTTTTACTATCTCCGAAAGAAGGCGCGGCAGCATCAGGTGCCTTTGTTTGACCTTTAGGACGTATAATATCTCCTCCATCTAGAATGACTGATGATGCTCTGCCATGGTAAGCAATAGGCAAATGCAACCAATTAGGCATTAATGCATTCTCAGGCCCTCTAAAGATGGTGCCGACATTAGAAGCGTGTTCTTTTGAAGAATAAAAATCAGTATAATCACCAATATCTACAGGAAATTCCATTTCAGCGTTTTCCATTGAGACTAGAGCCAACTCCTTCAATTCTTCATTGTCTCTCAGTGTATCATTATTTTCACTTAGAATATTACTGATCACTTTCCTAGTATCTTTCCAGGCTTTACGACCCAAAGACATGAAGGCATTTAACGTAGGTTCATGGAAAACTTCAGTTCCTTCTACTTCA
This sequence comes from Candidatus Poseidoniia archaeon, assembly GCA_022449785.1. Taxonomy (GTDB): domain Archaea; phylum Thermoplasmatota; class Poseidoniia; order MGIII; family CG-Epi1; genus CG-Epi1. The sequence goes on from JAKURQ010000018.1 coordinate 8,633, forward strand.
GTCCCTTCAAAACAACCAGCTTCATCTAAATATGCTAAATCCAAAACATAATTTCCGATTGCTGTGGCAACGTGTAAGTCTCCTCCACCTTTTGGAGAGTAGACTCCAAAGGGAATGTTTTGAATCGGAAAATCTGAATCTTCAGCAACATCTACCCATGATTTTAGTTTTGAATCGTGTGTTTCGTCCATTACATCCATCCTAATTGTGTTAAGTCATCTATAGGCTCTTGAAAAGAGCAACTGCCGTATGAAATCATACCATTTTTGCGAGCGTTTTCAATTGTTTCCGCATCAATTTCGAACTGCGTATCTCGGTCATCTCCTACTTTCCAAGTCATAGAATCGTTGGTAAAGCTAAAATTTTCTGCATTTTGATCATCAATCATATGAGATAACAGAATAAACATTCTATACTTCTCTTGAGAATTTTTTGGTTTAGGGAAAGTAGTCGCAAAGACTCCAGCACCAAAAGTATTGATGAATCCGTGCATATATTCATCATATTCATCAGCAAAGTGACGAATTGGATGATGAAGACCTGCAGTGAATTTCATTGGAACGCCGATAATCACACAAGTTTGAATCATAGCTGCTACTTGTTCTACAGACGGGAATGCTTCTTTTACAATCCCACCACATCTTAGCTTTATTCCTGCATTATCGAGCTTAGAAATTAATTTTACAGTAGGCGTAATATCTTGTTCCCACGAGCTTTCATCTTGTTCAGTAGAATAATTTATTCCAACATATGGCAATTCAGCAAATTCATGGTAATGCGTTAATCCATTTTTGTTAAGAGAAGTAGTAGCTTTCTCCATAGTGCTTTTGGCAGGTGAATTAGTGGGCATTTTACATTCTATAACATCAATTTCGATTTTATTTCCATGTTTTTCTCTGTAATCATTGATATTAGTGATATTTTGGTTAATTTTATTTAAATACTCATCGTCGCTATTTCCACCACCACCAAGAACAGATAGTCTAAGAGGCCCAATATCCTCGAAAAGAGGTAAGAATTCGTCTAATTCATCTAATTTTGACGTATGTATTATGAAACGACTTAACATCTGAGAATTGTCACTTTTTATTTGTGAAATATATTCACTTATAGCTTCATTCAAGGGTAAATCAGCTGGAGGAAATAGGCCCGCATAATCAATCAGCCCATTCATGAAAGTTCTAAGACTTTCTTTCATCGACTTTATTCGCCTAGTGCTTCTTTGTAACCTTCACCGTCTAACCAGGATTTAGCGTAATCCGGATCTTCAACACCTAGTGCAGGTTTGGCAACTTTCAGAGGATAATGAGTATCTACCATGACAGCCAATTCGTCAGTCCATTTTGCACCTATGGAACCTTCATATTTTCCAGGGTGAGGGCCATGTGTCAATCCATCTGGATGTAACGTCATTGAACCATACTCAACACCTTTACGAGACATAAATTCTTTTGAATCATAATAAATAACTTCATCAGACATAACATTTGAATGATTGTAAGGAGCAGGTATTGCATTTTCATCAAAGTCAAATGGTCTTGGACAGAATGAACAGACTACAAATCTATCTGATGCAAATGTTTGATGGACGGGTGGCGGCTCATGTATTCTACCAACAATTGGTTCGAAATCATGAATACTAAAAGCATATGGATAGTAGAAGCCATCCCAACCAACAACATCACACGGATGGTGTCCTAGTGTTACTTCCGTGAATAAATTTCTTTGTTTAACCACGACTTTGAATTCACCTTTTTCATCATATGTTACTAGTTCATCAGGTGCCCTAAAGTCTCTTTCTGAATAGGGACTTCTCTCAATTATCTGTCCATATTCGTTTCTATATCTTCTTGGAGTTCTTACTTCACCAGGTGATTCAACGATTAGAAACGTGTGTTCTTCGTCATTCATAATATATTTGTGTAATATTCCTCTTGGTATCACAAGATAATCTCCTTGCGAATATTTCAAATTACCAAATGCACTTTCTAGAACTCCACTTCCTTGACTAACATAAACAATCTCATCTCCTTGAGCATTTCTATAGTAGTAATCATCATTCTTGTCAGGATAAGCCATCATCATGACAACATCGTCATTGAATAGGAAAGGAACACGATCCATGATTGCACTGCCTCCCTTTTTTGCTCTGTTAGAGTAGAAATGCCTCATTCGTAGAGATTTGTCATCATCTTCTTCTATGCTGAAGGTTCCAATTTGTTTTGTGGATATAACTTCAGTTGGAGGATAAATATGATAAAGAAGTGAAGAAGGCCCTACGAAGCCTTTGTTTCCCTTTAACTCCTCATGATATATTTTGCCATCATCGTCTCTAAAGACGGTGTGTCTTTTCTTAGCTACTTTACCTAGTTTGTGATATCTGTGCATTACAAATTTCCTCTTTCAGCTTGGTGCCTTTCTATGGCTTCAAACAAGGCTTTGAAATTTCCAATTCCAAATCCTCTTGATCCTTTTCTTTGTATAACTTCATAGAAGACAGTCGGCCTGTCTTCTACAGGTTTTGTAAATAATTGCAATAAATATCCTTCATCATCACGATCAACCAGAATTTTTAGCTTTTTGAGAACTTCAATGTCTTCATCTATAGCTCCAACTCTTTCTGTCAAATCATCATAATAAGTGTCTGGTACTTCTAAAAATTCAACTCCATTTTCTTTCAATTTATGGATTGCTTTAATTATATCATCTGTAAGAAGAGCTACGTGCTGTACACCAGGTCCTTGATAAAATTCTAAATATTCATCAATTTGTGATTTTTTCCTTCCTTCAGCAGGCTCATTAATGGGAAATTTTATTCGGCCATTATCACTTTCCATAACTTTAGACATTAGAGCAGAATATTCAGTTGAAATATCATCATCACTAAAGGCTTGAATTTGTGAGAAACCCATTATATCGGCATAGAAGTTAACCCAATGTTCCATTTTTCCTAGTTCTACATTTCCTACAATATGGTCGACAAATCTTAATCCTACAGTATCACCGTCTACTTTCCTTTCTTCAAATCCTGGAAGAAACGGACCACTATAGTTGTCATGAGAAATGAATGAATGTATAGTTTCTCCATATGTGTAAATTGCAGCTTGTGTTATACTTCCGTTATCATCACTGATTACTTCAGGTTCTCTGGCACTCTTAGCACCACGTGCTATACAAGCTTCATAGCATGCTTTTGCATCATCTACATGGAATGCGATATCTTTCACACCATCACCATGTGCTTTGATATGTTCTGAGATTCCATTGTTACTATTCAATGGCGTTGAGAACATCATTCTTATTCGCCCTTGCTCCAGAACATAGCTGGCACGATCTCTATTTCCAGTTTCCAATCCAGAATATGCAATTTGGTTAAATCCAAATGCTTTTCTGTAAAAGTAAGCAGCTTGCTTTGCATTACCCACCCAGAATTCAATGTGGTGTACGGCTTTTAGTGGAACTGGGTCTTTACTCATTGGTTTGTTTCACTCTCTAGGAATTACACTTCCTGTTTAATCTGAGCACATAAAATGGTCTGCATTATTAAAGACTCGTTCAGGAACTGCCTTGGTAATAATTATACCAATCATAATTGTAAGTGAAATCAGAAGCAGGATCGTTAGATTCGAGCGAGATTTCCCAGTCTCCAACCATTTCACCTTCACTTGTTTCAAAATCGATTGATTGGGTTTGTCCATTATTTAGAAGATAACTTTCTTCAAAGACATTTCCAGAAGGACTATTGATTGTAACAGTAACATCAGATTGTATGAATGCAAATCCACTATCGCCAGTAACGTTGATGTAAATTCTTACAGATTCGATATATGGATTGACTTTTGCAGGAACATTATCATCAGAACCTCCACTTACACTTCCGTCACCTTGGACACGATGATTGATACTCACCTGTTCAAATGCAACACTTTGCCGGTCTTCCGCGTCCTTTGCAGTCAGCACAACAAAGTACAATCCACCTTCAGACCACGAGTGTGTTACACTTTCACCAGTCACTGTTGTTCCGTCACCAAAATCCCATTCGTAAGTTACGAAATCACCATTAGACAGGGACGCATCGAAATCAAAAACATCACCATTCCAGCCACTAGTTTCACTTGCATTTATGTTTGCATCCAGTATTACAGGATCAACACCAACAATCCTTGGCCCTACTAGTTGCCAGACTACTAAAAATACGACAGTAAAAGCTAGAACAGCAACCATGTTATCAACAATTTCTTCTTTTCTTTGTTCAGTTAAACCAGTTTTGACCTTGTCGAGTAGTCCTGTAACGCCATCAGCAAAAATGAACCCTCCATCAAGAGGTACTGAAGGAAGAGCGTTTGTCAATCCGACCATCAAATTAAGCCAGAAAATCCAATAGAAACAATTAGCTAGAATCCAGAATAGATTGTCTGGTATTACGCCGACTGCTCCACTAGGTTCAAAAATTGAAGTAAAGTGATCTGGGAAAGGTTGTAATTTAGCAAAAGGTAGAGAAATGTAAAGTAGAATATTTTCAGTTGGATTAGCTAGATTATTAGTTACAAATTTAGGATTTTCAGCAGCAACACCCATGAATCCTTTTCCAGACATCCAAGATTCGTATGCATCAGGATAATATTTCAGATAATAACTTCCTTTATCGGATAAAACAACCGTATATGTTTCAGGTTGCCCCGCATTTAGAACTGAAACGTTAACGCTTTGACCGGCATATGTATTGTTCATAATAGTCTGCCAATCATCAATATTCTTGATTTCTTCATCATCTATAGATGTAAGAAGCATCCAAGGTTCAAGTCCAGCCTCTGCACCTCCATAATCTGCACTTACTGAGTACAATAGCAACCCATCTTCCGCAGGTTCTAGAGAAGCAACCATTACTGATGAGAATAGGATTGAGAAAATCAAGGCAATTACCATGTTGCTTCCAGGTCCTGCAGCATAGAGTCTCATTCTTTCCCACTTTTTCATAGACTTCATTTCTTCTTCATCAGGTTCGACAAAAGCTCCAACAGGGAAAATGAAAAGTAACAAACCTAAGGCCTTGACTTTGACGTCAGCTACACGACTCAAAATACCGTGACTGAATTCATGAACTACCATTGCAATTACTAGAGCTAAAATACCATACCAGAGAGGAATTACAGGATTCACACCAGGTAATCCAATCATCATCTTTGGAGAAACTGCAGAAGTTTTAGGAATCTGCCAAGCTAAAGTAGCTTGCCAAAGCAGTAATGAAAACATTAGAATCATTATAACAAAAACAGTTACAACCCAAACATCACCCACTTTTCTCCAAAATGGTTTATTTTGTGATATTTTTTCTATGAACCCTTTACCCCAATCAGTTCTCCACATAAGGAAAGAACGACCCCATACAAGATCCATATCGTATTTCTGTAAGTGTCCTTGGTTCTCAGCCCATCGAACTCCTGTAACCCAAGCAATGAGCATCAAAGCAAAAGTGTACCAACCTAAGTATAGACAAAAAAGTATGAAAAAGATGAATCTAATGTGTCTACGAAAATGCACTTCTATTGGCATACCTGTTAATTCAGGTAATATTTCTTTTTCCTCCTCAGCAGTCTCTGCTTCGGCCCCTTTCTCCTTTGTTGCCATGTGTTCCTAACTGTATTAGAGTCCACGCGGGGCTTTATTTAACCTCCATTATAGAGCAAAATGGCCAAGAAAAAAGGTAAGCGCGAAGACGTCTTCACGTTTCCTGAATTCAATGAAGAAGAATATCGTACTAAAGAGATTAGAGATTCTAAGGTCACTCTCTTTGCAGTATTCTACGCTTTTGTTGTTGCAGTAATATGCTATTCTTTAGTAAGAATGGCAGGCATAGGAGGATGGGCAACAATCATTGGATTTGTAGCTCCTTTTGGCTTACTTAAAGTTCTCCCAATATTCTTTGATACTAGTGAATTCGAGAGGAAAAATTGGGGCGGCCCTATGTTCATGTCCTTCATGGCTTGGTTAGGATTCATGATTTTGTTATCAAATCCTCCTTTCAATGATATCGCTAAACCCAAGTTTCAACAGGTAGAAATGTATGTCGAAATGGACGGTTCTTGGAATGAAACTCTAGAGATAGATGCAAACACGCCTTTTGTTCTAGCAATTTCTGTTAAAGATAATTGGGAAGTTGAAAAAGTTACTATTACTTCTGGAGCAGCGGGCCTCAATTCTCAGCCCATGATTAAACTTGAAGATAATAATGCATACAATATAACAGGAAGTAGTTTCTATCATCATTACTTTGAAAATGGTCTCAAAAGTGATTCTTATTCATTTACAATATATGCAGAAGATCCTGAAGGTAATTCAAATTCAAAAAAGATTAGCGTTAGTATAGGTTAGAGCAATTTCTGTTGAATATCGTGTAATTTTTCTAGTGCCTGTAAAGGTGTTAAATTCATCAAATCCATTTTTCTAATTTCATCTACAATTGGATTCTCTTTAGTTTGACTTCTAGCACCGAAATCTGTGCTGAAAACAGATTGAACAGGTCCTGTTTTCGAAACTTCAATGGTCGAGCCTTCTTCTAAATTATTCAGAACTTTACGGGCCCTTACCAATACTTCATCAGGTACACCAGCCATTTTTGCTACATGAATACCAAATGAGGCGTCTGTCGGCCCTTCTGCAACTCTGTGGAGTAACGTTAATTCGTGGCCATCTTCTTTAGCTTGCATATGGCAATTTACAGATCTATCCAATATCTTTGCAACGTCTGTTAATTGGTGATAATGTGTTGCAAACAATGTTTTCACACCTTTACCAGCATGTAATTCTTCAGAAACGGCCCATGCTAATGCCAATCCATCAAAAGTTGAAGTTCCTCTTCCAATTTCATCTAGTAGTACAAGACTATTAGGCGTAGCATTTCTCAAAATGTTTGCTAGTTCTAGCATTTCTACCATAAATGTAGAATGTCCATGTACGAGGTCATCATGTGCGCCTACGCGCGTGAATACACGATCAACCATCCCTAATCTTGCTGAAGATGCAGGAACGAAACAACCGGCTTGAGCCATCACACAAATTAGAGCAGTTTGCCTCATGTAGGTAGATTTACCACCCATGTTAGGTCCAGTTAGAATCATCAATTGCCTTTGCTGGTTGTCCAATTGTAAATTATTAGGAATATATTGTCCTTCTCTAAGCACTTCTATTACAGGATGTCTTCCGTCAGAAATAGACAATGTTCCATCATCTGACATTTCAGGTCTAACGTAATTGTTTGCTTGACTAACTTCCGCGAGTGAACTAATCGCATCTATTCTGGAAATTGCCATAGTAGTTGCTTGTAAAGATCCTAAGAATTCTAGTATCCATTCTCTTAATTCTTTGAACAATTCAATCTCGAGGGCTTGAGATCGTTCATCAGCTCTTAGAATAGTAGTTTCCTTTTCTTTCAATTCAGGCGTAATGTATCTGTCACCAGCTGCAACAGTTTGTTTTCGATGATAACTTTCTGGAACTTTCTTTGCATATGTCTTTGGAACTTCAATGTAATATCCAAAAACACGATTGTATCCAATTTTCAACTTTGGAATTCCCGTTTTTTCTTTTTCTTCAGCTTCTAGAGAGGCAACCCATTCTCTTCCACTACTAGCTTTTGATCTTAAATCATCTAATTCTTTTGAATATCCTTTCTTGAATATTCCGCCATCTCTAAGAACAAGCGGAGGATCTTCTACAATAGCCTCTTCTAATTTTTTGGAAACTTGCTTGTGAATATCAATAGATTTTACAAGTTTCTTCATTAATTTTGATTTCAATGGTTCTTCACTTAGAAATTGTTTCAGGTCCTTTACTGTACTTAGACTGGTTTTGAGACTGTCTAAATCTCTTGGAGAAATAGAACCATGCCCTAGTCTAGAGAGTAATCTTTCAACATCTTGGAAACCTTTCAAAATATCTCTAATTTCTCTACGACTCAATGTATTTTTGAATAATTCTTCTACTGCATCATGCCTTTCATTTATTCTTTCTAAATCATGTAATGGTCGAAGTAACCAGTCCTTTAATCTTCGTGAACCACCAGCAGTTGAACTCCTGTTTAGAACTGCAAACAAGGTATCTTTGGATGAATCACTTATAGTACGTACAATCTCTAAATTTCTTAGAGTAACAGCATCCAAAGTCATTGTTTTGGCTTTGACCATTAGAGATGGTGGCCTCAAATGAGGCAAGTCACTGAATTGAGTGTCTGTTGCGTAGGAAAGAACTGCACCTGCAGCCGTTACAGCCATAGGATATGTATTCAATTCTTCTACATTTCCAAATCTTTCTTCTAAAGTTTTCTTGGAAACGGGATACATCCATGAATCGGCTTTGCAAGGAGTAATATTGACGCCTAGTGCTTTCATCCAATTTTCTACATTCTCATTTCCTTCAGGAACAATTACTTCAGCAGGAGCATACCTCATCATTTCAGATTCTAAAGATTCTCGATCTCTGAATTGAGCTGTAGCAAATTCTCCAGTTGAGATGTCCATTATGGCTAAACCAAGACCATCATCAGTTTCGTTAATTGATGCTAAGAAATTGTTGGAATTACTTAGCATAGTTCCTTCAACAACTGTTCCAGGACTTACGATTCTAGTTACTCCTCTTCTTACAATTCCTTTGGAGCTTTTTGGATCCTCAAGTTGTTCACAAATTGCAACTCTATGGCCTTTTTTGATTAATTTTCCAAGATAACTATCAAGTGCATGATATGGTACTCCTGCTAAAGGAATTGGATTGTCTGAATTCTTGTCTCTAGCAGTTAATGTAATGTCAAGATCTTTTGCAACAGTTACAGCATCATCACCGAATGTTTCGTAAAAATCCCCCATTCGAAAGAGGAGAATAGAATCTGGATTTTCACGTTTTATGGCGTAGTACTGACGCATCATCGGACTTGACAAGAATTAGTGAGTAACAGGTCAGTTTTAGTTGTTGTGCCCTAAAATTTAGGATTAATTTAATACGGCACTCAATAATGCTCAGTTATCAATGGCTAATTCTTTGATTAATTCTACAAGCCCTTATCTGTTGCAACATGCACACAATCCAGTTGATTGGTATGAATGGTCTAAAGAAGCACTTGACGAAGCAAAAAAACGTGATATTCCTATTCTGTTAAGCATTGGATATTCAGCATGCCACTGGTGTCACGTTATGGAAAAGGAATCATTTGAAAATGAAAAGACTGCTGAAATAATGAATAAGAATTTTGTGAATATCAAAGTAGATAGAGAGGAACGGCCTGATTTAGATGAAGTATACATGTCAGCAACTCAAGTAATGAACAAGGGCCAAGGCGGGTGGCCAATGACGGTATTCTTGGCACCTAATCTCAAACCTTTTTTTGCAGGAACTTATTTTCCCCCTCATGATGCCTA
>JAKURQ010000019.1:0-8872 GCA_022449785.1 Candidatus Poseidoniia archaeon
CTCTGAAGGCAGCACGGTATTCCATTTGAAAATAGTTTATAAGTGAGGCGGGAAGCTGTAAATAGCAACGTAGAATGAGCGTGTTTGGCTGATTTACTAAGCGATGAAAATGTTGAAAAATCATTGAAAGGGCTTGATGGTTGGAACTACAATGATGTCTACCGACAAATTCAAAAAGATTTCAGTTTCAATAGCTTTGAGTCTGCTACAACGTTTGTCCAACATGTCGCAAGTATTGCAAGTGAATTAACCCATTATCCTGAGATTCTTGTCAAGGGATCTAATGTAACTATAACTTCAACTACTTCTGAAGTGAATGGTATAACTGATAACGATATAGCTCTCGCTGAAAGCATTGAAATATTAGTAACTGGTTAGCCTTTAATCTTAAGATATAGTTAATTCTTTGACCACATATTCTTCAGAATTTTTGTCAATATATTCTATCAAATCTGATACATGCGGGGATTCAAGCAAAATCTCATTGGATTCGTGGTCAATTATACGAAAAGGCATTCAATACACAATACGCTAATTTATTTATAATTTACGAATCCGGAGCAACGCTTTATGGCCCCTTTCTACTAGCCATATGTGAAACAATACTTGGACCTAGTACAGGAAGTTTTAGATCGTGGAACTAGGAAAGAAAATAGGACTGGCGTCGATACAATCTCTGCTTTCAACATCAATTATTCAATAGATCTTAATGAAGGATTTCCACTTCTAACAACCAAAGAAATCTCATGGAAGAATATAGTAGTAGAAAATCTATGGTTTTTGTCTGGAGACTTGCACATAGGACTATTAAAAAAGCACGGTTGTAAATTTTGGGATCACTGGGCTGATGATGAAGGATATGTACCAAGTGCGTACGGCAATTTTTGGAGAAAATTTCCAATACATGGAGAGCAAAAATACAATGACCAAGTACGTTATGTTTTAGATACATTGAAGAAAAATCCAAACAGCCGTAGAATGGTAATTACTGCATGGGCTCCTGGCAATGCTCAGACGAGTGGATTGCCTCCTTGTCATCTAATGTTTATTTTCAATGTTCAATACGATAAAAACAATGAACCTCGACTATGTGTTCATCTAACACAACGCAGTTGTGATGTTGCTCTTGGCGTTCCTTACAACATAGCTGGTTACTCTTTTTTGTTACACTTATTCGCTCATCTGTCAGGAATGAAAGTAGGAACATTCGGGCATACTCTTGTTGATGCGCATATTTACACAAAAAAAGCAGACGGTTCTATGGAAGAATATGATCATATTCCTGGCCTCAGAGAACAATTATCAAGGAAGATTGGGAAATTACCTGAATTAAAAATTGATTCGAGTATCAAAACCTTAGATGATGTCATGGATTTACTTGATGCAGATACTGAAACTATAATGTCAAAATTCAGATTAGAGAATTACAACCCTGAACCTTTCATTCCGTTTAAGGTTGCTGTATGAGAGGAATATTAGTCGCAGTTTCTCCAGAAGGAATTATTGGAAAAGATAATACCATTCCTTGGCATTATTCTGCTGATTTGAAACGTTTCAAAAGATTGACCACGGATAATACCATAATTATGGGCCGTAAGACTTGGGAGTCTTTACCAATAAAACCACTTCCTAATCGTAGAAATATTGTGATAACCAGAAGTTCAATTAAAGACATAGAATGCTTTCAAAGTATAGATGATGCTTTACAGACTTGTGAAGGCGATGTATGGTTTATAGGTGGAGCTGGAATTTATCAAGAAGCCATGCAAAAAGCAGACATAATCGACATGACATTAGTGCCTGATAGCGTTAGTGGTGAAGATTGTATTTACTTCCCGGCAATAGATAAATCATGGATTGAAGGAGATACAAATGTGCTAGAAGACGACCCCAAATTAAGGCATAAAATTTACACCCGTAGGGTGTAAACACATCTTTTATAACGAGTAAGGTTCACCGAACTTGGAGCGACTATGTCACGCAAACTAACAGCTTTCTTGCTAGCCATACTAATGTTGCCACTTTCTTCTATGAATGTCATAGCAGATGAGGGTGACCCTGATCTATCAATAAATGAGATAACATTTAGTGATAATTCACCTACTGGTGGAGACACAATAACTATTACTGCTGAAGTTGCCAATGATGGTGGAGCTAGTGGATTGGTAAGCGTGACAACCAATGTTAGCTTTTACTGGGATGACAATTTTATTGGAAAAGATAGTATCACAATCCCTGGAAGTAGTACTGCAGATGCTGAGATAGATTGGAGGGCTGTTGGCGGTTCACATACTATCAAAGTAATTGTAGATGAAGAAGAACAAATTCGTGAAGAAGATGAAGATAATAATGAAGAAGAAGAAGATATTGACGTAGCATATCCTCCAATCCTCTTGTTAGATGACGATAACAGTAGCAATAATGGAGGTGTCAGAACTGAAACTGATGGCTATTATGTTAACTCATTAGATAACATGACTACTTCTGTAGGTTACGATATTATCAGAGTGGACAGTGGTGCTGATGCACCTGGTTATGATGTTCTAAGTGAATATAGCTTGATTATTTGGGTTTGTGGAAGTGACTATCAAAGTGGAGACACAGACATTACATTTACAAATAATGACAAAGAAAACGTAGCTGATTTCCTAGAAGGTGGAGGTAGCTTATGGGCTATAGGGCAAGATATTCTATACGATTTTGATACTGCAGACGGTGAACGTAGTGAAGGTGATTTTGAATATGATTATCTAGGTGTTGCATACGCAGATCATGATAGAACAACTCCTTCTGTACTAATGGGTGTTGATGATGACCCTATCTCTGATGGGATGGAATATGATGCAGATGCAATTTCTTCTGATTTTGCCGATGATATTAATCCACGTTCAGGTTTTGAAAAAGTATTCAGTTCTGGAGCTCCAGATGATTACAATATTTCGACCATTAGAACTGAAGAGGATTTCAAATTAGTCTTCATGACCGTTGATTTCAGTTCTATAACAAACAGTGATGATCGTGATGAACTAATAGAACTTATAGTTGAATACTTAGTTGAACAACTTGAAAATGATGTAAGCCTAAGTCGTTTCAATACTCCTAAGGATGGCGAAACTGTTGAACCAAATGTTGAGAACATGGTCAATGTTACAGTTAGAAACAGAGGAACTGAAGATCAAGATAGTGTACAAGTTTCTCTAGAAATAAGATGTTTGAACAATACATATCGGCATACTGACAGTACAACAATTTCATTAGATGCTGGAGAAGGAGCATTCGTAGAATTTGACTGGGATACTCCTGACGATGAAGATTATGAATATGAAATTAAAGTTGAAGCTGAAATAGCTAATGACGAAAAAGAAGATAATAATGAAAAACAGATTGCTGTCAATACATACGTAACTTACGATGTAGCATTATCTGAACCTCGAGTAGATCCAATGATTGCTGAGAAGGATACTAATCGAGAAATGAGTGTTGTTGTGACAAACACCGGTGATGTTTCAATGAATTCAGACATTAGTGGAAAAGTCTACGATGGTGCTGGTGGTGTAATGTACAACGGAGGAACTCAATCTACTGGTGATTTGAGTCCTGGAGACACTATAACTTTGGACTGGGAATGGGAACCTGATGAATATGGAACCTTCTGGTTTGAAGCTAAGGTACACGATGATGATGACGAAATACCAGAAAATGACGAAGCATCAGCAATGATGAGAAGTGTTGATATTGAATTTAGTGATGACATGGAAGACGGTACGAACGGGTGGACTCATTACAAATCATTGAGTAATCCATGGCATTTAATTGATACAGATGAAGACGAAAATCGAGAAGCATCAAGTCCAACACATTCTATGTGGGTAGGTGATGAATCTAAGGGTGATGGAGAATACGGCAATAACTGGGATTTCTCATTGTATACTGCCAATAACCACTCTCTTGGAACTAATCCAACAATGTCTGTAGACATATGGTACCACACTGAGTTTAGCTGGGATGGTGGAAATGTGCAAATCTCTACTGATGGAGGTCAAGAATGGGAAGTACTCATACCTGATGGCGGGTATCCTGATGATGCTGTAGTCGGATTGGATAACGAACCTGGATACACAGGTACGTCTGGTGATGGAGATTCTTCTACTTGGGAAAATGCAAATTTCAACCTTGGAAATTACTCTGGTGAAGATGTTAAATTCAAATTTAGATTTGGAACTGATTCATCTGTTGATACATACGAAGGATGGTATATTGATGATTTCAAAATAATGAATGGAATAACTACTGATTTTGAAGAAGACTTTGAAGATGGTACAAGTGAATGGGAAGCTGATGTTGTTCTAAGTGAATGGAATTATTATTCCTCTGAAGAAGAGTATGGAAAGGCATATTCTGGTGATTATGCTTGGTACTTAGGAAACACTGATACTGGATACTATAGTGCTTCTTTGAACGATTCATTAGAAACTCCAACCATTGATTTAGGAGATGGATCTGAGAAGTATGTTTCAGCTATGGTCTGGTTTGGAATTGATGGACCATATGACTATGCCTCTCTTGAGATAAATATTTCTGGAGAATGGGAAACCATTGAAACATTCCCTGGAGACGATGGAGACTATTCTGAAAACTATGATGATGCTGACGAAAATGGCTGGTTATATGTGGAATCTGATGTAAGTGAGTATGAAGGCGATGCTAGCTTTAGATTGAGATTCGTGTCTAACACATACACACAACTTAACGGATTGTATGTTGATGATTTTACACTTTACAGCTTGCCACCAATACCTAATGATGTAGGAACTAAAGAATTAGAGGCACCAGATACTGCAAAGCCAGGAAGGGCTGTTTCTTTCACATCAGATATTTACAATTTTGGAACAAATGACCAAGATACCTTTGATGTTCGTGGAACTGTAACAAGAGATGACGGAACTGAGGTTTACAATGAAACTCAAGAAGTTGATGAACTAGAATCAAAACACAATACAACCTTAGACTGGACGTGGGAAGGTGGACCAAATGGAACTTATACAATAAGAGTTGAAACTCTGTTAGAAGATGATGAAAGGGCTGGAAACAATCCAAAAGAAAAAGTCATTGATATTGCTGAGAGTGGATATCAAGTTGCATTGGCAGTAGAACAGCAAGCTAAGGATGTCCTTTCTGGAGAATCAGTACACTTTAATTTCACAGCAACCAATACTGGTGAAAATAGTGGATATTATGATGTCACTGTAGATTATATTGATCAAGCTGATGATTGGAAAATAATTTCACATGTTACTTCTCTTTATCTTACAGCAGGTTCAAGTCAGGAGTTCACTGTTATCGTAATAGCTCCAACGCTAGCCCCTCTTGGTGATGAACATTTCTTCACTGTTACTGTTACCAGTAGAGATGATCCAGAAACTGAAGATAGTCAAGAAATTTCAGCAACTCCATTCTATTATGAACAAAGCGGCGGAGACAAAGTTCTCCTAGTGGATGCTAATTTCGGTGATAATAATGGATATAACAATTACTACGATATAGATGAAATTGATGTTAGAATGAAAGATACACTGCAACAATACTTCGGTGAAGGTGAAAGCCGAGGTTATGACGTGTATACTGTACCATATGACCAAGAAGCTGGATCATTTGGGGAACTTCATCCATATCCTGATCTTGTCAATATGGTCAATGCTCAAGATGACAAATATGATGTCGTCGTATGGATACAAGGTGACCACAATCAAAGAAATGCAACTGCTTGGAAAAGCTGTATTGGTGATTACTTAGACAGTGGAGGAAACATGTGGATCATGGGACAACAATTCATAACTGCTCTAAACTCATCTACTGGTGCAAGAGAAGAAGGTACCTTTGAGCATGATTATCTAAAGATAAGTTATGTAAGTGATAGTGCAGGAACTCCAAATCCACTAATGGGTGTAGATGATGATGAAATATTTAGTGAAGCTGAATATGACATGGGAAATAGAGAACTAATACCATACGATTATGCAGACTGGATACGACCTACAGATGATGCTGTAGGGGCATTCTATACTGGTAAGAGTAATTGGTGGCATATTGTAGATACTGAAGAAGATTCAAACCGAAAAGCCAACAGTCCAACGCATTCAATGTGGATTGGCGATGAATCAAAAGAAAATGGAGAATACAGAAGTGGATGGGATTACTCTATCTATACTTCAGAGTCTTATTCATTGGGCGTAGGTGGACAGCTAAGATTCCAACACTATTATGACACAGAGAGTTCAACATACCCTTATGATGGAGGAAATGTTCAGATTTCTACAGATAATGGTGAAAACTGGGAAGTAATTTACCCAAGTGGAGGTTATCCTGCAGATTCTGTTACAGGATTAGATGGAGAGGCTGGATATTATGGAGATTCAGGCGGTTGGGTCCAAGCATCTTTTGATTTAGGAAATTATTCTGGTGAAGATGTAAGATTCAAATTGAGGTTTGGTTCTGATGGTGTTGTAGACGCATACGAAGGTTGGTACTTCGATGATGTAGAATTAACGGACACTACTGGATCTTTGTTCAGTGATGATATGGAATCCGGAATGAGTAATTGGGATGATGCACCACAAATTTACAACATGTCTTTACATTATGAAGGAGATTACAGAATTATTGTTTCGCCATTTACATTTGCTTTTGTTAATACTACTGAAGACAGAGAAGATATGGTTGGCAGAGCACTGGATTGGCTAAGAGCTGCGGCAGCTGCCGATGATGTTGGAGTTAAACTCTTGGAAATCGAAAGCACCATAGAAGAGAATTCAACTGTCGCTTTCTCAAGTATTATCAAAAACTATGGTTCTGAAGACCAAGCTGCTTTTGATGTGGAAGCACGAATACTTGATTCAGATGGTAATGAATTATGGTCAGATACAAAAGTAGTGACTGCATTAGAATCTGGTGAAGAAGAAACTCTAAACTGGGAATGGGATAGTGGAAATCCAGAAGAGATTAGTGTAATCGTTGAAACTTTGAAAGATGATGAAAATCATCGTAACGATGTCAAAGATGAATCTGTTGAAGTTGTAATGATTTGTATACCTGAAATTACTACATTTAATGACCATAAACAGGGTCAACCTGGAGATGATGTAATGTTTGACTTAATCGTTAGCAACAGAGCTTCAGGAACAGACATTATGGAAATTGAAATGACTGGAAGTGCTTCAGGATGGGGTCAGATTGCAAATGAAATGAAACTAAAGAGCAATGAAAGTCGAGATTTAGAATTAGCACTAAAAATTGATGAAGATGCGGAATATGGTGACTATGATTTGACTGTACTTGTTACTGCGACAGATGGAACTCTCGAAGAACTTGAATTACTAGTAACTGTTACAGATAATCCTGTAAATTATGAAGTTGAAATTGAATTAGATCCAACAAATGCTGAAGTTATAGCTGGTAAAGATGTTGAATTTACCGTAACTATCTACAATAAAGGAGATGAGCAAGATACGTTCGATCTTGTAGCTAGTGAAGATTGGGTAACATTTGATGAAGATGAAATTACCATTGGGGCTGATGGGGAAGCTACAGTTGATGGAATTATCAGCGTCCCTAGTGATGCAGAGAATGGAAATTCGTATATTGATATTAGCGCAACCTCAAGAAATGATCAAACTGCTTCTGATGAAAAAACCATTAAAGTAGTTGTAGAAGAATTAGAATATGGAGCTACTTTGAGAAGGGATAGTGGTGGTCTAATTACTATAGCTCCTGGAAGCTCTGGAGTATTTGATTTTACATTGCTAAGTGACAGTAACGGTAAACAGAGTCTAACAATAATGACAGGTGGTGTAGCTGGAGACTGGGCAACCCCATCAATAACAGAAGTAGATTTGGAGGCTGAAGAAGGAACAACATTCACTGTAACTGTTGATGTGCCTGTTGGAACTTCTGAAGAGACCTATAGATTGGAAGTTTTGATTATGAACGGAAACGAAGAACTTGCCAAATCTATTTCAAATGTAATTGTCCAAGAACAAGTTGAGGAGAATATGGACTTAATTTTCTGTCTGACCGATCTTAGTGGATTCTGTCTAACTTCAGGTAATTTTGAAGTAACCATTGAAGCCGATAAAATACAAACTGCTTCAGTTGGATTCTCTGTTGAAAATCAGGGTAATATCGACACTCAAATTGCCTTTGAAGTCGTCATGCCAGATGGAGCTACGGGCTCAGAAGTTTACTTTGACCAGAATCAAAAAGAATGGAGAGTTGCACTTTCACCATCTGAAACGGATTTGTATCCTATAGCTCTTGACGCAGGAGATTCAATGGACTGGGGTGCAGTGGCTGTAATTGCCAGAGAAGTTTCTCCCGGTTCTTACACCTTTACTGTAAATCTATTACAGGCCACAGAAGCAAGCAGTGGCAGTTACGTGTTTGAACAACTTGAACAACTGACTATTACTGTTGTTGTTGAAGGTGAAGTAGCTGAAGAAAATACTGGAGGAGATGCAGAGGACGATTCTCTACTTCCAGGTCCTTCCTTCATATCAGTTGTTGCAATGTTAGGAATACTTGTCTATAGAAGAAGAAAATAATTATTCTTCAAAAGTACCATTAGCAATTAGAGCAGGTATTATTGCAAAGTAAAGCATGTAGAGTGCAAAAGCTGCAAACCAAGTAGTTTCCCACAAATCATTATCAAAGAATCGAAGAACCACTGTAAGCAGGAGAACCAAGATACCAAACAATATTGGTTTCAGAAAACCTGCTCTAGCCTTTGCATAAGGTATTGTCGTGACTGTAAGTAAAGAAACTAAACCTATAGATAATGGAACCAGAACATTGTCAAATTCATTAATTAAAGAATATT
>JAKURQ010000019.1:8882-17329 GCA_022449785.1 Candidatus Poseidoniia archaeon
CAAATTATTTGTTTGTAACTTGTTCACCTAGAGTATATCTAGCTAATCTAAAGAGACTGAGAAGAGCAATCATCAAAGATGCTGTAATTGCAATCAAATTTTCTATATTATATCTAAATTCAACTTGCATATCATCATTCAAAATATCTAAGGCAGGACCTTTGCTGATATCATAATACAGCGAATAAACCAAGATAGAGGGTGCTATACCAAAACAAATCGAATCGGAAATAGAATCGAAATACTTGCCATAATCATGTTTTGTACCAAATTTACGAGCTAAGGCTCCATCCATCCCATCAATAATTGCTGAAATAGGAAGTAAAAGTAAAGCTACAATATAACTTTCAACCGTACCATCAATAATGTAAGTAATTGCTAGAAAACCTAGAATTGCGCTAGTGAAAGTCGCTAAATCTGCGTAGGATACGAGAGTTAATGGCTTGAACAATCTTTTAAGAAAAGACAACTTAATCGAACCCCTCAGAAGCCGTTGCCTTCAATTTAGAAAGGATTCTTTTTGGGGCTTCTACAACTTTTTCAACAGTAGATAACTCTGACATAGGGGTGAAAATAGCAATTGTTTGCCCTGCCAAAATGCGATCTCCTTTCTTAACTTTTAACTCAATACCTGATTCTTCAAAAGCCAAATCTACACGAGAACCAAAATGAATTAGTCCTATTCTTTCACCTTTCCTAACTTTGGACTCTGGTTTTACATAACTGACAATTCTTCTTACAAGAAAACCTGCAATTTGAGTCATCTTGACTGTACCTAATTTTGTATCTAATTTAGTAATTAATCTTTCATTCTTATCTGAATCTTTTGAAAAAGCGGGACTATATCCTCCAGGTTTGTGCTTCTGTGAAATAATTCTACCCTTTATTGGAGATCTATTAACGTGCACATTTTGTAGATTCATGAAAATTGAAATTCTTACCATCCCATTCTTCATAGTAGCTTCTTGAACCAAGCCGTCTGCTGGACTAACAATTCCCTTCTGAATTTCTCTATAAGGATCGCGATAGAAGAAAAGAAGAAAGGCGGAAATAAAAAGTAAGACTAATGATATTATGTACATTTCTTCAAGTGGCCAATCGACATTAATTCCTTGACTGCTAACGGAGTTTGCTGAAGCTCCAAATGGAAATAATATTAAACCTAAGATTAAAATGTAAATTACAGTATTAGGCATTCCCTTTGCAAGAGGTAGAGTGTGATGATTCTCCTTCTGGGCTTCACGTAAAGGAAGATCAATTACTCCCAAAATAGAATCTTGCATTTCAGGCAGGAAGTGAAAAACAGCTATCGCTAAAATCACAAGAGCAATTAAGCTACCTATTTTTGCATAGACTGCATGTGCCCAGTAGAACGTGTCATCGCCCCAAACGTGCTCATATGTTAGCCAAATAACTACTGCATTACGAATTAAATTTAACACATAAATTGGAGGGACGGTAACTAAGAAACCATTCAATCTGCTACGGAAAGGAGCTTTAGTACAAATTACACCGCCTACAAAAATAATCATACTCTGAAGAGCTGTACAAGCAAGAACTATGTTTACTGAAGGGGCTAGAGGATCTTTCCATCCGTCTGCTTCTACTGCAACCCGAACTTCTTCATGTTCTGAACCTGAACGATAATATCGTGAACCTTCGCCATAATCAATTGCACCTAAACTAGTTTCCAAATCAAAAATATGAAGAAACCAGACTGATTGTTCTGCTACAAGATGAATAAACCAACCGGCGAGTAAAGGAACTCTTTCCACGAAAAAATAAATTCCTCCAGCAACTACAGTCATAGCTGCTAACCAACGTAATGGTTCGTAGGATTCCTTCCAAATAATACTGAGATATTCATGATATGCTAAATAGCCAAAGAATGGAAGGGCGGCTGCACAAATTAAAGCATTAACTGGATCTTGAATCAAAATATAATACTCAACTTCAATCCACCAAAAGAGACCAAGACATATCCAGCCCAAGATAGAAATTTGATGTCCTATCTTTTTAGGAAAATACTTTCCAAGAAAGGTATGTCCTCTTTCCGAAAGAAGATAACCTATACCTAAAAGAAACAGCGAACTTATGACAAGTACTTCGCCTAGGATTGATAAATCAGTTGCCATTACAGCTGGGACAAAGTTGTTCTAAAAAAACCCTCTGTTTATTCTGAAAGCCACTTTTGAGCTGCTTTGTATGACTCTAAATCACCAATATCATACCAAGTTCCGCGATAAGATACGCTAAGAACTTCATTTCTTTTGATATTCCAAGCTAAGAAATTTCCAAGAGCATCTCTATCTCCTCCTGAATTGATATAGTCAAAGAAATTGGAGATTCCATCCGTCGACAATAACCAATATGCTGTTGCAGCCAATGTAGATTTAGGTTCAGAAGGTTTTTCCACAAAATCTACTATTCTATCAGACTTTAATTCTGCAATTCCATATAATTTAGCTAAATTATTGTCTTCTACATCATACAGGCCAATAACGTCTCTATTCGTTCTTTCTGATTTAGAAACCATTGCAGATAAATCGAAATTTGATAAATTATCGCCACCTGCTATGAAAACAGGACCGGTGATATTTAATTCAGAAAACAAAAGATTTAGAGCGCCAAGTGCTCCTAATTTTTCCTCTTCATTCTCGCTAGATTCTACAAATAATTGAAGATTTAGAGGGCCAGAATAATCGTCAATAAATTGACTAAAATGCGAGGAAAAGAAACTATTTACAGAAATAATAACTCTTTCTGGAGATATTTCTTCTAAGGATTTTAGAACATGGCTAAGCATAGGTTCGCCAGCTACATCAAGAAGTTGTTTAGGTGTATTTTTGGTAAGAGGCAACATGCGTTTGGCAAAACCACCTGCCAAAACGATTGAATCCATTAAAGACTTATTTTTCCACCAGACATTAATTGTTGTAAAGCATCATCTGCCGCAGTATCCAATTTCTTTTCATCATATAATTCTTTCTTAATATTCTTTCGATGATCCTTAACGATTTTCCAACGGGCTTGACGTTCCTCACTAGCTGTCTTCCTGTGGGTTTTCAAAGTTTCAAGCATCTCCATGGCTTTAGTATGTTGATTGTCTGCTTTCTTTCTATATTCTACAAACTCTTTGTGTTTTTTATCTGCCTCAGTAGATAAATGTGAAGCCTCTTTCATTAAGTTACTAACCTTCTTGTACAATTTCTTATTCAACTTTGCTAATTTAATAACCGAATTATGCTGCTCATCTGCTTTTGAAAATTCTGCATCGATGTCTTTGTCTAACTCTGATACTTCTGCATTTAGATGTTCTTGGGTCAGTAAGACTTCTTCTTGATCATCTAAACTTCTTCTCAAAATAGCTAGTTTATCCATTAATTCTCTTTCTTTAGCAATGGGCATCTCTGTAGTTTCTCTTCTTTTTTCTAAATTAAGAATCTCTGAATGAAGTGCCTGAACTGTATCTTTTAGTGATTTTTCACCTTTTTTGCCCTTCCTCTTTTGTTGCTTAAGTTCAATTAATTTTTTAGCCTTCTCTTGTGCACTGTTACGAGCATCTTGGTGTTTAGTTTTTGTTGTAGTATTGGATTTCATTTCATCACGATATTTCATTATCTCTTCCATAACTTTGTTTCTTTGATCGTGCAATGAATTACGCTCATCCCTGATTGCGCGGGCTTCATCATTTAGTGAATTGCGTTTAGTTATACAATTCTGGAAGCGCTCCTCGGCCAACTTAATTTCAGATTTTGGCTTTTTCTGAGTTCTGTTTTTCTTTTGACTCATTCCTAATACTCCAATACTTAATTTCTGCTATTGGGATAAGTCACGTTTGGGCTGAAGATATAAAGCTGACGATTATATCCTCAATAAGCAAATGGGTTTAGAATAGAATATATTGACTCATCAACTGGGCCAACTTCGAGTTGCATTTCTTCACCTGTGAAATTCTCTACAACTTCCATATATCTGGCTGCTGCCTCTACACGTATTTCATCTGTTAATTTAGGAGGTTTGCCATCACCTGTGAAACCTTGGTCTGCAAGCCAAGTTCTAACATATTCTTTGTCTAATTTCCTTGGTTCTTCCTCCTTTTCAAATCGTTTCTCATAATCTTCAGAAATCCAATAGCGACTTGAATCTGGGGTATTGACTTCATCCATAAGCATGATTTTACCATTAGATATTCCAAATTCATATTTCGTATCTACAAAAATTAAACCATGATCTGCAGCTCTAGCAACGCCTCTTTCATACAATCTCATTGATATGCGAGCTAATTCCTTGTAAAGTCCTGGATCAATAACTCCTCTTTTGTAAAGTTCTGATGGTGCTACTGATTCATCATGTTCGCCTTTTGCTGCTTTTGTTGAAGGTGTAATAATTGGTTCTGGAAGCTTTTCATTTTTCCTCATCCCATCAGGTAATTCATTACCACAGAAATTTCTATCTCCTTTTTCATACGCCGTCCAAGCTGAAGTTGATGTAACTCCAGTAATGTATCCTCTAACAACCATTTCAACTTGTATTGGATCACATCTTCTTACAGTCCAAACATTAGGATGTGGACGTCGGATTACATGATTAGCAACAATATCTGCTGTTTCACCAAACCACCAATCTGCTAATTCAACTAATGATTGGCCTTTGAATGGTACTGTACCTAAAACTCTGTCAAAAGCTGAAATTCTATCTGTTGTTACCATTGTTATAGTATCTTCATTGATATAATTATCTCGAACTTTTCCTCGATAAAGTTCACCTTGATCATCGAAATTGGTTTCTTCTAGAGGGTATTGCAATTGCTGTTTTATCAATTCGCGGTCCATGTGTAATATCCTCACTGCGGAAGGGACTAAAATAACCACTCCCATATCATCCCGCCCTTATGCTTAGTAAAACTCTAAAAACGGCTGCTGGAAAACTCTTGGATCCTTTAGGGAAAGGACTTGGCAAAATAGGAATCAAACCAAATCATATCACAATAATGGGGCTGATTTTGACGCTATATGCAGCATGGTTGCTCTATAATCAGAACATTTACGGAGCTTTTACAGTCGGTTTGATTGCTTGTTTATTTGATGGGGCTGATGGCCTAGTTGCTAGAGCAACAAAAACAACATCTATACGTGGTGGCTATCTGGATGCGACTTTAGATCGCTATGCTGATTGTATAGCCTTTAGTGCCTTGATTTTATGTGATTGGATAAATCCTTTACCAATTAAACCATTAGAATTTGTACCTGGACAAGTCTGGGCGATGGCTGCTATGATTGGAGCATTTCAAACCTCATACTGCCGTGCTGCTGCAGAAAGGCTAGGAGTCACACAAGAAGGAATTGGTTTGATTGAGAGACCTGAAAGATGGTTCATACTAGGGATGGGAGTGTTAATTGGAGAACTCATGGGAGACATAGAAACAATAATCACCATAGTTGTTGCTATTTTGGCAGTTTTAGGTAATTTAACTGCTGTACAAAGAATGTACCATTTTTGGAATGAGGCAAAGGATGAGTGAAACTAAAGATTGGGGCAAGGAGGCTTTTGTATCCTTTTTCTTTCTAGGAAAAGCACCTGTAGCTCCTGGAACATTTGGTTCTTTTGGTGCTCTCGTTCTAGCATATTTTGCCATTGAAAATATTGAATCGTTTGTAGGTTATTTGCTCCTAATCTTAGCTGCAATAATGTACTACATTGGTGTACAAATTGCGCCTTGGTGTGAAGAAAAATATGGAAAAGATCCTGGAATCTATGTAATTGATGAAGTCATTGGATATCTAATCCCTATAGGTTTATTGGTAATTTTTGAAATAGATATAACTACTAAAATATGGATTTTATCATTTATAGCATTTAGAATATTTGATGTTCTGAAAATATGGCCTGCAAAAGATTTAGAAGAAATGGAAGGCGGTCATGGCATAATCCTAGACGATATCGCTGCTGGATTTCAAACCCTGATTTTTATTTTACTACTATCTCAATTAGATATAATTTAGCCGTTTAATTTTTATCCCGCTTTCAATCTGTAATATTAGAGTTTTATGTCCACTGAAATTGAAATAAGAATCGGTCTGAAAACAGGAATGGCTGACCCTGAAGGTGCTAATGTCCAAAAAGCGTTAAGTCTTCTTGGTTTTGAAAACGTAAATGCTGTGAAATCTGCTAAGTGTTATCGAGTTGAAATTGCAGGCAATCAAGAAGCTGCACTCGCTGAGGCTGAAAAAATGTGCCAGAGATTGTTAGCCAATCCGGTAGTTCATGATTATTCAATTGCGGTGGCTGATTAATGCTAGAACCTGTACCTGATGCGAAAAATGTGTTTTATGTTGATTTAGATAGCGATTTATCAAAAGTAGCTAGTGATTTGGGATTAGGGTTGCTTCCTGATGAGATGGAAAAAGTAAAGAAATATTTTGAAAAAGAGAATAGAAAGCCTACGGATGTTGAGCTTCAAGCAATCGATCAGGCGTGGTCTGAACATTGCTGTTATAAGTCCTCAAAACCTGTTTTAGAGGAAACGGTGTTTGGACTTAAATCTAGTAAAAAAGTAATCGCAAGAGAAGATGCAGGGATAATGGAATTTGATGATAAACATTACTATGCAGTTGGTTTAGAATCACATAATCATCCTTCGGCACTAGACCCCTATGGTGGTTCAGCTACAGGAATTGGTGGAATTCTGAGAGATGTAGTCTGTATGGGTGCTCAACCAATTGCACTAGTTGATCCTTTATTTTTCGGAGAACTAGATACGCCTCGTGAAAATTTGGCTGACGGGGTAAAACATCCTAGATATTTGATGGGAGGTGTTGTAGCAGGAATACGTGATTATGGAAACCGTGTGGGAATTCCTACTGTCGCAGGGCAAGTAGCTTTTCACCCTAAATATACTGGGAATCCGCTTGTAAATGTCGGATGTGTAGGCATAGTTGAAAAAGAATTAATGATTCATAGTAAAGCTGGTGATGTTGGTGATATCTATATCTTGGCCGGTGGACGAACTGGTAGAGACGGGATTCATGGAGTAACATTTGCTTCAAGAGATTTGGATGCGAGCTCTGAAGATGATATTGGAGCGGTACAACTAGGAGATCCAATAACTAAAGAGCCATTGATGCATTTGTGTTTGGAATTGAATAAAATGAATCTTTTGACTGGAATGAAAGATTTAGGAGGTGGCGGTTTGTCTTGCGTAGTTGGAGAACTTGCATTAGATGGAGGGTTTGGTGCTAAAGTTGATTTAGAAAAAGTTCATCTGAAAGTTGAAAACATGCCTCCATGGGAGATTTGGGTTTCTGAATCTCAAGAAAGGATGATGTTTACCGTTACACCTGAAAATGTAGAAAAAGTACTTGAAAGATGTAAAGCATGGGATGTTGAAGCTGTTACTATTGGAAAAGTAATTGCAGAAAAGAGAAATATCGTAAATTACAACGGTGTTGAGATTTTGAATTTGGATTTGGAATTTACAACTGGTGGTCCTGTTTACAAAAGACCTTACAATTTGCCTGACTATGAGGTTGGAAAAGCAAGAGAATTACCTAATTATCCAAAAAATATGAGACAACAAATTATTGATATTATCAGTCAACCAGAAGTTGCATCAAAGGACTGGGTAATCAGACAATATGATCATGAAGTCAGAGGCAAAACTGTTTTGAAACCGATACAAGGCCCAATTAGCAAAGAAGTGCCTGGAGATTCTTCTGTAATAAAACCCGTAGATGATTCATGGAAAGGGTTAGCACTAACTTCTGACATAAATCCACACCTCATGGAAGCAAATCCTTACCATGGTACAATGAGTGCTGTAGAAGAAGTATGTAGAAATTTAGCATCAGTAGGTGCTAGGATTGATTCGTTGGCTGATTGTTTGTGTTTTGGGAACCCACAAAGGCCAGACATAATGGGACAGTTTAAGGCAAGTTGTGAAGCATTAAGAGATGCTGCAACCTCTGTAGACGTCCCTTACGTTTCTGGTAACGTGAGCCTATACAATGAAACTGCAGAGGGAGCCATTCCTCCAACACCTGTGTTAATGGGTATCGGATTGGTAGAAGACATTAGAACATGCGTAACTAGTGACATGAAAGATAAAGGAACTATTTGGCTTGTTGGTAAAACTAAAGAGGAAATGGGAGCTAGTTTGTACTATAGAACGCTAGGATTAGAATGTAAGAATGTTCCAACTACGGATTTTGGTTCGTTCATACCTAGAATGGAACAATTAATTCAAGCAATAGAGAATAATGAGGTAAGGGCTTGTCATGACATATCAAATGGAGGGTTGGCTCTATCTATTATCGAAATGTGTATGGGTGGTAATGGGGCTAAAATTGATCTAGATGGTGATTTGAGAGCTGATATTGAATTATTCAGTGAATCGAATGGAAGATGGATTGTACAAGTTGCTCCTGGATTCGAAAATGATTTTGAAA
>JAKURQ010000002.1 GCA_022449785.1 Candidatus Poseidoniia archaeon
AAGAAAGCCGCAGTTGTCGTTGTTTCAGCACTGTCAAATAGATTGCACACTGTAGATATAGACCCTAAAGATGATAAAATTCATTCACTTAAAGATCATGAGTGGAATCTAAAATTTTTAGAATATTTAGAAAAAGGCAGGCTTGAAGACGTTTCACAATTATCTAGACAATTTCACAATGAAGCGCGTGTTCCCAAAGTTGTAAGCTTCAAACCTTTCTGGATTATGGCTTCTATTATGGGTCAGAACAATTTGTATGATGGTAATGTTTTAGCTTACGAACCTGTTTGGGGAACCGGTTCTGCAGTAGTTACATTGACTCCTGCTGAAGATACTGCTGGTGATCTTGAATATGATGAAGATGATCCAGAATTCTATAAGGGAGATAGAGAAGTTTTAGATTTTTATGATCAACCTGAAATGGGAGCTTTAGAGGAAGCAGATGGCCATTAGAACAGATAAGGCTGCTAAACCTGTTGGTGCTTATGTTCATGCTAAAGAAGCAGGAGACTTAGTATTTCTTTCAGGTGTAGGTCCCAGACATCCAGATACGGATAAGATCCCTGAAGGTATAGAAGCACAAACCCATGCAACGTTTAGTAATGTACTTGCAATATTAGAAGCTGCCAATCTCAATATGTCAAATGTTGTTGATATAATGGTATTTTTGACAGATATGAAAAATGATTTCAAGAAATTTAACTCAATATATTCTGAATATCTCGAGGGGTATGAGGCAACAAGAACTACAGTTGAAGTTGGTGCTTTACCTACTCCAATTTCAGTCGAATTTAAGGTAGTTGCGAAAAAATGAATTTTATTTTCTTAGCCATTAAAGAACATCCTTGGGGTAGAGAAATGCTCTCACAGCTTTTAGATGCAGGTTTTACACCATCATTAATTATTGAAGAATTTTCAGAAGGTGGCGAAATTGAAAGAGAAAAATTTGAATTCAGAATAGGCACACATACAGTTGGGCCAACTATGGAATCACAAGCCAAAGAAAATAAAATTCCAGTTGTTGAAGTACCTATACACAACGATGAACATTGTATGGAACATATTGAGAAAGCTGACCCAGACCTCATTGTTTTTGGTGGAACAAGAATAATTCGTGGTCAGATTCTAGAGTATGGAGAGGCACGAGGTGGTGTATTGAATTCCCACCCTGGTCTTCTTCCTGAGTGTAGAGGTTCCGCATCACCAGCTTGGAGTGTACATGAGAACATTAAGATAGGAAGCAGTTGTCATTTTTGTTCAACAGAGATTGATGCCGGAGATTTAGTTGGAAAACGTGAAATTCCTGTAAGAAGGGGTGACAATTATCATGATCTTTGCTACAAGACATTAGTGGTAGCTTCTACATTAATGGTTGAGGCTGTTAGGGCTTATTCTGAAGGTAATTTAGATTCTAAAAAACGCCCTCAAGGAGAAAGTCCTAATCCTGTTTTTAGATACGATCCAGAAATTGAGAAGGAGGCAATTAGGATTTTAGAAAGAGAAACTTACCAGCACTATGTTGATTAAATAAGTTTTAATTACTAGTACAAAATCGATTATTATGGCTATACTTCGTCTATTTGGGTTATATTTTTTGTTGACACTCTTGATGGTTATTGTAGGTTCCATATTCGGAGCATATTTTGCAGGTAATTTTATTGGAGGGGCGTTTTTCTTCTTACTTTTTTCAGTACCAATTTCTTTTTTCTCATATTTTTATAGTGATTCAATAGTATTGAGAGCATATGGTGCCAAAGTTATTGATAGGCAAGATAATCCAAGGCTTTATGGAATTGTAAAGAAAATAGCGGATTTGAATGGTCTTCCCACACCTCGAATTGCAATAGTTCCTTCTTCTACACCCAATGCCTTTGCAACAGGTCGCAATCCACAAAATGCAGTTGTGGCAGCAACTACGGGCATAATGTCTATCCTTGATGATCATGAATTAGAAGGAGTAATGGCTCATGAACTTGCTCACGTAAAGAATAGAGATACGTTAGTAATGTGCGTTGCTGCAGTTATAGCTGGATTCATCTCATTCGCAGCTAGAATGATGATGTGGAATAGTATGTTTGGTGGCCGTAATAGAAATGTACATCCTGCACTAATCATTTTAGTAGCAATTACAGCACCATTGGCAGCGTTTTTGCTCCAAATGGCAGTTTCACGATCAAGAGAATTTCATGCTGATGCTACAGCAGCTAAGTTGACAAATAAACCATGGGCTTTGATTAGCGCTCTTAAGAAACTTGAATGGGAGAATCATAGAAAACCTTTGGATTGTGGTTCACCTAGCAATGCAGCTTTGTGTATCGTTAATCCACTTACTGGCGGAGATTTCTTCATCAATATGTTTTCTACACATCCTCCTATGGAAAAAAGAATTAAAGCTCTGGAAAAACTGTGAGCAAAGCTTCACTAATTATTATCGGAGATGAAATTCTTTCGGGTAGAACAGAAGATAAAAATCTTGTATATCTTGCAAAGTGGCTGGGCAAATTAGGCATTAATTTATCAGAAGTTCGTGTTGTTCTTGATGAAGAAGAAGAAATAATTGAAGCAGTAAATGCTTTAAGAAAAAAATATGATTATGTTTTCACAACAGGCGGTATTGGCCCTACTCATGATGACATTACTACAGAAAGTGTAGCCAAGGCTTTTGGTGTTGAAACTAGAATAGATGATGATGCTTTGGAAAAAATGAGAGAGTTTTTGGCAGGTAAAGAATTAACAGAACCATTGCTTAAGATGCTTCGAATTCCAGAAGGAGGTGAGTTGATTTACAGTCCTGCAACTAAAGCTCCAGGATACAAAATTGAAAATGTATTTGTTATGGCAGGCATTCCAAAAATAATGCAAGGCATGCTTGAAGGAATGTATGATTATCTCGAAAGAGGCGATATTTTACATTCAAAATCGTTTGATATTATGGTTGGTGAGAGTTTTTTTGCAGAAGAATTGACGAAAATACAAGACACGTATCCCACTGTGTCAGTAGGTAGCTATCCTTTCTCAAGAGATGGTGTTTATGGTGCAACTATAGTTTTGAGATCAGTAAAAGAATCTGATTTGGATTCATGTGAATCAGCTGTAAAGAAACTAATATCCAACTTTTAATTTATTCTTTTTCTTCAGCCAAATCCACCCTGTGCCGAAGAATGTAAGCCTTCTTCGCCACCGTTTTCCTCATCACCGCCTTGATTATCATCATCAGAATCTGATTCTTCATCTGACGTGTCATCAGCGGCTTCTTCCTCTGTAGAATCCTCTTCAGTAACTTCTTCGTCGGAATCAGTTTCTTCTTTACTATCCTGTGATTCTTCATACTTATCTTTCGCTTCAGGTATCATATTTTCATGCTCATTTAATTTCTCAGCGAGTCCTGTACTTTTAGCCCAAATAACTAGCATACTTGGTAAAACCCAAACACTTGATAGGAAGGAATACAGTATAGTCAAAGCAGTCATAGTTCCAAATTGTTTCATAGGAGGTAAAATTGCAAAGAACAAAACCCCAAAACCTAGAACTGTGGTCATAGCAGCTCCAAACAATGCTGAACCTGTATTCTTGACCGTGTTATTCACTGCTTTTTCCAGTGAGTGATGATGTTCCATTTCTTCAATAAATCTATGTGATATATGGATTGCATATGTCACTCCCAATCCAACAGTCAATGCCCCGATTAAGATAGTCATAACATTTAGAGTATATCCAATTGTAACCATTGTTCCTAAAATCCAAACTAGGACCAATAGAACTGGAAGCATAGATATTATTCCAAGTAAAGGCTGACCATCAGTGTACCAGAATACGGCCGTAAGGATAATAAATGAAAGGAATATAGTGTATGCAATAGATCCAATCATTGTTTCATTAATTGTATTTATTACAACATCAATAATAGCAGGAGCGCCAGTTACTACTACGGAATCAACTTTCCCTTCATCTTCAAGTTTTTCAAGCGGTCGTGTATCTTTTTCTAATTCACTAACGACTTCTTTGAAGTATGCGTTTTTAGATTTAGTATTGACTAAAATATAAGCCACTGTATAATCATCTTCTTCTTCATCATAGTAAATAAAATTTGAAACCATGTTTGGAACAGTTTTACCTTCCCCAATCATAATCCAATCTAATAATTCTCTAACATCTTCATCCGTATCGGGAACTAAATCTCCATTCTTATCCTTAGAGTTAAACAATTCCTCAAAAGTATTATTATAGAAGTCAAATGGATTTATTTCGGAATTATCGTTTGCTAAATCTCGCATTCCATTAAGTGGAGAAAACATGGCAGATTGTTCAGTATTAACCCATTTATCTCCATCAGCGAGTTCATATTGAGTATTATTCATTTCATTGAATACATCAAAGGTTGCTACACTACCACTAATGTAAATGAATGAAAATTCATTGGATGTACTGAATTCATCTTGCAAGTAATGAAAGTGTTGAGTTATTTCTACTTCTTCAGGTAAGAAGTCATTAAAATCAAATTCAGTAGATATTCCTGTTGCGGTAACTCCAGCAATCAAAGTTATAACAGTGACTACAGCTAAAACTTTTTCAGGATTCTCCAAAGAAACTTTAGCACCGATACCCATGAAATAATTTAGTGTTGAATTTGTATCTTCAACATTGTCACCTTTCTTTTCTTTCATCAATTTGATGTTACTTTCAGAAAGTGGTTTTGTGCCTTTATTTTGGTACCATGTATCTACTAAGACTCTACATGCAGGAATAAAGGTAACAAATATTATAAATGCAGACAAAACACCCAAGGCAACCTGAATTCCAAATTCTCTTATTGGTGTAATATCTGAAGTAACATTAGATAAAAATCCAACCATTGTTGTAGTTGTAGCTAAAAGCAATGCAGAACCAACATACATTATTGATGAAGCACTTGCTTTCTTGATATTCCATTCTTCAATCAAATCCTCTCGATATCTCATTATGAGATGTATCCCATAGTCAACACCCAAACCAACTAGTAAAATTGGGACAATTATAGCAAAGAAGCTAGGTTCAAAATCTAGAAAGCTTGCAAATCCATTAGACCAAATTATTGCTAAGAACAATGCGACCATTGTTAGTGTAACATCTAAGGATGAACGCAAAGTAGCAAATAAAACTCCAATCACAAGAAAAACTACAAGCAACAGTAGTTGACTTGTACTTTCATTAGAAGCATCGTTTATTTCATTATCAAGCACAGCTTGACCTAGTGCATGAGCTTCGATATCTTGAAATTTCATACTTTTGACAATATCATTCATTTCTAATTCAACATTTACCATTCGATCTAATGCATCTCCAGCTGTTTCCCCCTCTCTATTGCTATTATCAAATTTTATAGTAATCTTAGTGGCCTTTGCAGATTCATTTCCGTCGTATTCTCCTAAAATGTTGATTACGGCTCCAGCAAGTAATGGATTTTGTACAGCTGCATTAAATGCATCCTTAATTTCTTGATCCGTCTTGTTTGAATAAATGTTTTTTAATCCTTCTAAATCTGTAGCATCCCCTTCGACAAAAGGTGCTAAATAGTTCGGGAGGGCAACTATATCATTACTTGGATTCTGTGGATTCATAGAATTATTTGCAATTAGAACACTCTCAGTAAATGCAATTTCTAGTTCTAAAATTTCAACAAAAGCAGTAGATGTTAAGATGTCATTATTATTGCTATAAATTAGAGTATCAACAGGATATTCAGTTGAGAATTTATCTCCAATATCATTCAAAGCACTAAGTGCTTCATTGTCAGGTAGAAAACTAGATTGACTTATGGTTCCGTCCTGAGGGTTTAGTGCTAATTGTGCAATCATCAAAAATGTAATAAAAATCACGATGCCAATGGTTGCTTTTGGATTTTTGTTTACATTTTCAGCAATCTTTGCTAATACCATGTTGCGTAGGTTATTGCCAACCTATAAAAAAGTAATAGACCTTTCAGCTAAGATTACCAATACTATTGATTAAGCGTTTCAATTCTTCAATATCTTTAGCCACAGCTCTATTTATTTTCAAAATTTCATCACGTTCTTTTTGAAGTTTCTTAGCTTCATGAAACAGACCTTTCATCAAAGCCTCAACAGTGTTTCCCGTTTCATCACATGCTGGACAAAAATCAAACAATTCCTTATCTGTTTTGAATATTTCTCTTTTTACGTAATCCTCTAAAGTGGTCAAAGACATAATACATCATTGATTAGGTTTTAATATTTCTTTTGCTTATATTATTCTTAAGTATCATAGCGTATACCGGTTTCAACAATGCCGCTTTACTCACATAGTCGATTAGGTACATATGAAAATTGTCCATTCCAGTATAAGCTTCGCTATGTTGATAAAATAAAGCCAATTTTAGGAAATTCAATTGAGTCTTTTATGGGCAGTATGGTTCATGATAGTCTTGAATGGCTTTACAAATTAGCTCAGGATTCCAATATAGTTTCTAAAGAATCACTAATTAGAAAATATGAGGATTTATGGTCTGAAAATTGGAAAGATAATATTCGTGTAATTAAGAAAGAACTGACGGCAGATAATTTCAAAGAAACTGGAAAAACATGCTTAGAAATGTATTATGACAGATATCATCCCTTTGACCAAGCAATAACTATAGGCCTTGAAGAACGAATGATTATTGAGTTACCTGAGGATAAGAAGATGCAAGGATATATTGATCGTTTAGACAAAATAGGCGACGGTCATTTATCAGTACATGATTATAAGACATCTAATAGAGTCCCCCCTCAAGCAAAGGCAGATCAAGATAGACAATTAGGTCTTTATGCACTTGCAGTACATCAAAAATATCCCGATATTAAAAAAATTGACCTAGTCTGGCATTATGTTCGTTTTGATGAAGAAGTCAGATCAAGTCGTACCCAACAACAGTTGGATACTATGGTAGAAAATACAGTTAATTTGATTAAAGATGTAGAAAAGGCAACAGATTTGAAAAATTTCCCTACAAAGACAAGTATTTTGTGTAATTGGTGTGAATTCAAGGCTCAGTGCCCAGAGTATTCCCATCAGTATGCTTCTGAGAATGTTGTACCTGTATTAGACACAACAACAATGACTGCAGCCCAAGCAGCTGAAACAGTGGACAAGTTAGTTGAATTGAAAGAAAAGAAGAAAACACTTTCTGCAGATATGGATGCAATGATTGAAACTTTAGAATCTAAGTTAATTACTTATTCGAAAGAATCGGGCCATAGTTCAGTTTTTGGAAAAGACTATAAGGCTAGTTTCAAAGAAGCTGAAGCATTCAAAGCACCAGGCCAAAAAGATTTGAGAAGGTATAATTTAGAATCGGTACTTGAAGAAATGGATTTATTGGATTCTTTTCAACAAACCTCACTCTCGTGGTCCCGTTTGAAATCAAAATTGAAATCCGATGATTTAACTCCTGAACAAAAAGCAAAGATTTTAGAAAATATGGATGTAGAGAAAGCTACAACCTTCACATTGAAAAAATTATAATTTACAAACATAATCATTATATGTACGCTCATAACTTTTGGTAAGCCCCGGCAGTCGGAGAGAGTCTACATTTACTTTCCCTCATTCCACCCCGGGGCAACTTGATACAATGCCGGCAGTATCTATAGAAAGAGCAAAAGCTGTACTTTCTGAGTTTGTACTAGTTAATCAAGAAACAAGCATTGACAAACTTGTTCTTGGGAAAGAAAATTACACCAAATTTGTGAATGAATTTTGGACTGCAAAGCAAAGACAAGCAAATTCAATACATGAAATATCCTATAGGGCTTGTTACAAACCACAATTACCACGTTTCTTTATTGATATTTTTACAGAAAAAGGTGACACCGTTTACGATCCATTTGCAGGAAGGGGCACAACACTCATTGAAGCTGCCCTCATGGGAAGAAATATAGTTAGTAATGATGTGAATCCATTAAGTGTTATTCTGACCAAACCTCGATTAAATATACCTAGAATTGATGAAATTGAGGGTCGTTTAGATGAAATAGAATTCGGACAATCCGAGGCAGATATAGATTTGTCTATGTTCTTCGACAAAAAAACAGAATATGAGATTGTTTCTTTGAAGAATAGATTGCTAGATTCAGATGTAGACAATTGGATTAGAATGGTTTCTACAAATCGTTTAACGGGACATTCAGCAGGTTTCTTTTCAGGATATACATTACCTCCTAATCAAGCAGCTAGTCAGAAAAGTCAAAAATTGATTAATGCTAGGTTAGAGATAGTCCCTCCATACAAAAATACTAAAGAGATAATTCTTAAAAAATCTAAAAGTCTTTTGAGAAATATTAATTCCAAATTAAGGAGGGAATTAAAGACTATAAATTCTACTTTCTCAAGCCTAGACTCTAGAAAAACCTCACATATTCAAAATGATTCTATTAATCTGACAGTAACTTCACCTCCATTTCTTAATATAGTGAAATATGCTGCAGATAATTGGTTAAGATGCTGGTTCAATGACATAGATGCTTCAGAGGTTGAATCCAGAATATCGTTGTGCCGAACCGTTGAAACTTGGTCAGAAATTATGGGTAGTGTTTTTGATGAACTATATAGAATTACGATTCCAGGAGGCTGGGTTGCATTTGAGGTTGGCGAAGTAAATAATGGCAAAATAAAATTAGATGAACATGTAGTTCCATTGGGCCTCGAATCCGGTTTTGTCTGTGCAGGAGTAATGGTTAATTCACAAGATTTTACAAAAACTTCTAACATATGGGGAGTTAATAATATGAAAATAGGAACAAATACAAATCGTATTGTTTTATTTCACAAACCTAAATAAAGGAGCGTAGTTTCTAAAATTTGATGCAGAAATTCTGGGTTCTAATAATAGCATTCTTGGTCACACCATCATTAAGTGGGTGTCTTGAGGCTGAAGATAAAAGGACTATAATTGAAGAACCAGGAATTTTTGATTTTGGTGAAGACATTCCAGAAACTACATGGTATCATTATTCAGGTGGAATTAATGCCCTTGATATTGTAAATGATAATTTAACAGGAAACAATATTCCTTTCTGGACACAGGGCAGTTATTATGGAATAGGTTTGACAACTTTTGAACCTACAATGGGAATCACAACTAATGATAATTTGTATATGACAAGTTGGGGCAATGGTCCAGCAGGGTCAACTGCAATAGTTCAATGCACTGGCCTTATAGAAATGAAAAATTTGTCAGATTATAATTGCACAAATGTTTACGACCCTATATCACCCGTACCCAATAGCAATGATCCTTATGTTTATGT
Organism: Candidatus Poseidoniia archaeon; assembly: GCA_022449785.1. Lineage (GTDB taxonomy): Archaea > Thermoplasmatota > Poseidoniia > MGIII > CG-Epi1 > CG-Epi1. The sequence goes on from JAKURQ010000002.1 coordinate 9,285, forward strand.
TGATAGATGGACTGATAGAATAATGAAGTTTGATATGCATGCATTAGCAGGTATGACTGTTGAATGGTCTGATAATGATGGAGCATCCTGGTCTCTACCAACATTTGCTACATCCTATTCAGTTCAAGATCATCAAACTATTGGGTCATCACCTTATCCTGCCTTTAACCATCCAACCACATGGGTTTTCTGTGTGAATGGTAATTGGGAAGCTCCTTTATGCTCATCAAGTTTTGATGGAGGATTAACATGGACTCCTGAGGTACCTGGTGCACCTTTAGGTTGTAATAGTGGAGGTCTTAGTGCACACATAGAAGGTGCAAATAACGGTAATTTCTATAGAGGTAATGTAGGTTGTAGCGGTAGTGGTTATTCCATTTATCGAAGCACAGATGGCGGATTCACATGGACTGAACATCCTCTGCCTACCGAAGAATCAGGCACTGCAGATACTTGGAATTTTGAAGAAGCACAGGTTGCAATAGATGAAGAAAATAATGTCCATGCAATGTGGATGGGATTAGACAATATGCCATACTATTCATATTCTAGAGATGATGGAAATTCATGGAGTGATGCTATGATGATAGCCCCACCTATTGGACTTGTAGGTACGGGATTTCCAGTAGTTACAGCAGGTTCTGAGGGGCGTGTAGCATTTGGTTATGTGGGAGACATAGGAAACCAGACATGGCATGGATACATGACTATCTTGACAGATGCTTTTTCAGATAATCCCCTATTTACAACAGTTCAAGTCAATCAACCAGATGATCCTATTGATAGTAGTAATGCATATCCTGAGGGGTGTGGTTACGAGCGATGCGGTGGCTTAGGCGATTTCTTGGATATGGCAGTGGATCAGTATGGAAGGCCTTGGTTCAGCTTAGCAAATAATGACCAAGGAGAAATTGGCATATTTGCAACAATTACAGATGGCCCCTCTCTTAGAGGAGATCTGACAGAACTAAGTTCGATGCCACTAGGCGGACAGCCCTCTCTCTAGATTTCTTTTATGAAAAAAGCGACAGAAGTTTTTGGTGAATGGGCAGTTAAGGGTAAAGACAAAGGAATGGAGAAATCACATGCCCTTCCAGTAGGTGCAATGCTCGATTTTATATTGCCAAAAAAAAATAAATTTACTTTTTTGGATTTGGGTTGTGGCAATGGTTGGGTTGTACGTAAAGTTGCTAAAAATCCATTGTGTATTCGGGCCGTTGGAATAGATGGTGCAGAAAAAATGATTTCTAATGCAAAGTCTTTGAGTAAAGATAGTACAGAATATATTTTGGCAGATATAGAGACATTTCAACCTGTAGAAAAATATGATATTATCCATTCAATGGAAGTTCTATATTATTTGGATAATCCAAAAGAAGTAATCAAAAAAATATCAAAAGATTGGCTAAAAGATAATGGACGATTAATAATAGGCATAGATCATTATTATGAAAATCTAGACTCTCATTCGTGGCAAGGCAAAGTCGGCACTCGGATGCTTCTATTGAAAGAGGAAGAATGGCTAGATATGTTCAAAGAAGCTGGCTTTAAACAAATAGAAAGTTGGCGTGCAAATAAGACCTCAGAATGGGAAGGAACTTTGGTTATAACTGGAAAAAATTAGATATATGTTTTGCCAGGTATTTTCATAGCTTCCCTGATATCCTTCAAACCTTGGGTTGAGTTTTCTGAGTTTGCAGTTTCTAAATCTAAATAGAGTAATTCATCAATGCCCTCACAAGGATTATTCATTTCTTCTTCTGTCAAAGGTTCATTTGTTTCAAATAAAAACAAAACATACCACCTGTCTTTTTCTTCATCATAATGAGACTGAGATCCTACTGAATTTATCTCTCTGTCGCTAATCTCCAATTCTTCAGTTAGTATCCGGTGCCCTGCCTCTTCTGGATGTTCACCAAATTCCATGGCAACTCCAGGAATGTAATATTTTCCAGCAGCATACGAATCTGCATCCTTTGAAACTTTTTCGACCATAACGTGGCCATTTTCATTTTTATTGATTAATTGGGCTTGGAGTAAAACTAAATTCTTTGCATTATAGTCAATTTCATTTTGTTTTACAGCATAGGCCAATGTATTTTCGTTTGACATAATTACAAATTTAGGAGAGTCTATTTCAAAGTTAAATTTTATGCACTAGGTAGGTAATTTAATATACTAAAATATTGAGCAACGAATGGGATTGTGGGCATTTTATACACACCGATTTGCGTCCTAAATCGTCGTTCTACAGTCCCTTTTTATTCAACAGTGAAAACTCTATTAACATAGACCATTGCACCATGTGGAAGAGAACAAAGAACAATACCAAAGTATTGCTGAATCTATAATTCAATTATCAACGCCAAATATTGATTTAGAGTCACTTTCCAAAATAGATAATTTTGAAAGAGGAATTGATGCTTTTTCTCTTTATAATTCAGTATACTTAGAAATAATTGCATATGAAGAAGATGCAGTTAAGCAAGAGCAGGCAGCAACTTTACTAGGCTCTTTTAATCACCATCATCTTGAATCTCAAAAGATTTTGACTAATTCAATTTACCAATCATTTTGTGGAAATTACAATATTGCATATTCTCTTCTTAGAAGTTTCATAGAATGTCATCTTCGTGGTGTTTTTCTTAATCAATTAGCTTTGTCTCAGCATGAGTCAGGACTTTGGAAAGTAAAACTGTCTTCGGCAGTACAAGAGAGCTATGGTAATTTGATAAATGATTTGAAAAATTATAGGGCTAATAGAGATAAGATATTAGATAATGCACAATTTTTAGATATGATTTCAGGCCTAAGACAAGAACTAAGTTTTAGTGATCTTCTAAAAGAACTGATTTCATGGGAATTAACCAATCCTGAGAAAAACTATCATAATTTCCGTAATTACTCTAGATATGGTAAATTATCAGGCTATGCACATTCTGAGGAAAAGACACACGACATATCCAGATTGAAGAAATATTTTGGCAATGATGATCAGAAAGCAATCGTAAGCGAATCATTGCTAGTTCCACAATTAAGTAAAGAATATTTGAGCGACATGTGCTGTGTTGTTGATGCATCAATGGTTGTAATGTTCAATTTCATATCTCGTGTATTGACATTTGACTTTTATTCTGGGTTTGATGACTTTATAACAGATTTAAAAGAAGATACCAGATTCACTAACGCTCATCTAAATTATTGCACAAAATGGATGTCTGCTTATCTAGAATCAGATTAGTTCAATTTATCTTCTAATTCGATAGTTAATTGTTCTAACAATTCTTCTAGATTATCACTTTTCAATGACATCACATTAGGCGTAATTCCTTCTACTCGGGCTTCAAATTCACCCTCATTACGCAAGATTTCTATGTCACAGAAGAACTCTGCCATATTTGGCCCGATTTTCAGTTATATTTAACATTTACCATGCTAAGCTGAGCAAATATTTGTTTCAATATTGTAATTTACTGATTCCAGGGCTCTCCAGGCATCCATTCCTCTATCTTTAGGAGAGTTTGTGTAATGCTGATCCTTATCAGAATTATATTCCATTAATTCACTTATAGTTCTCCAACCAATTTGATCCATTGGTACAACAACAGTTCCGTTCAAGAAATCACTTCTTGGAAAAAAAGTTTCATAATGTATTGAAGTCACACTTTCACCATCTATTTTAGTTCCTAAATCGAAACCATGATCTCTTAGAATGCGGATAGTCTCAGTTGCAGCAGGATCACTACACTCAAATAAATAAGCATAAACAATGTCATTACCTTCTTGTCCTTCTTCATCTGATGCTTGTCTAGCTTCCAAGTAATAATTAGGATTTTCTACAACTTCATCAATTACAGCTAGTCCAGCCCATGCTTGTAATCGAACTCTTTCAGAATATTCCTCGGAAACTGCAGATTCAAAAAGTAGACTTACGGAGCCATGCACTGCAAAATGGTTACGATGTATGCTTGAATCTTGTGAACTTGTTGTTGGAGGATAATTAGTAACACTTCCAAAGCCCCATTCATCGTTTATTGATTCTATAACAACTGATTCAAGTTCATAGGAAGCTATCATAACATCGTGGTGTGTGACTGGGTTTTGGGGTGCTGCGACCTGGAAAATTATACTGCCAGCACCTCCAAATTCATGCATATCTACTGTAACTGAAGGATGAATATTGTGAAATGCCCGATGCATAGCCTTACCTTCAGGTTCGAGTAATTTCATGTGGTCACGGTTAAGATCGGTTCCATTGGAATTCCCTCTAGTTCCATTTTCTCTTCCATCTGGATTTACCATTACAAGTATTGCAAGATTGATATTGCTCAAAATGGGATCAATTTCTTCAGGAATTGCCCTTGCAAAATGTCTAACCATCAAGTATGCAGAATCAACAGATGCAGGTTCGTTCCCATGTTGTGCAGCTACAAAATATACGGTTGGAACGGCAGGATCATAATCACCAAATTCAATCAAAAGTAAGGGTTGACCTTTTAGGCTATAACCAACTTCAGTAAAATTTGTAATTCTAGGACTTTTTCTAAGCTCATACGTTAAATTTGTAATATCGGTAGCAGAGGTTTGATTCTCAGGTATATCTTCCCATAAGTCCTCAATTGTCAAATCAAATACAAAGGGTTCTTCAATAACTTCATCCTCACCAAACAATCCATCAGGTCCAAGACACCCTGTTGTTACTAGTATAATCATCAATCCAGTTGGAATAATTGGTCTCATTTCAGCCTATAGGATTGATATACTAGGTATAGATAAAGTCAGGGGTTCATTTCATAAAAACACTTGACTGGTACAAAACGTGGACAACCCAATCGATTTGATAGCATTTTTGATTCTTTCAATAGGAATCTTGATTTTATCTTATCCACTTTTTCTTTTAGTGATACAAAGGGCCACAGATCACAAATCTAGTGACTTGCTTTTGGTAGGTTTCATTGTACTTTTAGGTTTAGCATTAATTCTTGCACTTTGGGCAGTATATTTTGCCAAAACTTCTCCAGAATTATTGTGGCCATTTGCAGCATTCACACTTTTATTTAGATATATTTCTCCACTGATTCTAGTTCGATTGATAATGAAATGGCGAGATTCAGATTCTATAATCCTGACATCATCAGCAAGAATATTTGCAGATTCTTTTCCAGGAATAGCAATGGTAATGGGTACATTCATCTTTTTGTCACCTAATATGGAATTCAATAGTTCAGAAAATATTGAATTAGGAATTGCTACCGCCTTAGCGATTTTCACCTTCACTCAATTTTATCTTTTTCTCTTTGTAGGATATATGAGAGCAGGTAATCTCCCATCAGCCTGGATTTCAGGTTTTTTCATAGGTATTGGTTTAGTTGTTATGGTTCCTCATTATCTTGAAGGATTCGATTCATATTTTACAATAACATCTTCATTAGGTTGGTTTACAGGAGCACTGATTATGTATTATGGTAACCAAAAACCATACTCTGATTATTTGAAGAAAATTGGTTGGTAGATTATGGCAAATCCTTCATTGTTCAAAATATATGGCTCACTTATTTTGGTTCAATTAATTTTTGGTTTTCATTATCTTACAACCTCCATTATTGTAGAGAGAATCGATGCATTTGAATGGACTGCAATAAGGATATTTTTTGCAGGTGTTCTAATGGCTTTAATTTATAGGCATAGGATTCTTAATTTTCCAAAAGGGAAAGAATGGAATTTTCTAATTATATTATCCTTGCTTGGTATTGTTCTTAATACGGCATTCTTCACTAAGGGTTTAGAGTATACAACACCAGCTCACGCGTCACTGATAAGTTGTATGATTCCAGTTATGACTCTTGTCTTTGCTTGGCTTTTAGGCAAAGAAGAAATGAACAAATACAAATCATTGTCTATACTGATTGCGATGAGTGGAGCACTCATTTTGTTTGGAATAGATGATTTAGATATACGTAGCGAGTTATTTTTTGGAGATATTCTAATTTTTATCAATTTTTCTTGTTTTGGATTATTTCTAGTTTTGTCAAAGTCGATGATAGAGCATCATTCATCCTTGGGCCTTACCGTTCTAGTTATGTCACTTGGTTCAGTAATTCTTCTGCCTTTTTCAGTTAAAGGTATTTATCTAAATTATGACTTATGGTTAAGCCAACCATGGTGGATTTGGTTTGCAGCATTTTATTCGATATTCTTTGCTACGGTTGTTACATATTCTTTGAATTACTACGCAATGGGATTTGTTGAATCTTCTAAAGTTGCTTTATTCATATATTTACAACCAGTAGTTGCAGGATCAATATCAGTATTATTAGGTAGAGATGAGATAACAGTTAGATTACTAGTGTCAAGTGCACTTATTATGCTTGGACTCTTATTATCAACAATAGAAACTAAATCAACTTCTAAACTTAGTTAAAAGATCATCAAGACTTTTCTTATCAGGTCTCATCATCTCATCAGGTAAATTTGCTAGAGGAGTATCTACCAGATTCTCAGTTTCATCTAGTGTTTCCATACCTTCTTCAAAATAGAGTAATCCCGTTACGTGCTTTTCTTTTACATCAGCCTTGTGAATTGCTTCTAAGGCCATAACTCTGTCTGAAACATCATGTTCTTCACTAATCGTTTCTAAACGAATATATGAGCCATCATGCAATTTAACATCTTTGTAACCACCTGATGGGACTTCTACTTCTTCAATAGGATTGAAATGAGGAATATAATCTAAAGTATGAAGTTCAGTGTCATTATTTTTAACATATCTAAAGGATTTGTATGACTCATCATTATTATTGAAAGTTACACAAGGAGATATAACATCAATTATTGCCATTCCTCGATGAGACATTCCGGCTCTTACTAGTGCAGTAAGTTGTTTTCTTGAACCTGAAAAAGAGCGTGCAACAAATGAACATCCAAGATTTATAGCCATAGCACAAAGATCTATTTGTTTCATTAAATTTGGGTTTCCTTTTCTCTTTTTTGAACCTTCTTCTGCAGTTGCGGAATATTGTCCTTTCGTTAATCCATAAACCCCATTATTCTCAATTATATACAACATATTTAGATTTCTTCGAATAGCATGAATAAACTGCCCAACGCCAATACTTGCAGTATCTCCATCTCCCGAAACTGCTAAGAAATTAAGATCTTTATTTGCCATATTTGCTCCTGTAGTTACAGATGGCATTCTACCATGCGCAGTGTTGAA
>JAKURQ010000020.1 GCA_022449785.1 Candidatus Poseidoniia archaeon
GGATTTTTGTATTCAGAGATTGAGGGATCTCGCATTGAGTTATCTATCCATTCACGCAAATCTAACGCAATTTCCTGTACTAAACATTTGTAATCTCCAAATCCAGTTATTTGCTCTAATCGCATCATAAGTCGAAGATACCAAGCACGACCGTAAGGCATTTCGAATTCAGGATGTTCTCTTAGGTACTGCAATTCTTCTTCCATATTCTTACTTTGTAACCTTTCTGTGACCCACTCCAAATTTTCTTTGTCTTTCACTAAATGAGCACTTTCCAGCAATGCCCAATGGCCATGAACTGAAGAATGCCAGTCCCAGCATCCATGAAATATCACATGTTCAGTATCCTTCTGCGAAGTCTCGCTTCTGAAGGTTTTGATGAATTCCTTGACAATTTCTTCCATTCAATACTCTATAGAGACGATAATTAATACCGATTCATGTCTAGTAAGATATGATAGTTTACGAGGTAAATCTGCATATTGATGCTATCGCAGCAGATGAATACGCAGAATGGCTAGGACCCCACATCGAGCAAATATTGGATATTGAAGGTTTTCAGAAAGCAGATTGGTTTGTTTGTGATTCAGATGACGATAAAGTTCATTGGTCAATTAGATATCAATTAGATAGTCGTGAATCCTTGGAAAACTATCAGAAAAATCATGCACCTGCTTTGATTCAAGAGGGAATAGATAAATTTGGTCAATATTTGACGAGCGATAGACGTATAATGAAGTTAAAGTAATGGAAAATATGAATAAATACCATTTTGTTGGATTTGTTTTGTTAATGGTTTTATTTTTTTCACCCGATGTATCTTCCGAAGAGAATTTTACAATTTCGCTAAATCCAGGATGGTCTTCTCAGGTAGATGGGGAGTGTGAGACAATCACTACTCATAACGGTACTTACGAAGAGTGTGCTAAAGTGCTACAATTTGAAACACAGCTTTCTGGATACAACGATTCAGGTAGTCCTAGTGAGTGGGCGATAGATGGAGATATGCATGCATTTACTGGCGATCGTAATGTAATGTATACAGATGTTTATTCAGTACCAGGAGCGCCATTGGGTTCAAGTTTTACTTTTAGCCTTAATGGGGCAAATTTTAGTGATAATGCGACTTACAGTTTCAGTTATAGTTTGCGCACATCCAAGGTTTACTCATCCATAGATCATAGGCCCTACTGGCGTAACGAACCCAACTCTAATGCTTTCCACACTAACCTTGGTTATGATTATCTTCGTGTAAGAATCACTCCAAATCTTATTTTAGACACTTCTTCGGTTTTATTTTCTGGTAATAGTAGTCAAGAATTAAACTTCAATTTAACTGGGCAAATTGGTTCTACAGAAAATGGTCCTTTTGATACAAATATTTTATTGAATTCAACAAATTCCCCTCTATGGGGGCCACAAACAGTGTATTTGAATGATTGTACACGAATGTATGCAGAAGTAATTTTGACTAAAAATGCTTCGACAGACTCTGAAGAAATATTGGCACATTACGTATCTACTGACTTCACACCCGAAGAATATAGTAGAAATCTTTGCAGCCTCTCTACCTCAACGGATTATTCTATGTATGATGCAGGATTTGGTTATGGTGATGAGCTTATTATTGTAGCATTCATAGTTCTGGTTTTTGGTTCAGCTATTATTTATGCCCAAGCAAAACTAACAAGTTGGCATTTTACAGGTAGTTATAGTACTAAATTCACACAATATTTGGCTCTTTTCTCGAGTGTACTTCTATTTATCTTTCTTCTCATGTTCCCCGTAGCATTTTGTATTTCTGCCATCGTTTTATTTGCACAAATTGTTGCTTACTATACGGGCCATTATGATAAACCTGAAGAACTCGTCGGCTCAAAAGAAGGAGATTTAGTTGATACGAATAAATCAATGGCTGAGTATTTTCGAGCATTCCTACTTCTGACAGGTATTATTTTCATATTCTTTGGTTTGAATGTTTTGATGACCTGTAGTTTGTCAATGCCACCTCAATGTGGTACTTTGATGGAGGCCTCACCCTGCTTCTCCGTGTCGATTATTTGCTTCATATTATTTTTCTATCTAGGAAGAAAAGAGAAATCTAAAATTGATAATAAACTTGAAATTTCTGAAGAGGATCAGCCTAAACCAAAGTAAGGATATCGTATTGCATCATACAATGCTCTGCTGATTGGTTTTCTTTTTCCAAGGCCACCAGGAGTTACACCCAAGAACAAATCTGCAAAAATTTCACATAATTTTTCATCTCGAGTTCCATAATACACCATTCTTTCAGGTAGTTTCAGAGCCATTAGAGCAAAGAATGACAAATCTCTCAATTCTTTACCAAATACTTTGTTCCAATCACGGTGATATTGATCTAAATGTTTCTGTGAGTAGTCACCAGTTTCTAATGCTTTTTTGATTGTATCAATTGCAATTTTACCAGCATGCATTCCGTAGTAGATTCCTTCACCAGAAAGTGGTGAAACCATCCCTGCAGAATCGCCCACAAGTAGTGTGTTATCCATGGTCGTGGCCTTAATTGGTCCATCAAGAGGAAGTGGTGCACCTTTTACAGGTGGAATTTCTTGATCTTTTGGGAAATAACCATCTTTTTTCAATAAATTTATGTAATCTTCCCATATTTCCTTGATTTTAATAGATTTGATAGTTCTATTATATCCTCCAAATCCAATATTCAGTATATCTTTCTTTGGAAATACCCATCCATATCCCTCAATACCACCAGGTTTGAAATGAACCAGTAGAGATCTTTTATCACTATAATTTTTGTCAATAAATTCTTTGTCTACTTTAGGTTCCCACATTAACGCAGTACCCATTTGACTATCACTCCAAGGTTTGATATTTCTTTTTTCACGAACCATAGAAGCTAGTTTGTCATTTGGTCCTGTTGCACCAATAACCATTTTTGATTTGAAGTCACCTTTTGATGTTTTTACAGTCACGCCACCATTAAACTCAAAATCACTAACTCTGGTTTGCGTCATTATTTCAGCACCTACATCTCCTGCAGCTTCTAGTACTGCATTATCAAACACTTCACGTGTTATATTCCAAGGAGTTCCTTCAGGAAATTCAAAATCAATTTTGTATTTCATAGAGGGTGAATACAAATTAACATCATTTGAAGGACATTCAATTATTGGTTTGATATATGGTTCTAATTCAGGTAGTTCATCGAATAATCTCGCCGTAAGTAATCCACCGCATGCCTTATCTCTTGGAAATTTTGATTTATCTATAAGCAAAACTTTCATTCCGGCTTTAGCGGCATAGAATGCAGTAGTAGATCCGCTTGGACCGCCACCACAAACAATTACGTCATACTCAGTCATCTTTGTCTACCCATTTTCGATATGGCTCATGCGCATCATCCCAAGGGATAGATACGATAGCAGGCATTGAATAAGGGTGGTTTTTAACAATATACTTTTTTAATTCTTCAAATTTATCTTTACTTGTTTTTATGAATATGATGTGTTCAGTATCATCTTTCAATTCACCCTCCCAAGAATAAACAGTACGAACTGGCCAAAAATTGCAACATGCAGCTAAGTCCGCTTCCACACATTCTTTTGCTATTTGTTCAGAGGTAGCTTCATCGGGTGCTGTCGTGTATACTGTAATGCCCATAGTTATCGTGCATTTCGAGCATGTTTAAATAGCCCCCCTTTCGTAGACGCGAACCCACATGGGTAACCAGTGACTGATGAAGACATTCGTCCGAAAGAGGTAAAAAAAATGGCAAATCCGTTATTCGTAACATACGAGGCTCCAAAAGAGCTATCCGAGAAAGCATACTTAGCAACTGAAACAGCACGTGACGGTGGCAAAGTAAGAAAAGGTTCCAATGAAGTAACCAAATTAATTGAACGTGGTCAAGCTAAGCTAGTGATTATGGCTTTAGATGTTGAACCACCTGAGATTTTAGCACATCTTCCTATGCTTTGTGAAGAGAAGCAAATCCCATACACTTACGTCCCTTCAAGAGATGAGCTTGGAAAGGCTGCAGGTTTGAAAGTAACAACAGCTGCAATAGCTATCACTGAAATTGGTAAGAAAAAGGGAGCTTTGGAAGAAGTAGTCAAAGCAATAGAATCAGCTAAGAAATAAACATGGACGGAATCCCAGCACAAGTAGTTGAAGTTCTCGGTCGTACGGGAATGAGAGGCGAAGCCTCTTCTGTCAAAGTTCGTGTATTGGATGGAGACGATCGTGGCCGAATTATCCGAAGAAATGTAGTTGGCCCTGTTGATATTGGTGACCAATTATTACTCATGGATTCTTCAAGAGAAGCTAAAGCATTAGATAGGAGATAAAATGGCAGAAACTAAAACGTGTTCATTTACAGGAAAGCAAATTCCTCCAGGAACAGGTATGATGTACGTTAAGAAAACGGGACAAGTTCTGTATTTTATCAATTCCAAGGCTAAGAAAAATTACCTTAATTTAAATCGAGTTCCAGCACGTACACGTTGGACAGATATTTCACGTTCTAAGAGAAGTCAATGAGTACAGAATCAACCTACGTAATGGTAAAGCCAGATGGCGTTCAAAGAGGATTAGTAGGAGAAATAATTCAGCGTTTTGAAAGAAAAGGCTTGCAATTAGTTGGTCTTAAACAAGTTATTCCAAGTGAAGAAATAGCTAAGAAACACTACGAAGTTCACTCCGAAAGACCTTTTTTTCCAGGATTAATCAAGTTCATAACAAGTGGCCCCGTTGTTTGTATGGCTTGGTCAGGTAAAGATGCAATTAGTGTAGCACGTAATTTGATAGGGCCTACCAATGGTCGTGAGGCTGCACCTGGCACTATCCGTGGAGATTTTGGAATGGATATTGGGTACAATATGATTCATGGCTCAGATGCAGCTGAAACAGCAGAGTTTGAACTTGGTTTGTGGTTCCCTGAAGGTTTGAATGAATGGACACAAGATAGCCAGTCTTGGGTTTACGAATAATCAAAGGGTTATCCTTTTTATTTAGTGTAGATATCAATTGACAGTGCACAAGATTCAAGCAGTATTACTTGCAACTATTTTCTTAGTATCAGGTTGCCTTAGTTCTCCAGTGGATGAGAATGATATTTCCCAATATGAATGGTGGGAAGTTCCTCTTGAGAAAAGGCACCTTATGGATCTGAATTTTTCTTCTTGGCGCTCTACTTTACCAGAACAAGGAACTTATGATTGGACTGGCCCTACAGAGCATTATGTTGAGGTAGAGCTCCCACCTTCTGAGCAAGATGCAGGCTATCCTGAACCTGCAGTCATGCACGTTGCATTATGGATGCCTAATGTTCCTGAAGGGACACTAGTTCCTGTGATTGCTACAGTTCATCCATACTATGAGTTTGCAGGTTCTAATCCAAATACTATTCCAGATTTAGGAGTTGGTCAATGGGTTCTGGAAGAATTTGTTCCACATGGCTATGCCTTAGCTCAAATTTCCACGTTTGGCTCAGGTAAATCAACACATTGTCAAGATGTGAAAGGATTAGGTGAACAAATAGGAATACAAGCTGCAGTTGATTGGTTAGGAAAGCAACCATGGTCGAATGGCAATGTGGGTCTGATGGGTAAATCATATGCAGGAACAACTAACTGGGAAGCTGCGCAAAATCCATCACCACATCTGAAGACGATAGTTCCAATCTCAGGTTCTATTGGTGTTCGAGAAATGTTTTACAGAAATGGTTCAAGTGAATCTAGAGCTATGCTTTACGACGCACTGTATGAAGGTGCAACTGCAGGAGCAACTACAGACGATATGCGCATGTGCACAGATGATGCCATAGGTCCCGCTAGTCCTTGGACTACCTATGCACTTGCAGAATATGGGGGAGATGAATGGAATGATTATTGGGAAGAAAGATATCATTTGCAAGATGTAATTGACAATTATAATGGGAGTGTTTACATTGTATGGGGATTACAAGATTGGAATGTAGATCCTTATCATGCATTTCCGACTTACAAAATGCTTCGTGATGCAGGATTAAATGTAAAAGGAATTATGGGTCAATGGGGTCATAATTACCCAGATCAACCAAATGTACATGAAAATATGAGTAGTGGTTATGGTGCTGAAGCTTTTCCTAAAGTAACTAGGATGGATTGGTCAATAGAACTTTACAATTGGTTCAATTATTATCTAAAAGGAATTGGCCCTGAACCAGAATCTCAAGTTCAGATTCAGAGAAATGACGGAGAGTGGCACGTCGAAGAAACTTGGCCATCCTTGGATGTTGAATGGGCAACTCATGACGCCTCAGCTTGGGGGTCATTAGGAGTTGTTTCGTCTTCTTCTTCTATTACATTGACTAGCGAACCACTTGAATCTGATTATCATGTGTCAGGTTTACCAACCTTTCATGCACAAGTAAGGGCCAATTCATGTAATGGTGGTCAATTATTTGTGACAATGTCAGATGGTACAACTGGATTGCGCTTAGGTCATGCAACTATGGATTTACGATACCGTGATGGTGGTTATGAGGCAAAATCAGTTACACCGTTTGCATCATATACTATGCAAATGCAATTCAATCCAATGGATGTTATAATTCCAGAGGGGCATACTATTCAATTGGAAATTACTGAATCAGGCGAAGATTACTTACCTTCTACTTGCGCAACTGTCGGAATTACATTGGACGGAGAGCAACCTCTCTCGTTACCTCTCATTGAGAGAGCACCTTCTGATAATCGATGGTTTGAAGTTCCACCTTGGTGGGAGTAATCAATAGGTCATAGTTTTAATCCCATTTCTTATAGTGAAAAATAATGCCCGACCCATCTGAAATTAACGTAGGTGTTGTTCGTATTGAAGGTACTAATTGTGAAGATGAATCTGCAGCAGCTTTTTCCTCATTAGGTTGTAATGCAGAGAAGATCCACCTGAAACAATTGCTAGGAGATGTTGAAAAATCAAAGTGCAGAAATTTGATGGACTATGATGCACTTTATTTTCCCGGAGGTTTTAGTTCAGGAGACTATGTTAGGGCTGGTGCAATCTTTGCATCGCGCGTAAAATCAGGACTCCAATCTCAAGTCGACGAGTATATAAATGAAGGAAGGCCGGTATTAGGTGTTTGTAATGGTTTTCAAATTTTAGTGGAAATGGGGGCGTTACCAGGCACAAAATCCGGTACGAGTGCTATTCCAGATGCAGTATTGCATACTAATGATTCTAGTCGTTTTGAGGCTAGGCATGTTCATCTCCGTGTCGAATCTAATTCTCAAAGTTTATTTACCAAAAATTACGAAACAAATCAGGTTTTGTCAATACCAAATGCTCATGCAGAGGGTAAATTGATGATGAGTCAAGAAAAATTTGAAGAACTGGACAAAAACAATCAAATTGCATTCAGATATTGCAGTCCTGAAGGTGAGCTTAATCCAGGTTATCCTTGGAATCCTAACGGTGTTGCTCATGATATTGCAGGAATAACTAACCCTAAAGGCAATGTCTTGGGAATGATGCCTCATCCTGAGCGCGTCTTCCATGGCTGGCAGCACACAGATTGGACTTCATCAGGCATGAATCCTGATGGTCCTGGTGATGGCAGACCACTTTTCCAAGGAGTAGTTGATTTTCTTTGCCAGTGAATGATTTAGAAGTAGCGATTCGCGCCTCTATTCGCGCCTCAGAGATTATTTTGGAGAATTATGGTAAGTACAAGGAATTAGATTTCAAATCAGACATAGATGTAGTGACCGAGGTCGACCACAAATGTGAAGAGGCAATTACTAAGATATTAAGGGAGGAAACACCAGAATACGGGATAATTGCCGAAGAAGGTACCAATTTCCCGGGAGAAAAGGTCTGGGTTGTTGATCCTCTTGATGGAACTATTAATTTTTCCCATTCATTTCCTGTTTTTGGTCCGTCGATTGGTCTATGCAAAGGTGATGAGGTTTTACTTGGCGTTGTTACAGATCCATTGCGCAATGAATTATTCTATGCAGAGAGAGGTTCTGGAGCATTTGTGAATGACTTGCATAACAAAGGTAATCCTCGAAGAATCCATGTTTCTGATGTTAATGACTTGAAAAAAGCAATCATCAATTGTGGCCTCCCTTTCAAGAGACAGGATGAGTATTATCAAAAAATGGGTGAGAAATTGGTTGCATTGCATAGAGATATACAATCCATAAGGTATTTGGGCGTAGCAGCTATATCACTGGCATATATTGCAGCAGGTAGAATAGAAGGATACATTGTTTTGGGCCCTCATCCTTGGGATATGGCTGGAGGGATTGTTATTCTCGAGGAGGCTGGTGGAAAAATAACTAATTTTCAAGGCGAACCATACACTCTTGATTCTTTTGAATGGATGGCTACTAATGGACATTTGCATGATACTCTTGTTGATAGGTACAAGTAATTAATTTAGCACCGTTCTTTGGAGGTTTATGACAGATCAATTGTACATGAAAATGAATGATGGTTACAAGATTCCAGTGGTGGGTTTGGGTACTTGGAAATCAGAACCAGGTGAAGCAACATACAAAGCCGTTTTAGACTCTATTAATGCAGGATATAGGCATATAGATACAGCAAGAGCATACGACAATGAAGCTGATGTAGGTAGAGCAGTTCAGGATGCAGATATTAATCGAAAAGATTTGTTTATTACGACAAAATTATGGAATAGACACCAAGGTTATGATGAAGCAATCGAAGCCTGTGAAAAGAGTCTAGCAAGATTAGGTTGTGACTACATTGACTTATATCTTATTCATTGGCCGTTGAAAGATAAAAGAAATGAATCTTGGCGAGCATTAATTGAGTTACAGAAAAAAGGCCTTTGTAGGTCGATAGGAGTAAGTAATTTCACCATAGATAATTTGAAAGAATTGGAAGATAAATTTGAAGTCATACCTGCTGCAAATCAGGTAGAATTCCATCCATATCATTATCAGAAAGATTTATTGGAATATTGTAATTCCAAGAACATAATAATTGAAGCATACAGTCCATTGGTTCATGCCAAAAGGATGGATGAAGAGCGTTTAGTAGCAATTTCTGAGGAAATAGGCAAAACTCCTGCACAAATCCTGATACGTTGGGCAATGCAACGTGGAATGGTTGTTCTTCCAAAATCAGTTAATGAGGGCCGAATCGTTGAGAATTTCTCAGTTTTCGATTTTGAAATATCAGATTCTTTGATGAAACGCTTAGATAATTTGGATGAAAGGTACGTAACTTGCTGGGATCCACATAATCCTCCAGATTACGCTCCCGTTTAAGCAAAAAATTAGTAATTTTTATAAAATAACGGCTCTTTTCGCTTTAATTATGTATGCAAAATGTATATTTATACAAAATGCATACCTTTTAATACATATCCTTTCATGACGATAATATGTCTAAAATAGACTATACTTCTATTCGAGTGACTAAAGAAGTCCGTAATAGCCTTCAAAAATACGTCGAAGCATGTTATTCAGACCTTTCAATCAATTCTATGCTCCAGGTGCACCTAGAAAATTTGAATGAAGGTCATGTTAAATTTCCAAAATATGGTCTTTTTGTGTGTCCGGAGAGTCAAAAGGAAAAATTGCGTAACTCTATCAAATCAAAACCAGCAAAAAAGGTAGAAAGTTCAATTTCCCTTACGGGTACTTTGCCTTCTGACCCTTACACTCGCACAGAATCCGATACAATGGGGCAGATGGAAGTCCCTGAATCTGCATTATGGGGGGCAAGTACGCAACGGGCAGTTTTGAATTTCCCAGTGAGTGGTTTTCGTATGGCACGTTCATTCATTCGAGCCTTAGGATTCATTAAGGCAGGAGCTGCAGAAGCAAATCTCGAATTAGGCGTTATAGATGAAAAAATGAAAAATGCAATCGTAGATGCGGCATTAGCGGTTGCAGAGGGTGATTATGACGATCATTTTCCAGTAGATGTCTTCCAAACAGGTTCAGGGACCTCTACGAATATGAATGCAAATGAAGTAATAGCTAATTTGGCTTCCAAATCTTTAGGTTCTAAAGTTCATCCTAATGATCACGTTAATCAGGGCCAGTCGTCAAATGACGTTATTCCTTCAGCAATCCATCTTTCAGCGCTTTTAGATATTGACGAATCGCTATGCCCTTCATTAGTTAGTCTTCAGAAATCACTTGAAGAGAAAGCAGAAGAATTCATGCCCATAATTAAGACAGGGCGTACACATTTGATGGATGCCACTCCTATTCGTTTAGGGCAAGAATTTGAGGGCTATGCAGGATTGATTGAGCGTTCACTTGATAGACTACTATTGATTAAAGACGAATTGTCACTTTTGGCTTTAGGTGGTACGGCAGTTGGTACTGGTGTTAACACTCATCCAAAATTTTCTATGATTGCTTGTCAACACATTACAAAATTTGCGGGAGTCGAAGTTTATGAGACAGACAATCATTTCTTGGCCCAATCAAGTCTAGATGGAGCACTTACAGCTAGTTCTGCATTGCGAGGTTTGGCAGTTAATATGCAAAAAATTGCTAATGATCTTAGATTATTGGGTTCAGGCCCTCGTGCAGGTATTGGTGAGATTGCATTACCTGCAGTTCAACCAGGTTCTTCAATAATGCCAGGTAAAGTTAATCCAGTTATTCCAGAAGCAGTAATACAAGCAGCATCACAGGTTGTAGCTTGTGATACAGCTCTAGTTCAAGGTGCACAAGGTGGTTATTTTGAATTGAATACCATGATGCCCTTTGTAGCCCATAATCTACTCCAAGCAATTTCATTACTTTCTAATTCTTCTCAGGTATTCGTTGAAAAATGTATAGAAGGCATTGAAGCTACTGAGAAAGGACCCGAGATTTTAATGTCTGGTTTGATGCTAGCAACAACACTTGCTCCAGTGATTGGCTACGAAAAGGCAGCTAAAATTGCAAAAGAAGCCCATGCAACGGGGCAAACAGTTCTGGAAACAGCACTTGATCTTACAGACCTATCTGAGGAGGAGCTGATTAAGATTCTAAATCCAGAAAAAATGGTCCAACCTCAGGCTTAGATTCGTTCTTCTACTAGTGAGCTAACAACGCTTGGGTCTGCAAGTGTTGAAATGTCACCTAAATCATCAACCTTATCTGAAGCTATATTCCTTAAGATACGCCTCATTATCTTACCAGATCTTGTTTTTGGTAATCCTTCTGTAAATTGAATTTTCTCAGGAGACGCATGAGGTCCAATATCAGCCCTTACTCTCTTAATAATTTCATTTTTAGTATCGGCAGTCACCTCGTGCCCAGTCCTTAATGTTACAAATGCATAGATTGCATTTCCTTTTATCTCATGAGGATATCCTACTACTGCAGCCTCAGCAACCGAAGGGTGTCCTCCGATGGATCCTTCTATTTCTGCAGTACCAAGATTATGCCCAGAGACAATAATCACGTCATCAACTCTTCCAGTTATCCAATAATAACCATCTTCATCTCTTTTACATCCATCTCCTGAGAAATATTTTCCAGGAAATTTCTCGAAGTAAGTTTCAAAGAATCGTTGATGGTCACCATAAACGGTTCTCATTATACTAGGCCATGGCCGTTGAATTGCTAAATTTCCTTCAACATTATTCCCTTCTAGTACATTTCCTTCGTCATCCAGTAATTCAGGTACAACTCCAAAGAATGGCAAAGTTGCAGAACCGGGCTTTGTTGAAGTGACTCCCGGAAGTGGAGTAATCATTACGCCCCCAGTTTCAGTTTGCCACCATGTGTCTACAATAGGACATTTTTGTTTTCCTATTACATTATGGTACCATAACCATTCAGGTTCTTTGATAGGTTCACCAACAGTTCCAAGTATTCTAAGACTATCTAAGTTGTATTTATTTGGCCACTTGTCTCCTTCTTTCATTAATGCTCTTAGGGCGGTCGGTGCTGTGTAAAATTTGTTAACTTTATGTTTTTCAATAATTTCCCAGAATCTTCCAAAATCTGGATAATTAGGGACACCTTCAAACATCATTGTTATAGCTCTATTCGCCATAGGTCCGTAGATTATGTATGAATGACCGGTAATCCATCCTATATCTGCAGTACACCAGTATATCTCATCAGGATGATAATCAAAAATATAATGATGTGTGGTTGAAGTATAAACCATGTATCCACCAGTCGTGTGCATAACTCCCTTTGGTTTCCCAGTGGAGCCGCTAGTGTACAAGATAAAGAGAGGGTCTTCTGCTTCCATTTCTTCAGGTTCGCATTCAGAATCTGCTGAGCTTAGTGCGTCATGCCACCACACATCTCTTTCCTCCTCCATTTCAACGGAACTTCCTGTTCTTTTCACAACTAGGATATTATCTATTGAAGGGGTTTTTTGAACAGCAATATCGGCATTACTTTTCATAGGAATATCATCTTTTGTGCCTCTAACTCCGGTATCTTGGGTAATCAATAATTTGCATTCAGAATCATTAATTCTAGCCTCTAAGCTATCTGGTGCAAATGCTCCAAAAACAACTGAATGAATAGCGCCTATTCTAGCACATGCCAATACCGCAACAGCCAATTCAGGTATCATTTGCATATAGATGCAAACACGATCTCCTTTTTCGACACCAAGATTTTTCAAAGCATTGGCTGCCAATTGAACCTTCTCAAGCAAATCATTGTAAGTGTAAGTTTGTGATTCATTAGGATTATTTCCTTCCCAGATTAATGCAGTTTTTTCACCATAGCCATCTATGACATGTCTATCTACACAATTGTAACATGCATTTAATTTTGCACCCTCAAACCACTTTACATTTGCACTGTTGAAATCCCAGTCCCATACACGATTCCATTTCTTAAACCAAGAGATTCTTTCAGCTTGTTCAGCCCAAAATGCTTCAGGTTGTTCAATAGAATAGTCATACATTTTCTTGTATTCATCAAAACTACCAATATGTGCTCTATTTCTTGCTGTGTCAGTAGGTTCATATTTGTGCATATACATTTGATGTAATTGTACAATCAACAAAAAGCTTTCTAAACAATAAATCACAAAATACCCTTTCTTTAGACCATTGTGAAGGTATGCCTAAAATGTGGGGCTGAACCGCCATTGGTTTCGCAGCTCTGCCCTCCCTGTTTACGCAAAACGACAGAACTCTGTAAAGTCTCCAATATCCAGACTATGGTCTGCTGTAAATCATGCTATTCACTTAAGGTTCCAGGTACTTGGCTTGAGTTTGATGACTTAGAATCTTCAGTTTCTCATTTTATCGAGCAAAGCATTGAGTGGAATCAAGACGTTACTAAGATAAAATCTAAGTCAGAATTGAGACAATTAGATCCGCATAAATTCAGAGCGAACATCGGTTGTGAAGGGGATTATCAAGGAATAAATTTAGTTTCAGAACTAAAAACAGAGGTACAAATTAAATTCCAAGTATGTCAAACTTGTTCAAGGCAAGCAGGAGGATATTATGAAGCTATTTTGCAAATTCGAACTAAGCGTAAGGAGATTCTTGATACTGCTGTAGATATGGTTTACAATGAATTAGATACATCTTCGTCTGATTTCTTTACTACGGAAGCCGGTGTAGTCAGGGGAGGCTATGATTTTCAGTTATCATCTACAGATAAAGCTAGGTCCGTGTCTAGAGATTTAATGATAAAATTAGGCGGTCATGTCACTGAAACTAATACATTAGTTGGACGCAAAGATGGAAAAGATTTATTGCGGCATACTTTTGGTGTAAGATTACCTAGTGTAAGTGTCAATGATTATTTGTTTATTGATGAGAAAGTTTGGAAAGTATCACGTCTTGATAGGCGTAGAGCTAAATTAGTTCTAATCTCAGCCCCATATACACAAAAAACAGTAGAAGTTGATGGCCTTAGAAATTCACCAATCTTAGATAGTCCACTCGATGTTCAGATTGTAAGTAATAGAGATTCAGAATATCTTTTGCTAGATCCATTTACTTTACAAACAGTTGAGGCTAGATCTCCTAAAAATTGGAAGGGAGAGAAAATTGAGGCTCTCAGGTATGGTAATGATACTTTCTTTATTTGGAATTAAGCTTCAAATTCTTCTAAAGTAGCTTGTCCACGCTGCCTTTCACCTTCAATTGGTAGTGGATATTTCTCAGTTATACATCCTAAACATAAATCATCTTCACTTTTTCCAATACATTTGACTAAACCTGGAACAGAAACATATTCTACAGTATCAGCTCCAATTTCTTTTGTAATTTCTGCTGTAGTTCTATTAGGTGCTACAAATTCGTCTCTACTAGGCATGTCAATTCCAAGGAAGCATGGTGAAATTATAGGAGGACATCCAACCCGAATATGCACTTCTTTAGCACCAGCATCTCTAACGCTCTGCACGATTCGCTTAGAAGTATTCCCTCTTACAATAGAATCATCGACCAAAACAACTCTTTTTCCTTCAACAATTTCTTTTATTGGGTTCAATTTTTCACTAATTGTAGCTTTTCGTTGTTCATTTACAGGTTGTATGAAGGAGCGATGCACATATCTATTTTTGATCAAACCCTCTCTATAAGGTATGTTCGAGGCTTCAGAAAACCCTAGAGCACATGCAATTCCAGAGTCAGGGACTGGAACTATAATGTCTGCATCTATTGGTGATTCCTCCCAAAGTTTTCTACCAATTTCTTGACGGACATTATATGTTAGAATTCCATCAATCTTTGCATCTGGCCTAGCAAAGTAAACATATTCAAACATGCAAAAAGCCTTGTTTTCAGCATTTGTAACTGAATGTGTTGTTATTTCATTAGAGCTTATGCTTAGAATTTCACCAGGTTCCACATCCCTTACAACTTGCCCTCCCATGACTTCTATAGCTGCACTTTCTGAAGCAATGACATATCCATCATTAATTTGGCCGACACAGAGTGGTTTTATTCCTAAAGGATCTCTAAATGCATAAACTTCATCATTATGTAATAAAACAATAGAATAACTACCTATTATTTCCTCCATAGTAAGTTGTATTGCTTTCTTTATCGTGTGGTTTTTTGAGAGGTAATTAGCAATCATTCGTATTATTATCTCAGAATCAGTATCTGACATAAATGCCCAGCCCGAATTCTCTTTTTCTTGTCTTAATTTATCCTGATTAGAAATGTTTCCATTATGTCCTATGCTCAATTCACCAGTAACGGCAGATACAGTCATTGGTTGTGCATTTTTCATAGAAGAACCGCCTGCAGTTGAGTAACGTACATGGCCAATGCCTACGGTTCCATCTTTGAATTCCTCGCCAAAATCATCCAACACTTCACTAACGAGCCCCATTCCTTTCTGAGTGATGTGTTCCCCATCAAAGATAGTTAAACCTGCCGATTCTTGGCCCCTGTGTTGCAGTGCGCGTAATCCAACTTGTAGTAAATTCAGTATTGGTGTTTTACTTGCAACTCCCAAAACACCACACGCCTCTCGTAGCGGCATTAGTGTGCTTTGGACCAGCTATATTCGCGGGTTTTTGAGCTAGCACCAAATCCACAGGACGCACACCTTTTCTTACGCATATGATATGCATGACGCCCACATCTTCTACAAATTAGATGTGTTTGCCTTTGGCGTTTACCTTGTGCTGCAGTGCCTTTACTCATTTTGTAACCATAATTTCCCGAATAGCAGTTCTCGGACCGTATCGGGCACCTGTCGACTTAGGGGGGTTATAAAATAACTTGTTTTAACCCAAACCAATAGCTTTGTAATCAAAACCAGCACCCTCCATTCGTCTATAATCGAACGCTCTACGTCCGTCTATGATTACGTTTCCACTCATTTTTTGTTTGATGAGCTTATAATCCAAATTAATGTATTCTTGCCATTCCGTCATTAAAATTATACAATCAGCTCCACCTATTGCATCTTCTGTATTGCTAGCCATTTCAATATTACATATTTCACTAAAATTATCCATTGCTTCAGGATCATGCCCCGTTACGATGGCTTCTTCATCTAATAGTTTGTTTATTACAACTTCACTTCTAGATTCTCTAATATCATCAGTATCTGGTTTGAATGCTAATCCTAAAACAGTTATTTTTTTTCCTTTTAGAGTCCCTAAACGTTCTCGAGCCATTTCCACAACAATCAATGGTTGAGATTCATTTACCTCTAAAGATGCATCTAACATCTTTGATTCTATATTGCTCGATTTTGAGGCTGCAGCCAATGCTTTAACATCTTTTGGAAAGCAGGACCCTCCAAAACCAGCACCTGCTCGTAAAAATAGAGGAGAGATTCTACTATCAAGCCCCATCCCTTCAGCTACTTCTTTGAAATCAATTCCCCATGAATTACACATATTTGCCATTTCATTTACAAAGGAAATTTTTGTTGCTAAAAATGAATTAGAAGCATATTTGATGAATTCAGCAGTTCTGGGGCTACATTCTAATTTTGGACAGTTATGTTTAGTATATAGTTCATGCATAGTTTTTTTGGCTATTTCATCATCAAATCCAATAACAATTCTATCTGGTTCTTGAGCATCTTTGACAGCACAACCTTCTCTTAGGAATTCAGGATTCATTCCAATTCCTAAACGTTCCCTTTTCCAACCGCATTTTTTTAGTACAATTGGTAATACTGTTTCTTCAGTTGTAAGTGGAACTACAGTTGATTTCACTATTACTGTATGTTCACCCTCTTTAGATCTTAACGCTCTGCCAATAGACGATGATGCGGATTTGATGTAACTTAAATCGATACTTCCATCCTTGTTAGATGGCGTTCCAACACATTTGAATGTAACATCGCTTTCTCTTA
>JAKURQ010000021.1 GCA_022449785.1 Candidatus Poseidoniia archaeon
ACAACTTCATAGACCAAATGGTGTAGACCTGCCTCCCCTGTGGAACCAATATACATTGCAGGCCTTTTACGTACTGCCTCAAGACCTTCTAAAACTTGAATTTGGTCTGCTTTATATCCTTCGGATTCGGTTGGCATAATAATATCTTTTACACAGAGAGAAAGGGGAATTTAAATATACCCTATAAAACAAACATTTATCGACTATTATGTATGAATAAATTTACAACGTTTTACGTCCTGGTCTCCAACCTGCAGGACAAGATTTTCCAGACTGCAATGCTTGTAATGTTCGAACTGTCTCATCAACACTTCTTCCAATTGAAGGTGGATTAACAGTAAGTGAGCGCAAATAGCCTTGATCATCTATGATAAAAGTACCTCGCAAAGCCAGACCTGCACTCTTCTCAAGAACTCCATATGCACTTGTAATCTTTAAGGAAGGATCTGCTAACAAAGGATATGAAAGTTTATCGATTCCACCCTTAGTTCTTGGACGTTCCATCCATGCCTTATGACTGTTTCTCGAATCTGTAGAACAGCCTATCAAAACACAATTTGCTTTCTGAAAATCCTTGACTCTTCTATTAAACGAGTGAATCTCAGTGGGGCACAAACGAGAAAAATCTCTTGGATAAAAAAATAAAACTGTCCATTGATTATCTTCAATAATATTTACAAGAGATATTTTATCATATAAAATTTCTTTCTTACGTGAGTCATATCTTACTATCTCACCTTCAAACAGAGGTGCTGATTTACCTATTCTTGGAATTGTTGGAGCCAAAATTGATTACCATACTATCAAATTAGACAAAATGTATAAAGTTTTGGCCATTAATATACATACTCTTACCTTAAAAATGGAATAAATATTAATAAATTAGTCAAAAAAGGATATTACGGTTTCAAAAACCTTAGAAACATCGGAATCGCTTAATGCGGGATGAACTGGCAAGCTCAAAGCTGTTTCTGTCAAACGTTTGGAATTTGGACAGTTTGTAACATATTCAGACATAGGCTCGTAGTCATACAAGAGTGTTGGATAATATGTTCCTGAACCAACTCCTTTTTCCGCGAGATAATCTCGCAATGCATCTCTTTTTTCAGTAAGAACTGTGTATTGATGAAAAACATGACCCCTACGATTATCAGGAACTTTTACATATTTTGATAATTTCTCATTGTAAATGTTTGCAATCTCTCGGCGACGTGAATTGAAAGCATCCAATTTATTTAATTGAACACGCCCTATTGCAGCAGATATGTCTGTCATTCTATAATTATATCCCAATTCACTATGTTGGTATTGTGCAGTCATTCCGTGTGCTCTCAAGATTTTACACAAATTGGCAATATCTTCATCATTTGTTGTAATTATTCCTCCTTCAGAAGTTGTCATGTTTTTAGTAGGGTAGAAACTAAACCATCCTACACTACCAAAACTTCCTGCTTTACCGCCCCATGAATCTGCACAATGGGCCTGTGCAGAATCTTCTATTAAAATTAAATTATGTTCTTTACATATTTCTAAAAAAGAAGGCATGTCTGCTAATTCACCATAAAGATGAACTGGTTGAATCGCTTTTGTCTTACTTGTGATAGCAGCTTCTACCTTTTTAGGATCTAAGCAAAAACCATCATCTTCAACATCAACGAAAACTGGTTTAGCACCTGCCATCATAATTACTGAAGCCGTAGCAAAGAAAGTGAAAGGTGTTGTAATAACTTCATCACCAGGTCCAATGCCATTGGCTAGCATGGCCAAGTGTCCTGAAGTGGTGCCATTATTCGTAGCTACTGCATATTTAACACCACACATCTCCGCAAATTCTTCCTCAAATTTAGCTACTTCTGGGCCTTGCGCAATTATTCCTGATTGTAAGACTCTATCAACTGCTTCTCTTTCCTCTGGGCCCATTTGGGGATTCGCTATAGGTATCACAATTTTGAAGGTAACAAGTAGTATTAAAAA
The DNA here is from genome assembly GCA_022449785.1 of Candidatus Poseidoniia archaeon. Lineage (GTDB taxonomy): Archaea > Thermoplasmatota > Poseidoniia > MGIII > CG-Epi1 > CG-Epi1. The sequence continues at coordinate 1,975 of JAKURQ010000021.1, forward strand.
CGGGTACTCTAAACGTGAATTATGTTCAAAGACATGAATTGGAAACCTGTCGGTGCAGAATTTTTAGGAACTTTCTTTTTAGTTTTCTTTGGTGTAACATCTTTTATTTCTATGAGTGGAAATGATATGTTACTTGAAGGAACTATAACACTTGGGCTTACGTTATTTGTTTTAGTCCACATACTTGGACCAGTGTCAGGATGTCACCTAAATCCTGCAATAACTCTTCCTGTTTTCATGTCTGGAAAAATGAAACAAGATGAAACTATTGCATATATTGTTGCACAAATTGTTGGGGCTATGCTTGGGTTTGTATTGTTTAAAGAACTCAAACCTGAAACTGGTGCATCTGATATTGATGTTATGATAATTGCATTAATTGGAACTACATTTTTCGTTGCATCTCTTCTAACATCACAAGATCCCGGTTCAATTGGAGCTACTTTGTTTATAGTTACAATAACTGCTTTTGGTGACGTAAATCCAGGAGTTTCAATAGGAAGTATGCTTGCGTCTGCAATCGAAGGAAATCCTAACTGGGCGTTTTACGGAATTGTTGGTTCACTAATAGGATGTGGAGTAGGCTATGCTGTAAAAGAAAATGTTATAGATAACTAAAACACTTACAGCAACTGGGTGACTTCTTCAACTGAACGCAATTCTTGGAAATATATTTGCTCTATAGAATCATACATTTCTTCATCGTCTTTAATTAAGGCGAGAACTGCCTCATAACCCTTAGCTGCCTTTTGCTCTGTTTTCAATGCTTCTTCTAACATTACTTTATAATCTGTAGTATGCACAATTTCAGTAGGATCTCTGTCTGTAACTGCCTGCCCACCTAATTTTACTATGGCTGCTCTAACCATGTCTGCATGAGTATTGGATTCGCTAGCTTCTTCATCGAAGAAAGCCTTCAGATGAATTCTATGAATCCCTTTTACGTATGCTGAATAATGTGAATAAAGAGCTGAAGCTCTTAATTCCCAAGCAAGTCCTCCATTGAGTTTCTCTACTAATTTAGTATTAGACATGTGTATGTATTATGTAATCTGCATAAAAAACTTAGTTAGATGATTTTAACGTGGCTGAACTGGTAATGTTGCTGTTCGCGTCATTACTATTTTTTGTTTATCTTCATTAGTTAATTCAGAATATATCTGGTCGTCTAGATTTAAGATAGAATAATCAAAATTTTCGTGTGAGATAATAGAGTCATCTAAAGATACAATCGTTGAAAGTTTATCTGGTAATTGATCAAAAGAAACCCAGGCTATCTCTTTCTGCTTTTCAGATATACCTCCTATTTCAATAGCTTTAGATATTTGCCTTTGTGCTGTCAAATAAAGCAATACTTCTGTTGATCTATCATTAGCAAGATTATATTGATCCCTGTGTGCTTTATCTGCAAGATAGGCTACCTGCTTTAGATGAGCCTCCCCGCAAACCAGTTTAGGATTAACCAAGGCGAAATTGGGACTGATTAGTGACTTGAGCTCCTCTATATCGCTCGTTTTCAAATGCCCACTACCTACTTTTGGTTCCACAGGATACAATCGACAGAGGATATTATATAACAGGTAGCACGGTTAATGCTACAGGAGGAACGGATATGAATCCCGAAACTGATGAGAAATTTGCTCAAATTGAGAGTAGCCTGAGTTTAGAACAGCAAAGATTGGAGAAGCTCTGGGACGCTTATGAGCAACAAGAAAAAGATTTGAATGCGGCCTTAGATCGTATAAACTTTCTAGAAGCTGATATTGAGACCAAGGAAACGATGATTACATCCCTTCAAGAATTATTAACTGAAAGAGATACAAGAATTACTGAATTAGAAGTAGAAAGACAACGGCAAATCAAAGTTGAGGCTGAATACGAACCAAGGATTCAAGCCATGGATACAACTATGAATGATCAAACTGAGAAATATGATAGGCTCCTGTCAATAACTCAAGAAATGGAAGATGAATTGGATTTGGCTCGACGCTCATTACATGCTAGAGATTCTTGGTTTAATTCAAATGTTAGCAGTTTAGAATCAATTGCTGAAGTAATAAAAGAATGGAGAAATATACAGGCTGGAAAATTCCCTGAAGTCAAAGAAGCAAGTGGTCCTGGAGGCGGAAAAGATGAATTTGTCGCTGCAATATCTAAAATCAAAGGATTAGGTGCGATGAAAGCTGAAAATTTATACGATGCTGGATTCCATACTGTTGAGGATCTTAAAGCCGCAAGCATTGATGATGTAGCAAGTGTTGTTGGATTCACAAAATTAAGTGCAAGTAAAGCCGTAAACGGTGCAAAAGACCTTTAAATCTTTAAAAAATTAAAAATTATTTCCTCATTCCGAACTTCTGGATGGAAAGAAACTCCAAATATATTCTTGGTTTTGTGTTTGATAATTTGGGTACTATTGCCATTTTTAGCTATAATAATGAACTTTGGTAGTTCATCAATGGATTTTGTGTGTATATTGTATACCTCCAATTGGCCATTACAGAGTTCATTTTCTTCTAATGTTTCAGATAGAGTCATACCAATTTCTAAATTTTGAATTAGTTTACCACCAAAAATAGAACCAACAATATGCATACCAGAACATATGCCTAGTAAGGAGCCCTGAAAATTATCAAAAAGTTTCTTAAAAATATCTATATTTTCTGCATATTCATTATCTTTCAGAGAAGTTCCACAAATTATTATTTTGTCAAATGTGTGGATTATGTCATGTGTACATTCGGTATAATGTAAAATCTGATGCTGTTCTGAATCCAAGATTTTGGAAATAGGGTGAACAAATTCTCTCTCACTAAGCTTCTCCTGGCAAGTTGAAATTAACAATAATTTCATTTTAATGAAGCCTCCAAAATTTCTAAATTACCTGAAAAATTTGAATAATGCTTCTTTGATTTAGAAAGAAGTATTTTTTTTGTGAACAATGGAGCATTAGTCACAAAAGATTCAATTTCTCCTCCTTCACCTGCAGGATTAATTCTGTGACTTGCCTTAAGTGCTACTAAATCATTGATGCAGTCTGCATCAATTTGTCGACCTAACCACGAATCATCAAAGGGTTCTGCAGCAACTCCTGTAATAATTGATTCAATTTTATTAGATAATAGTTCTTTGAGAAGAACTTCTTGTGGCAATTGCCATAGTGGATTAAAACACCACAAGTCCAATTTATTACAAATTTTTTGAATTCGTGTGGTTTGATAAACAGATGCTAAAGCTCCTGTAACAATGCCTTCTACTGAATATTGTGATATTGCTGATTTAATGATTGTTTCTAAATCGTTTAATTCCGTTTCTTTGACACCTGATGTTTTTAAATTTAAGTAATTGATATTCATAGCTTCTGCTTGGAGCTTTGTCCATTCAATAGCAGGGGTGTGAAACATCCAACTATCTTCTTTTTCTGATTCGAGAGTTAAAAGACAAGAAATCTCGTGTTCTTGTGATGCATACTGTAGTGCAAGATACGAATCTTTACCGCCAGAAAATAAGACTCCTAGTTTCATCTACGTTTTTTCCTTTTAGCAATTAAATAAACCTCACTTGATTGTTTACGAGATGCCTCAGGAGAAAGTGTACGTACCGAACCAAACTCATCAATAACTGATTGGCGAAATTCTTGAAAATCTGAACCTTCAAAAACTTTGCAAACAAAGAACTTAGCTCTTCTTTCTGCTGCAATTTCTAATGCTAGAGATGATAATTCAACTGAACGGGCCTGATCAACTGAATAATTGCCTGATAGATTGGGACTCATATCTGATATAACTGCATCCGCTTTGGGTGCAAGTCTTTCTAATTCTTCTCTGATTTCTTTTTCCCTAAGATCACCCTGAATAAATTGTGCACCATTAAGTGGTAAAATGTGTTGTAAGTCAACCCCCACTAATTTTCCTTCTTCGCCAATATATTCAAGAGCAACTTGAGACCAGCCGCCTGGTGCTGCACCCAAGTCCAAGACTATTGAGCCATCTTTGAAAATTTTACTTCGCTTTTGAATATCCATTAATTTATACGCTGACCTTGCACGATAGCCTTCTCTGCGAGCCTTCCTTTGAAATGCATCGCTACGGCCTTGTCGACCTTGTCCTGGCATTTATCCTCCGGCCTTCTTGAGAGCCCACTTAGCAGCATCGCAAATTTTTCTATCTGCACCTGTTTTTGTTCTGTTTTCTATTAAAGCTAAATGTGGTTTAACCAAAGCTGGTTTGTTAGAACCAATATATCCTAAAGCTTTGACAACTTCAGTATGAATATACCAATCATCATTTTTTAGAGCTTTAGCTAATCTAGGAACTGCGTGATAAACTATCATTGCATTCTTGCTTCCTATCCTTCCAAGTGCAGTTGCGCTTGCTTTTCTTAATTCAGATGACTTGCTCTCTAATCCTTTGATTAAACCAGGAACTGCGGGTTTCATTGCATCAGGATTTGCAAGGCCTAACATTCCTATACAATCAGCTGCCCTTTCTTTCAAGCGTTCTCCTGAATTAAAAGCTGAAATCACCTCTGGAGCTAAAGCTACAGAAGGTGCAGGATATTTTCTTGCAAATTCTGTCAAGATAACTATTGAATGGTAAACTACACGCCAATCATCATCTTTCAAAGCTTTCTTGAGCTCAGGTAATGCTGCTTTTGGGACTGTATTCAATATCTTGATTAGTGAATCTTGGGTTTGGTATCTAACATCCTTATCTTCATCAGTCAATATTTCAAATAAATCTGCAATTGTATCACTTTTCTTAGCGTCTGATTTAAGGGAGAAACGCGTCCAAATATCAACTACTTTACTTCTTACTGCTGGAGAAGGGCTGTCGAAAGTCTCTTGAATTGCACCAAAAATATCTGAATCGCGGGAAGGAGCCTTCTTTCGCAACTCCATTAATCCATCAATTATAGCCTCCTGAGTGGTTCCTGGTTGTTTTGATAAAACTCTAACAAATGAATTAATGATAGGATCTAACCATTTCTTATCTGTTTGAGCTTGAATAACTAAAGCTTTGACTGCAGCTGTGCGAGAAAGTTCTGAACCACTCTCCATGTCTACAAGATTTCTTTCAATCTTTTTATCCAATGAAGCTGGACCTGAACCTTCAGTCCATTCTTGGGCTGCTTCCTTCAAATTCTTGAATTTATCTAATAAACCCACACTGACCCGTATGGGATGTATAGTAATAAACCTCGCTTGACTGAAGGATTATACCTATGTCTGCAAAAAAGTTCATTACTGACAATGGAGCTGAAGTCCATGATAGAGTTAGAATAGAAACTGGAGACTTGACTTACGAAGGGCTCATATTACCAAAACATAACTTTTCAGAAGACAATATAATTATCATAAAACTTGACAATGGTTACAATATTGGTATTTCTACCGAGAATGCTAAAATGACTTTAATTTCAAAGGCTGAAAAGAAAGACACTGTAACTCATTCGAAGAAAGAAAATAAAGAACTACCTAATATTTCAATACTAGGGACTGGAGGGACTATTGCTTCTTTTGTTGATTATAAAACTGGAGCTGTAAGCCCGGCTATAACTGCTGAACAATTAGTTAATTCAGTTAAAGCGTTAGATGAGGTTGCCAATGTTTCTGCTGAACCTCTTTTCTCTTTGGCTTCTGAAGATATGAAGCCTGAACATTGGGAAGGAATGGCCAAAAAAGTTAAAGAAATGCATGACAAAAACAATCATGGAATTGTAATAGGCCACGGCACTGACACAATGTCATATTCGGCTGCAGCACTCTCTTTCCAACTTCCTGAAATCTCAAATCCAGTTGTATTTACAGGAGCTCAGAGAAGTCCAGATAGGCCTTCTAGTGATGCACATCTGAATTTAGTTGGAGCTGCTAAGGTAGCCATGAGTGATTTGGGAGAAATAAGTATAGCAATGCATGAAACAACAAATGATGAGAATGTCGCAATATGGAGAGGGAATCGAGCTAGAAAAGCTCACAGCTCTAAGAGAGATGCATTTAGAACTCCTAATGAAGGTCCTCTTGGTATTGTAAAAGATAAAATTGAATGGAAAGATAAATATCGTTCAACTGTAGAAAATACAGCAATACAAGCTGGTTTTGATGAAAACATAGGGATGGTATGGTCACATCCTGGATTGAAAATAGAGGATTGGGAAAATATTGTTTCAAGGAAAAATGGGGTTGTGATTGCTGGAACTGGTTTAGGCCATATTAATTCTGATTTATTAGGAGCTATCGAGAAAACCTCTAAGGATATACCTGTGGCAATGTCTAGTCAATGTCTTTCTGGATCAACAAATTTGAATGTATACAGAAACGGAAGAAAATTACTAGAGCGTGGAGTCATAGAAACATACGATATGTTACCTGAAACTGCCCTCGTCAAGATGATGTGGTTATCAAAACATCACCAAGATAATGTAAGAGATATGATGGGGCAAAATTTGGTTGGAGAAATCTCAAATTCTAGGAAACTAAATTAAGGAAATCTCTTTAGACTGCATTTCAATGTTGAAATATGATTAATCCACAATTGGAAAAATTAGCCGACCTGCTTATCAACCATTCGTGCTCTTTAGAAAAAGGCGAAAAAGTCTTGATTGAGGCATTTGATATACCTCAAGAAATGGTAATTGCAACTATAAGAGCTGCAAGAAAGGCTGGAGGAGAACCATTTGTCACATGGAAAAATAATCTAATTCTTAAAGAATTAATATCAGAAACAACGGATGAACATATGGGGCTAATTGGAGATGTTGAAAAATTCAGAATGGAAAAAATGGATGCTTATATTGGATTAAGAGGAAGTCTAAATATTTCAGAAATGTCTGATGTTGATTCTGAAAAGATGGCAGTATATCAATCACAATTGTTGCAAAAAGTTCATTTTCAAGAAAGAGTTGCGAATACTAAATGGGTTGTACTCAGATGGCCTACTCCTTCTATGGCCCAGCAAGCAAATATGTCTACAGAGGCATTTGAAAAATTCTACTTTGATGTGTGCTGTTTAGACTATCGAAAAATGGATGAAGCAATGAAACCGTTAGAAAAATTAATGACTGAAACGGATAAAGTACACATTAAAGGTCCAGGTACTGATTTAAGGTTCTCAATCAAAGATATTCCTGCTATAAGGTGTGCTGGTGAAAGAAATATTCCTGATGGGGAATGCTTTACAGCTCCTGTAAAAGATTCTGTTGAAGGGCACATCCAATTTAATGCCGAGACATTGTACCATGGAACTGTTTTCAATGATATAAGATTAGAATTTGAAAAGGGTAAGGTTGTTAAGGCAACTGGAAGCGATGACGAAAAACTAAATTCTATACTGGATACTGATGAAGGTGGCCGATTTATTGGAGAATTTGCCATTGCTTTCAATCCATATATTACTGAACCAATGAGAGATATTTTATTTGATGAAAAGATTGCAGGCAGCTTCCATTTCACTCCAGGAAATGCATATGACATAGCTGATAATGGAAATCGATCAGATATACACTGGGATATGGTTCTAATTCAACGCCCTGATTATGGTGGTGGGGAAATTTGGTTTGATGATGTACTTATCAGAAAAGATGGTGTTTTTGTTATTCCTGAATTAGAAGGATTAAATCAAGAAAATTTAGTATAATGGCTAATGAGAAAAAAATAAATGCAATCGCTGATGCTGAACAGGCTGGACTTTATTATTCCAGTAACACAGAAGACGGATTTACTCGTCAAATAAAAGGGGAAGAGCAAATATTTGTTGATTCAAAAGGAAAGGCTGTTAAGGGAAAAAGGGATCTCAAAAGAATCGATGAAATGAGAATACCGCCTGCATGGACTGAAGTATGGATTTGCAAAGAAAAGAATGGGCATTTACAAGCTACAGGAATTGATGCAAAAAAACGAACTCAGTATATTTATCATCCGATTTGGACGCAACTAAGGAGTGAAGCGAAGTTTGATAAAATGTCAACTTTCGGCAGAACACTACCTAAGATAAGAGAAAAATATTTTGAAGATTTAGCTTATGAAGGGAACAAAAAACAGCATGATCTGCCATATGAAAGAGTGATGGCACTTATTGTTAGATTATTAGATACTACATTCATACGAATTGGAAATGAAACATCTAGAGATGACAAAGAAAAAGCTACCTATGGTTTATCAACAATGCAGGATGAACACCTAGATTTTGAACCTACTGAAATTACTGATGAACATGATAAGTGGTATGACTCTCAAGTTGGAGGGAAATTTACATTTGTCGGAAAAAGTAACAAAAAACATGAAATAGAAATTAATGATGAGGAAATACCTGATTTACCTGCTTTAGTGATGATGTGCAAAGATGCAAAAAAAGGAAAGGGAGATGATTTATTTTTATTCTTTGACGAAGATGGAAATTCACAAGATGTGAAGGCTTATCATGTAAACGAATACATTCAGGATATATCTGGAGAAAAATTTACTGCTAAAGACTTTAGAACTTGGGGCGGTACAAAATTAGCTGCTAAGAAAATTACTGAATTCAGAAAGAAGGATGACAAGAAGCAAAGAAAGAAGAATATTACTAAGATGGTAAAAGAAGTTGCTAAAACATTAGGAAATACACCTGCAGTTTGTAGAGGTTCATACATCCATCCTAGATTTACAAATGATTACTTGAAGGGTTCATTCTTCAGATTATGGAAAGATACATTAGGAGAACAAATGTATCCTCTTACTGAAAACGAAAGTCACGTCATAAGATATTTAGAAAATAGTTAAGCTTAAACACCCTAATCATATAATGTGGATTGATGGCACTTAGTGATCTGACTGACGCAGACAAAAAAGTCTATGAATATCTCAAAGCAAATGATTTTGTCGAGAAAGCATGGTCTACTAAGAAAGCTGCTAAAGCATTGAAAATGAAAGAAGATGATGTTTATGAATCGCTTTCAAATCTTGCTGAGTATATGAGAAATAATATTCATATTCACTACAAAGATGGTTCTATTCGTATTGGGGCAAATTAACTACTTAGTGTAAATAATTTCCAATCTCCTTTTCCATCAAGATATCCTAATCTTACTCCACAATCTATCCATCCATGTGCATAATTGATAGCTGCAAAAGCATCATCACCACGACCTTCAGATAGAAAATATTGTGCATCGGAGTAATATGCATTAACCATTCCCAGTATATCTTCAGCTTTAGCATGATTATCACTTCCGGGCTTATCAATAATAGATACTTTTTCCAAAGCTTTTGCTGTTAGACCCAAATATTTGTCTATTCTTTCACTAGTTACTGAGAATTCAGTCATAGTTGGGTAAAGATTGTGCTCTTAATCTTTTTGACCGAAAATTATTAAGTGGACAAGAATGGTACTAATTTGTGTACCAAAAGGGAATAAGTCTGATTTGTGCAGTGATGATGCTTTCTATGGCTCTATTTTTAGTACCTACTACAGGAGCTGAATCGGGATTAACTGGCGGTATGCAACCTATACATCTTAATATGAAAGAAGCTAGTGATTTGTCACCTGAAACATGGGGCGATAACACTAGGGCTGCAATAAAAGAAAAACCACCTCGCTCTTGGCAATCTTCTACCCCTGGAGACTTAACCAGAGGAAGAGAATGGAAAGATGTTGGAACTTGGACTGCAGTGAATGGTGTTGATTTTGAAATTGGACTTGGAGGGCCTATCAAATTCAATTTGTGGTGGAGAGAAACTGATGAAGGACAAGATGATTCATATGATGCTTCTGTACAATATCGTTTCAAATTTAGAATTGATGGGGCAAGTATGGCACAATTTTCTGATGAAAATAGAGATCAACAACATGAATGTGCTGAAAATGAACCCTGTGAATGGAATGGTGAAACAAACGATTTTAATTTAACATCTGCTGAAAAAGGAGCTGTTTTTGAGCTTGAAATAGAATATTGGGCTTTTTCAGATGTCGAAATATACTACGATAATATGAGTTTTAACAGTGGTGTTGCTTTTGGTTCTGATGCAATCAAATTTGGGCAATCCAATATCAATGGACAAGCTGTAAGTTTTGACTTTGTCCAAGCCTGGAATACTGATGTTGAAGAAGCAGTCAATGGCAATCTTGTTAGATTAATCGTTGGAGGGGTTGGGACAAATAGTTCACTTCAAAAGGCAGGATATCCTATTGTTGAAGAAGGAACTGATTATGATTTAAACGGAACAACTGTAACCTCTACAAAGATTACTTGGTATATCGATGATGAATATGCGGAACTTGATAAATCTGTTATTAGTTTCTCATTGAATAAAAGAAGTTGTGATAGTGCACCGCCTATTGAAATTAGCACATCCCAAATATTAGGGAAGGGTTCAGGTTCTGGAGATGATGAAGGAGGTTTGCCTGTTCCTGGATTTAATTTTATTTTAGTTGTTTTTGCACTTTTTGGTTTAGCATATTGTAAAAGAGAAGTTTAATAAAACGAACTCAATACATGTAGCCCATGAGAAGATTTTCACTTGGCGTAGCGTTCGTAATTTCAGCCCTACTTTTAGCCTCAATGAGTGCAAACGCCGAAGAGGTTCAATACGAGAATCCTGAACTTCAAGTTAAATTTAATCTAAAAGAGGACAAGGAATCATTAACACCTCAAAACAAGATGCCTGAGGATCCTGAAGCACACAGTACGGGAAGGGCTCAGTATGATCAATATCCTCTTTTCAGAAATAACAGAGAAGCTACTCAAGTAGGAACGTGGACAAGTGACCCAGTAGAATTTGACATGTCTATAACTATTGAAACTACAGATATCTGGTGGGAAGGAAAAGACCCTGATTATGAGGCTGATTGTGAATGGACTTTCTACATTCATCATAATGACCAAGAAATAAGTGAAAATACAGAAGCATGTTCAAGCAATGGTGATGATTTAGTTAAAGAAACGTACAATGTAGGTACATCTATTGAATTAGTTGCAGGTGACACTTTTGCTCTTGAATTATGGTATGAAGGTTGGGAAGATGTAGATATTTATCATGATAATGTAACCTATGACACAGGAATGAACGTTAAGGGCAAACACCTAATATTTTTTGGAGCTGCATGGAAAGGTAGTGATGTTACTTTAGAATTGGCTGAAGCTTGGCCTACAAATTGGGATACTAATCTTAGAGCTGGATTCATCATGTTAATGGGTGATGATGGATATATGGCAGACAACAAGAATGCAGATACTGGTGAGGGCTCTGAATATTCCATTAAAATGACAAATGGAACTGTGGATGTTACTTCTATGATTATTGAATGGTCTGGTGTTACAGGAACTGGAATTACACTAATGATGGACTACACCTCATTTGATCACATGCCTTCGTCTGGTAATTCTACAAATGGAACTGGAAAGCAGGCTATTGTTATGGTTAATTTAATGAAATCTAAACAACTTCTTGGAGATGACGGCGGAATTTTAGGTTTACCTGGTTTTGAAATGATTCTAGCTGTTCCTGCTTTAGCGTTCGTAGCAAGAAGATTTAGGAACTAAGCGAAAGCATCTTTTCTATTGGTTTTGAGGCTTTCTTAATTGTACTATCTGAAAGTACTACTTCCCATTGAGATAAATCTGCTCCAGAATCTATTGCCTCTAGAATTGGTTTTATTTTGTTCAAGGAAATTTTAGCCATATGATTACAGCGAACTGAGCATGCTGTAGCGAATTCCACTGAAGGGAATTCTTCCATCAAATTTGAGGTTAACTCACACTCTGAAGCAATGAAGGCTTTTTCCAAGTTACCGCCTTCTACTCTACGTGCAATATCATTTCGAATTTGAGTAGTACTTCCATAATAATCTGCTTCCTGAAGAACTTCTGGCTTACATTCCCAATGGACATACATCATGGCATTTGGATTTTCTTCAGAAATGCCAAAAGATTCTCTAATCGCAATTATATCTTCCTTAGAGAATTTCTCATGAACTTCACATACAGCACCCTTGGCATTATTCTGTTTGCCTGGGTACAATATTTTCTTTTTCCCATCCAAAACCCTCTCTAAATTTTGAGCAAAGAACAAATCAGGGACAAAAATTAACTCATCTCCGGGCATATCCATCGCAATTTGTTCAGCATTTGCCGAAGTACAGCATACATCACACTCTGCTTTAGCATCCGCATAACTATTGATATAGATCATAACTGGAACGCCAGGATATTTCTCTTTGAGAATTCTTACATCTTCAGCGCCGAAATCATCTGCTAAAGAACAACCTGCAGATTTGTCAGCTATCAAAACACGTTTGCTTGGGTTCAAAACTTTGGCTGTTTCAGCCATAAATCTAACTCCATTGAATATAATAAAATCTGATTCGGCTTGGGCTGCACTCATACTCAAGGCAAGTGAATCACCCTGCTCACCTTGTTCTGAAAGACCAAAGACTAAAGGTTCCATGTAATTGTGACCTAAAATTACAGCATTATGTTTCTTTTTCAATTCTAAAATACGAAAAACAACTTCGGCGTGAAGTTCAATATCAACCGGAGTTAGAGTAGGATTATTCCGAGAATAAATCTCGGCTTTTACAGACTCTAAAGTGAGTTCTTCAAGTGCAGAGGAACTAGATTCCATGAGTAGTCAACCTCAACCCAATATACATCAATATAAATTTAATGTTGAGCCTATTTTCAAGGTGAGTTTTAAATAGCACTAATTTGGTCCAATTAGTCTGGGACGTACGCCATAATGAGAATCAACAAACTCACCGATTACGGAATAGTAGTCATGACTCGAATTGCAGCTATGGAAAATGACAAAAGTCATACTGCAAAAGAAATATCAACGTTAAGTAAGATTCCTCTACCAACAGTCACAAGATTATTGAAAACATTATCAAATGAAGGCTTGTTGAATTCCCAAAGGGGGAGTCAAGGAGGATATTCACTTGCACAATCACCAGCAACTATCTCTGTTGCATCAATAATTGAAGCCTTTGAGGGACCTATTGCTCTGACTGATTGCACAAAAGAAGATGATTGTTGCTCTTATGAGTCGAATTGTAGTGCTGAAGAACCTTGGCAGAAAATTAATGACATTGTGAAGAATTCTCTTGAAAATATCAAATTAAGTAGTATGATTAAAACGAAGAAAGATGATGGTTTTGTACAATTAAATATGAACATGGGGGCTAAAGTTTGAAACAAGAATCTGAAACTGAAATGTTAAAAGAATACGCTGAGCAAGAATACAAATATGGATTTGTGACAGATATTGAATCTGATACTTTACCGCCTGGCCTCAATGAAGATGTAATCAAATTTATTTCAAAGAAAAAAGATGAGCCTGAGTGGCTTACAGAATGGAGATTGAAAGCCTATAAAATTTGGAAGAAAATGGAAGAACCGCATTGGGCAAATGTAGACTATCCTGCTATTGATTATCAAGCTATTAGTTACTATTCAGCTCCAAAGAATATGGCTGATGGGCCAAAAAGTTTAGATGAAGTTGATCCTGAATTAATTGAAACTTACAATAAACTAGGAATTCCTCTTGAAGAGCAAGAAATTCTTGCCGGTGTTGCTGTAGATGCAGTATTTGATTCTATGTCAGTTGCCACGACATTTAGAGAGCGATTGGCTGAGAAAGGAGTAATCTTCTGCCCAATATCTGAGGCTGTCAAGGAACATCCTGAATTAGTCAAGAAATACTTGGGTTCTGTAGTACCACAATCTGATAATTTTTATGCTGCTTTGAATTCAGCAGTCTTTACTGATGGGTCCTTTTGTTACATCCCTCCTGGAACAAAATGTCCAATGGAATTATCAACCTATTTTAGAATAAATGAACAGAATACAGGTCAATTTGAGAGAACATTAATCATCGCAGATAAAGGTGCATATGTTTCCTATCTAGAAGGTTGTACGGCTCCAAAACGTGATGAAAATCAATTGCATGCAGCGGTTGTCGAATTAGTGACTCTAGATGATGCTGAAATAAAATATTCAACTGTGCAAAATTGGTATCCTGGAGATAAAGAAGGTAAAGGTGGAATCTATAATTTTGTCACAAAAAGAGGTGCATGTAGAGGAAATTCATCCAAAATCACATGGACTCAAGTAGAAACGGGGTCATCAATAACATGGAAGTATCCCTCGTGTATATTACAAGGTGATAATTCAAAGGGCGAATTTTATTCTGTAGCACTTTCAGCACTGAAACAACAGGCAGATACCGGGACAAAAATGATACATTTGGGTAAAAACACTAAGAGTACTATAATTTCCAAAGGTATTTCTGCAGAACAAGGG
>JAKURQ010000022.1 GCA_022449785.1 Candidatus Poseidoniia archaeon
TTTATGACTTGGACAGCTATTGCTTACAATTTTGGCAAAAGGGTAAAGCCATTTTGGGAATCTAATAGTCTAAATTTTATGCAGTCCACAACAGATGTGTCTGTACCGGAAACAGAGAATCCAATCTTAGTTATGGATATGGGAGGAGTAATTCGCAATCGTCCTGACCCCTTTCCTCTGCCTCTAAATCCAGACAAGACATATGTTGATTTTGGATTAATTTGGGGTGAAGATATTATTGATTTAATTATGTCAGATAGAGGTAAAGTAGTTCTTCCTTTAAGAAAATTACAAGGCTTTGAAGAATTAGATGCCGCATTAGCATATGCAGAAGATATTACCATAGGAATTGATTGGTCACAAGTTGTAGAAGCAACTCATCCTGATTTTTCAATAGATATTGTTAAACTTTTACAGATTCTCCATCAAAGAGGACAGACAGATATTTTGATTTATAGTCTTACTGGAGAATGTCCCTACATTCCGGCAGGTACAGCAGTAAATTTAGACATAAAATTAGCATATTTAACTGAAGCTAAGCAGATTCCAAATTGGGAAAAAGGAGTTTTTGTTTTCGAATAATGTTGCATATCGGGATTGATGATACAGATTCCATACATGGAGGTTGTACTACTTGGGTAGCAACGGAAGTTATCAAGGAATTATCTGAATTCGATCTTATTGGCCATCCAAGGTTGGTGCGTTTGAATCCGAATGTTCCTTGGAAAACAAGAGGCAATGGTGCAGTTTCATTTACTTTTGGAAAAGGTATTGGTCCTAAGAAAAAAATTGGAGAATTCCAAGGAGTAGAAATCTTCAATTTCGAAAAGGGAATTGAAATGAATTACGACACAGATTCAATACTTAGTAGGCTAAAAAATATAATAACAAAACATTCTCACCCAGATTCACAACCTGGAATTGTTATATCGGATTTGTTTCTTCCAGAAGGCCTCTATTGGCAAGGAGTAACTGGTATTGTATCTAAAGAAATTTTGGAGGATGCTATAGAAGGTGCTACTGTCCTTGGCTTTAGGGGTTCTAGAGGAGTTTACGGTGCCGCATGTTCTCTGGCTTGGTCTGGAAATACAAACAATGGAGCAATCTCTCACACATGGGAATTAATTGGTTACAGAGAAGAGAAAAAATGGGGCACCTTTAGAGAGATATCTTCTGAATCAGTTAAAGAAGTTTCAGATAAAGAAGGAGTATTCTCCTGTATTGATTTAGATGGAAAAATTGCAATGGTCCCAAATTCACCCTGTCCTGTTTTGTGGGGTTTTAGAGGCACAGATGATTCTACATTAATTCATAATTTCAATTATTTAGGCCCTGAAAAACCAATTCGTTGGCTTCTGTACAAGACAAATCAAGCTACAGACGACCATTTATGTTCTAAAGAAATCTCAGAATTTATTGATGGAGATTCTGTTTGGATGGAAGCCTCTGTATCTTCAAAGCCTGTTGTCATAGAGGGAGGCCATCGTTTTTTTTCTGTGAAAAATAGTAGTAATGAAAGTATAGAATGTGCAGCCTTTGAACCAACTAAAAGTTTTAGACACATTATAGACAAATTAGAAGTTGGCGATTCAGTAATTATTTGTGGCAGTTTTAAAAAGGAAACTATTAACCTGGAAAAAATTAAAATAGAATCTTTAGCACCACGTTATAGGAAACCTAGTAACCCCTTATGTAAGTGTGGGAAAAGAACCCATTCTTCAGGTAAAAATTCATATTATCGATGTAAAGACTGTGGAGAAAAATATGAAAGACCTGAAATGATAGAAGTAGTTTCAGATTTGAAGTTGGGTTGGTATGAACCACCAGCTTCTTCCAGAAGACATTTATCTACTCCAGTGAGTTTAATTTCTAAACATGAATAGCGAAAATGATAACAGAAGAATGGCATATTTTGCTTTAGTTATTGGTATTTTTGCTATTTCAACATCTGCCATTCTAATACGTTGGAGTAGTAGTGAGCCTTTAGTTATTGGATCATACAGACAAACATTTGCAACCTTTCTTTTTTTACCATTTTTACTAAAAGATAAATTCCAAGAACTTCTTAATCTATCATCTAGGGATTTTTTTGAATTAGTGATTATTGGAATTCTATTAGGCGCACATTTTGGATTTTGGATATCATCTGTAAAAGCCACATCTGTTGCTGCATCAGTACTTTTAGGAACTTGCCATATTGTTTACGTATCTATTATTGGCTGGGTGGTGTTTGGAGAAAAATTGAATAGCCGAGGCATAATTGGAACTGTTATTGCTTTAGCAGGTATAATAATTCTTTTTTGGGGTGATTTAGTAGTTGATCCTGGCAATTTCAAAGGAAATTTCTTAGCATTTATATCAGGTATACTAGCAGGATTGTATTATCTAGGGGGGCGTAAGCATCGTAAAAATATAAGTTTACCAACTTATGCTTTTGTTGTTTATCTTTCGAGTGCAATAACTATGTGGTTTGTCGTAATAATTCAAGGATTAGAATACAGATCGATGCCTAATTCTGAATTACAATTGTTCTTTCTAATGGCTTTAGTTCCTACTTTATTAGGCCATACAATGCAAAATTGGGCTTTAGCTTTTCTTCCAGCATATGTTATTTCTATAACTTTACTTGCAGAACCCGTCGGTTCAGGGTTGTTAGCTTGGTATATTTTCAATGAAGTTCCCAGCCTAGGAGTTCTAGTAGGTGGTTTGATAGTGTTAGTAGGAGTTTATTCCGTTGCTCTATCTGAAAAAGAATCTAATTCAGAAGATCCAGTTTGAGTTTCTCAAATTCTTCTATGGTCAATATTCCTGCTTTCTGAAGCGTTTCTAATTCTTTTAATCTTTTTAATTTTTCATTACTTTTAGAATGGTCCTTTTTTTTTGTTTTTTCGCTCTTTTTCTTCTCCAATTTTTCTATTTTTCCTTTCCTTTGCTTTCTTTGTGCCAATTCTTTTAGAATATTTGCAGCCATTTCTAGCTCCTCAACTCCAGAAACTTTCGCTAATGCTTCACTTGCTTCATTTTTTTTCTTTTTCCTAACTACTCTTCTCTTAATCGTCATGTCTTGATTTCTTTATTAAAAACATATAAATAAATGTTAAAGTCGCGTCAAACGTTTAAAACACCCACCCGTTAACAAACTATGTCTGATATAACTCTTCTCGGTGGCGAAGAATTAAAGATGAAACTTAGCCCACACATGTTTTCTTTCTTCAATCTTTATTTTGTTTTCTTTTTACTTTTGTTATGGGGTTATTGGATTTATGATTTTTTTGCTAGGGAATCATTTACCACTTTCCCGTTTTATGATTTCTTAATCAATATTCCTTTCGTCAACGAAGTAACAGTTGGCGCTTTGTGCTGGTCACTAGCATTATTTGTTGTGGGGTTTGCAGCACGCTATTTCTTTATGGACTCAGGAGGCCAAAGTATATTTCGATTATATTCTGGAGTAGCAATCACAGGAATTCTTGTATTATCATATCATCAGTGGAAAAATCTAGATTTTTTGGGAGATACTATGGATTTCGGCAGAATCTTTATTCCAGGGATAACAATTGCAGTATCGTTGCTAGGAATCTTCTCGGTTGATTTTTATCGCCGTTCTTTTACTTATTTTTTAACAGATAATCGGATAGTTCTAAAGAGCAGTTTTCTGATGAATCGTAGTGAAAGACAAGTAAGATATAATCATATTGAAGATATAAAGTTAGAACAAGGAATTATTGGAAGTATATTTGGATATGGCACTGTTTTACCGTTAACAGGATCAGGATTGGGAACAGGGACCGATGAATCAATGGTAGTAGCAGGCGCAGGTTCAGATGTTAAAGGGCTAGGGAGTGTTGGACTTGCAGGAGGTTCACGCAGTTCATCAAAGAAAATCCGTCATAATCCTAATGACTGCTTGTTTGGAGTTCCCTCACCAGGTAAAGTTCGTGATCTCATAACTGAAAATATTCAAGCCGATACTGGCGTTGAACATTTGAAAAACATTAAAGAACTTCTAAGCAAAGAAGGCGAAAACGAAGAATAATTATCCAGTTTTTAAACTGATATTTGCTTCTTTTAGCATGTTTAATGACAGGTTAAAATCTTCCATCCATCTGTCAGGTATTTCTATGTCTTTAGGGTAAACAATGGTAGAAATTCCTGCCTGGATTAGTGATCTAGCACATCTAGTACAAGGCGGCCATGTGACATACGCAGTACAATCCTTTAGGGACATTCCAATTCTTGCAGCATGCATGATTGCATTTTCTTCAGCATGACAAATTAAAGGGTACTTGATTTCTCTATTATTCAATCGTTGTTCATTATCTTCAATTCCTCTTGGTAGTCCATTGAAACCCGTGCTTCTTAGTTCTCTATCAGGCCCAACAACAACACATCCAACCTGCGTAGATGGATCCTTACTCCATTCGGAAATATGTTTTGCTAATTGTAGGAATCGTTTATCCCAATCAGTCATCGTTATGCATTTTGTGAAGGGTCCATATAGTTATGCTTCCTTTTTAGACATTAGAACAAATTTTGCACTCACATTTATTTTTTCTCGCTTGACACCATTCTCTTCCGTAAAAGATTATTTGCAAATGTAGTTTATTCCATAATTTTTTATCAAAAATGCGCTTCAAATCTTTTTCAGTAGTCACTACATTTTTCCCATTCGATAATCCCCATCTATAAGCAAGACGATGAATATGTGTATCTACAGGAAATGCAGGGGTATTGAATGCCTGTGCCATAATTACAGAGGCAGTCTTGTGCCCTACACCAGCTAATTCTTCCAATTCTTCAAAAGTGTTAGGCACCTTCCCATTGTGCTTGTCTAAAAGTTGTTGCGACATTTTTTTTATATTTTTAGCTTTTGTTGGGGCAAGGCCAATTTGTCTGATAATACGTTGAATCTCATCTACTTCTAGTTCATTCATTTTAGCAGGATTATTTGCTTTTTCAAACAATCTTGGAGTTATTTCATTTACTTTCTTATCGGTACTTTGAGCACTTAGCATAACTGCAACAAGAAAAGTAAAATGATTCTCATGGTTTAATGGTATATCTGGTTCAGGATATAACTCATCTAAAGTAGAAGTTATGAATTTTATTTTTTCTGCGAGTTTCAATTTACCCACTATTTGCCCTTAAAGTTAGGTTTTCTTTTTTCGATGAAAGCAGTAATTCCCTCTTTTCCATCCTCAGAGTTTGCACACTCCACAAACATTTCTCTTTCTAATTTCAAGCCATCTTCTAAGTTCATCTCAGCTACAGCCTTTACGCTTTTCTTTGCGCGTTCAATCGCAAATGATGATTTCTCAGCTATTGTATTTGCAATTTCTATTGTTTTACTTTCTAGTTCTTCTGCTTCAAAGACAAAGTTTAGAATTCCATAATTACAAGCTTCTTCAGCATCTATCATTCGTCCAGTTAGAATCATTTCCATAGCTCTCCCTTCTCCGACTAGCCTGGTTAATCTCTGTGTGCCTCCTGCCCCAGGTATAATTCCAATATTTATTTCCGGTTGGCCCAATTTAGATCTATTACTTGCAATTCTTAAATCACAAGCCATTGCAATTTCTAGCCCTCCACCCAAACAGAACCCATCTATCATGGCAATAACTGGTTTAGCCAAATTTGATATTATTTTTGTTACAATCCAGTCACTTTCTAAATCTTCTTGACTATCCATTTTTCTCTTTAAGAATTCTTTGATATCTGCACCAGCAATGAATGCTTTACAGGGCGCTCCAGTGAGCAAAATAACTGAGATAGTATCATCTTCTCCTAATTGCGTAAATGCCTCAGCCAGTTCGCTTCTGGTCTCCGAATTCATACTATTTAGTTGTTGAGGGCGGTTTACAGTTACAGTTCCAATTTCACCTTTTTTTTCAATTAATACATGTTTCATTCTATTCTATCTCCTATTAATCATCCATTGTTCCACATGAAGGGCAAGTTTTTTCATCAGTCATTTCAAACATAGAGCCACATGCACTACACAAGAATTCACCATCCACTTCTGTAAATTTAGATTCAGTTGTACTAACTTCTGAACTGTCATGAGTTTCCACCACTTCTGCAATTCCAGTAATTTCTTCCTCTAGTCCAGTTACGCGATTTGCATTTGTTAAATAATAACCTGCACCAGCTAAAGAGACAAGTCCTACAATTCCTGCTCCAATGAGGGCGATATTACCAGAGCCTTCTTCATTTTCTTCCTCTACGGTTGTTTCTTTCTCGACTTCAAGAACAATAAACCCAGTTTCAGGTTCAGATTCAAAATTCATTCTATCTACAGCCATAACTGAATAGTAATATGTATATCCAATTTCTACATCCGAGTCTGTATATGTTATGTAAAGATTTTCAGTAATAATATTGTCAATTTCGCTTCCAGTTTCGTTTTCTGAAGTAGAACGATATATCCTATAACTGCTCAAATCTTGTGATTGAGATGACATAAAAGTTAGAACAATATCTGTAGTCCCGTTGTTTATTGGGCCTTTATCTGTAATTTCTAAATTTCTTATTTTTTGTGGAACATCCCTATCAACAATAACATCATCATAACTTTCATTTACTAATTGATTTCCAGCGCGATCATATGCAGTTATTCTAAAATAGTAGTGGAATTCGTTTTCTACTGAAACGAAAACAGGAAAATCAGTTGTTAGATAATCTCCATATTTGTCCCAAACAATTGGCATAATTTCTTCATTTTCTCTTGCAAAGTAGTAGTACAAGGTAACATTCACAGTATCTCCTTGATTTTCTAAATCAATTTCGATTTGTTCAGCAGCTGTAAGTTTATCCAATTTTACAATGTTAGTTGCAGGTTTCGAAGTATCTACAGTTATTTTCTCAGTTAAGTCTGAAATTCCTTCGTTTCCAGCTTCATCAGATGTAATAACTCTGAATTCATAGTCACCATCTATCGGAATGTTAAATCCAATCCATTTTGCCATAGTGTAATCTTCGATTTCTGTCCAGTTTTGCTCATTTAGTCGATATTCGATTCTATACCCAGTTATATTTGGATGTGTAGCGCTCCATTCAATCTCTATGTAATCTAAATTTGTAATGTTTCCTTCTATTCTTAGGCTAACTGTGGCGTAAGGCGCAGATGTATCAACAATTGTCTGTGTATCATACTTGTTTTCTTTGTTTTCAAGTAGGCCTTCATTATCGCCACCTATAGATCTAAATCTATATCGATAACCATCCATTGCATCAGTAAATATTTCAGATCTTTGATCTGCTGTGAAATTTTGCCACATAGTCCATTGTGTCCAAGTCTCACCATTGGTTCCACTATCTGTTATGTATTCTATGATGAAGTATTTCGTATCATTTCCCATTATTTCATCAGTACTATACCAATCCTCAACAAACCAACTAACTTCAAAGGACGAATTATTCACCAATGGTTCAGATTCAGCATATGTACCTGGTGGTAAAATATCTGGAATAATGTATAATCTTGCAAGTAATACTGTTTCATCAGACAATACAGTTGTAGAATTTCTTGAATTTATCGTTATAGTAATTTCACCAATAGAAAATTCATTTATTGCATCAGTAAGACCTATTCTGAATTCTACATCTCTGTCTTGGCTATATGGTATCTCTAAGACTTCATTATAATTAATAATGCTAAAAGCTTCTGTGTCATTTAATGAAACCGTGACGTCGTATGTATCTTTTACATTTCCTCTATTTATTACCCAAACAGCGAATACGTATTCATCATCTTCGATGTGTTTTTCTGATATAGGGACTAATATTTCAAAATCATAAGTCTCATTTACTTTCAATGTCAGTTCTTCATAAATTTCTTCAAAATCCCATAAGCTAGATCTCAAATCCAATGTTTCTAGTTCCATGTCCAACCATTGTCTCCCATCACCTCCGCTTCCACCATAACCTAGGGAATCTCTAGCAGCTATAGCTAGCAAATTTTCTCCATTTTTTAGCCAGGAATTATTAATAGTTTCAATTTCCTCCCAATAATTACCATTTCCACTACATCCCCATCCACTAAAACAATCTCTTATTAATTCTCCATTAAGATATGCTCGGAAATAGTCGTCATGAGCAACTTTTAATCTTAATTGACTAAAATTTAAATCTCCGGTGTAATTGAAATAGTGTCTTGCAGCGATATGCGTTTCATTTGAATCATCCGTTTGCCACAATGTGTTTGGGTCAACACCATTTAACTCGTCATTACCAAATGGTGCTGCACCATTTGTCCAATTAGTAGTATCAAAATCATCTAGATAGAATTCATTTGGGAATTCGCTTGCATTCCATATCTCATATCTGTATTCAGTTGCTGCACTTGCTCCAGACTGTAGTATTGTATTAACAGACTGGTCATAATATTGTGAACGTATTATAGGGCCTAAGGTATAATCTCCCGCCGCAGCATCATCACTACAGGTTATATTCAATAAAATGGTAATCGATTCCCCTGGTGAGAGGTCGGCTTTTTGTGGCGTAAATGAATAATCCCAATCATTTGGAATTCCATTTAGATAAAAAGTAAAATTATCGTTAACATCTCCTTCATTTTTCAATGTGAATTCAAAGTGTGTACTTTCATCAATATTTGTAGTTTTATATTTGTTTGAAAAATTTAAACTATATGCATAATACCCGACGTGGATGGTTTTTGTTAAATATTTTTCACCAACTTTTGCAGTAATATTAAAATCTCCTAATCCACTAGGTTTCCAGTAGACTTGCCATTCGTAAGTTTGGTTACTTTCTATGTTTATTGTTTTATTAGAATATAACGCTTGTTCAATTTCTAGAGTAACATTTATGTTAGTTTCATTGCTATCTCCACTATTATAGTAATCAATACGCAAAACTAATTCATCACCAAGAACAATTATTGGATCCTTCCATGATTGAACATTTACAGATAATTCTACGTCTAACCATTGTTCAGTGTCTCCCCCCCAAGTAATGTCAATCCCAAGAATAACAAGAACATTTTCACCATCTACCAACCAATCAGGATTTGGACCCGATTGATATCCTCCATCATAGGTAAGTCTATTGTTCCAATATTCAGGATCGCCTTCGTAACATCCATCATGATTTTGATACCAAGAACAATCTCGAATCAGATTTCCGTTCAAATAGGCCATATAGTAATTATTATGTGCTACGTTTAATGTTGCACTAAGAATATTTTCTTCTTTGGTATAGTTGAAGTAATGACGTATAACAATATAGTCATCTAACCCACTTTCAGTTTCCCAGATAGTACCTGGCGTAACACCATTAATTTCCTCGTTTCCAAATGGAGCTGCACCTGAACTCCAACTACTATCATCAAAATCAGTGGCGTACCAATTTTCAGGTAGACATGATTGAGTATCACAATCATCGTCATCATCATCGTACAGATTGTATTTGTATTCAGTTCCTCCATCTTTTCCACTTGATACTATTGTGACAGCTTCTCCATTTACAAAATCGTTTGTATATCTTATAGATGAAATATCAATATCAGACTCATCCGCATTTACGCTACCAATAATTAATAATGAAAATAACAAAACTACTGGAATTAGTACATTCTTACTGAGGGCCACATTGTAATCAATTGTATACATGCGTATAATACTTACTGCCAATTTGTTATAATTTTAGCCAGTTCTATTAATTTTCCATTGTGATGATAATCAGCTTTTCCAAATACTTCTTCCTTATCAGTATTGACTGCAATTGATAATCCAGCTCTTTCAAACATAGGCACGTCTACTACAGTATCTCCAACTGCAGCTACATTTTCTTGTTCCAAGTTCATTTCCTTCAATAATTTTTCCATAACGGGCCCTTTTGCATGCCCGCTTGCGTTAATTTTTGCTATCAAATGTCCATTATCTCCATCGATTAATTCATTTCCTAGTGCCTTCTTCATATTCCATTTCTTAGCCCATTTATCTGCAAGAAATTGAATCCCGCCTGTAAGAAAAACAGTTTCAATCCCCTTTTTATGAAGTTGAGTTACTAATTTTTCAGCACCTTCTATTGGTTTAATCTCATCAAGTATAGAATTGATGTATTTTTCATCAACTTTCTTATCAGATTTTTGTTGCCAAAGACTAATATCTGATTTAACAAATTCTTGATCATTTATTTTGTGTTTAATGTATTTCTCAAGCATTTCGGAATTATCTGTACCAAAGTGTTCATGTATGTATGCCCAGCATGAACGAGGCCTCAGTAAAGTCCCATCCATATCGAAAACGACTAATTTGATTTTGGCCATTATCCGAATGATGAACTAAATCTATCACTAGGCCCAGTTTCTCTTTCTAACATCATTTTCATTTGTTCTTTAGACATAGAATGAGCCTTCTGTGCCATTTCGTAAGAATCTTTTGCATCCTCTTCGCTCATTTCTATTTGAAAACTTAATCCTGAGAACATGATTGATTCTTTTCCTTCATTTGGAAAAATAGCAATAAGGTTTACTTCAGGACTTGATTGAAATTCTACATTCTCAAAAACTTTAGTTTTGCCCTCATCAGGCATGAATATGGTTATTTTCTTTGCCTTAAACATTATCCCACATAATCAGCCCATTCAAAAAAGTTTTACTGACTAATAATATCTAATTCTCTTTCCATTATACGCCGACATTCATAATTCTCATCTAATTGATGCCAGTGATTTACACAAGCTTCTCCAAGTCGGTATGAAAGAAAAACAGTTTCGATTCCTCTTAAAGAATGAAAATTTACGATTCCCAATGTCGGATCATCTACTTCTATACCAATAGCTCCCAAATCAAGAATCATGTTGTTAACATGATTGATATTATTTTCAAGTTCCACTTGTAAATCCTCCCAACCTGGTTTCAAAGCAGCTCTGTAATCATCTCTTACTTCTTCCATTATTTCTTCAAGTTGTTCTTCTAACATTTCCTGTCGTACAGAAAAATCAGAAAGCTCTACGAGCATAGGATTAATCTTGGACAGTAAACTGTCCGCTTCTTCCACGGTGAAAAGCCTTGTGGCATTCCTTACCATGGACTTGTCTAATTAGAAAAGGGCAAATAAATGGAACGGTACCCCAATTATCACGGAAACATTCAATAATCACCGTTTGTATGATGTTAGATATTTGTTTATGTCTAAATCACACCCTCATCCAGACAATTTTGTCCGCAGACATATTGGCCCAGCACCATTAGATGTAGAAGCAATGTTGAATGAACTTGGATACAATAATTTATCTAGTTTTTCCGATACGATTATTCCATCTTCGATAGGAGCCAGTGATTCATTATCCTTACCAGAAGCTTTGTCTGAATCTGAAGCCATTATGAAGTTAAAATCATTAGCATCAGAAAACAAATTATTCAAGAATTATTTGGGACACGGTTATTACGGAACCATAACTCCTGGCGTTATCAAGAGAAATATTCTTGAGAATCCAGGATGGTATACGCAATATACACCTTATCAAGCAGAAATTGCCCAAGGGAGACTTGAAGCACTTCTGAATTTCCAAACAATGGTTTGCGATCTTACAGGTATGGAGATTGCCAATGCATCACTTCTAGATGAGGCTACAGCTGCAGCTGAAGCCATGAGTATGGCTTGTAATGCATTAAGGGGTCGGCGTTCTACGCTTGCTTTATCAGAGGATATTAATCCTCAAACAAAAAATGTTATTGAAACTAGGGCCGAACCTCTAGGCTTAAAAATAGTAAATGGCACGAATTCAATAAATGATGACACCTTTGCTATATTGTTACAATATCCTGCTAGCTCAGGTTCTATAGAGGATTATTCAAAAATAGTAACTCAAGCTCATTCTAATGGAAGCTTAGTCATTGTTGCTACAGATTTATTATCATTATGTTTGTTGAAACCTCCTGGTGAATGGGGTGCAGATATAGTAATAGGAAATTCACAAAGATTTGGGGTTCCTATGGGTTTTGGGGGCCCTCATGCAGCTTTCATGGCCACTAAAGAAAAGTTTAAGAGAAATTTACCAGGTAGACTTGTAGGCGTATCCAAAGATATACATGGAGATACAGCACTGAGATTGGCCCTACAAACTAGGGAACAACATATTCGTAGAGATAGAGCAACCAGTAACATTTGTACAGCACAAGTACTTTTGGCAATCATGTCCTCTATGTATGCAGTTTACCATGGCCCCAATAAACTCAGAAAAATAGCACAAAGGGTCAATTACTTGACTAGTGTTTTGTATTCAAGCCTTGTATCTGGTGGTTATACCATAAGTTCAAAATCTTTCTTTGATACTCTAAAAGTCGAGAAAAAAGATCAAGATATTATATCTAAAGCGATTGAGAACGAGATAAATTTCTGGGATTATGGAGATTCTATAGGAATTTCATTGGATGAGACAACCACTGAATCTGATATTCAATCGCTTCTTGAATTTTTTGAAGTTGACTGGTCAGAACCTAAATCGCTTGGAATTCCATCGTCATTAATCCGCGAATCTGATTATTTGACTCATTCAATCTTTAATGAATTTCATTCTGAAACTGAAATGTTGAGATACATTCATAAATTGGAAACCAAAGATCTTTCTCTGAACACAAGTATGATTCCTTTAGGTTCTTGTACCATGAAGCTAAACGCAGTTGCAGAAATGGAAGCTGTTACTTGGCCTAAATTTTCTGATATCCATCCTTATGCTCCATTTGATCAGGCCTCTGGATATATGCAACTATTTTCAGAGTTAGAATCTTGGTTATCTGAAATAACCGGCTTCAAAGGAATTTCACTACAACCTAATGCAGGTAGTCAAGGAGAATATGCAGGTATGTTAGCGATTCGAGGATATCATAAATCAAGAAATGCACCCCAAAGGAATGTATGTCTAATTCCAACATCGGCACATGGAACTAATCCTGCAACAGCCGTTATGGTTGGGATGAAAGTAGTAGGTATTGCTTGTGACAATTTAGGAAACATAGATTTAGAAGATCTCAGATTAAAGGCTGAACAGCACTCAGAAGAGCTAGGAGCCATAATGGTCACATATCCTTCAACACATGGCGTGTTTGAAGAGAGTATAAAGGAAGTTTGTGAAATTGTGCATTCACATGGTGGTCAAGTGTACATGGATGGTGCAAATATGAATGCTATGGTAGGTCTATGTAAGCCTCGAGAAATTGGGGCAGATGTTTGTCATCTTAATTTGCATAAAACATTCTGTATTCCACATGGAGGAGGAGGGCCTGGAATGGGTCCTATTGGTGTAGCATCACATTTAGTTGACTTTTTACCATCAAATCCAGTATGTCCTACAGGAAGTGTGGGTCCAGTCTCTGCAACTAATTGGGGTAGTGCCAGTATACTTCCAATTTCTTGGGCTTACATTGCTATGATGGGGCCAGAGGGGTTGAAAGAAGCAACACAGATTGCAATTTTGAATGCTAACTATGTTGCTAAACGATTATCAAAGAGCTATGAAATTTTGTATACTGGAAAAGAGGGTTTTGTAGCGCATGAATGTATACTAGATACTCGAGAATTATTGTCTGAGGCTGGCTTGATAGTAGATGATATTGCTAAAAGATTGATGGATTATGGGTATCATGCACCTACCATGTCTTGGCCAGTACCTAATACATTGATGATTGAACCTACCGAATCAGAATCTAAAATGGAACTAGATAAATTCTGTGATGCTATGATTTCTATAAAATCTGAAATAGATGCAGTTAAGGATCCAAATGATAATCCACTGAGAGGAGCACCTCATACTGCCGTGGAAATTGCTTCAGATGATTGGAAGCATTCTTACTCTAGAATGTCAGCAGCTTACCCTTCCAAACATACTAAAAATTACAAATTCTGGCCATCAGTTGGTAGAATTGACAACACATGGGGTGACAGAAACCTAATATGTTCGTGTCCAGATGTTGAAACCTATATGGAGGATAATTAATGTCAAACATAAAGATGTATGGTACGCCCACATGCAAAGATTGTGTAATAGCAAAAGAAGTTTTTCAAGAATTAGGAACAGACTATGAATTTATCAATATAGGAAATAGTCAGGAAGCAACTGAAAGAGCAATTGAATTGAATAATGGAGTTCGAAGAATACCGGTTATTTTGTTCGAAGATAATTCAATTCTCGTTGAGCCTACTAGAGAAGAATTGAAAGCTAAAATGGCCTCACTTTAGGTCTTTTTTTACATTATTTTGCTAAGGTAAGCCTTTTTATGGGTCAGCCAAAGTGCAAATTCGGTGTTTGATAGTGAAGACACCTCTCGGAGAAAAATATGGCAACTAAAATCTCGAAGGCAGTTTTGCTTGCGACCCTTATGTTAGGGACAGCATTGGTAATGTTCAGTCCACCTGCTGAAGCACAAGCAGCTGTTGCTTATTCTATTAGTTTTACAAATGGTCAAGTTACGCTTGATGTAAGGCCTGGTGCTAGTGGTGTAGGTTGTACTGAGATGGTTGTTACAAATGAAGGTCAGGCAACCATTGATGTTGATGTAGCACTTTCTGGCGGTGGTGTGACTATTTCACCCGGTGCGGTTTCAGTTACTCTTGCTCCTGGTGGAAGTATTACAGTTCCAATTTGTGCTTTGGCTTTGACTCGTTCTTCGTATAAGACAGTTCAGGTTAGTGCTTTAGCATCTGGAAGAGAAACCAATACTCAGTTGAATCAAGTTAACAAAAATGCAGGATTCGCAGTTATCGTTGAGCAGTATGCTCGTTTGTCTGTTCAAGCTACACAGCCTTTCCAAAGAATAGGCCCAGGTAAGGAATTTGTTCTAACTTTTACAGCTGTTAATAATGGGAATTACCAAGATACTGTGGCGGTTCAGGTTCTGAATCAGAAGGATCTTGAGGATGCCGGTTTTACTGTGGCGTTGGCCGCAGCCCAGTATCAGATTGATGCAGCTGGTGAACAACCAGTGCAGTTAACACTCGCAACTCCAAGAGGAACTGTAATAGGTTGGAGTAATGAGTATCATACAGTTATTATGGAAGTAGCAACCACATTGCAGGGTGAAACTGAGGCTCGTTCAGTTACAGCAACACTTTGGGTTCGTGGTGTTTTCCTACCAGGCTTCGATCCTATATTCACAATATTTGCATTAGGTATTGTGGCTTCAGCTTTAGCACGTTCCCGCAGAGATTA
Source organism: Candidatus Poseidoniia archaeon (assembly GCA_022449785.1). Taxonomy (GTDB): domain Archaea; phylum Thermoplasmatota; class Poseidoniia; order MGIII; family CG-Epi1; genus CG-Epi1. The sequence goes on from JAKURQ010000022.1 coordinate 15,172, forward strand.
ATCTCTTTTATGTGTTATAGTTAATCGGTTATAGTCCAGCTTAAGCTATAGTAATATGGAAAAATCGTGTGGCGTTGTTCTGTTCAATGAGCAAAAAGTATTGCTTTTACAGTATGCTACAGGTCAAAAAGAAGGAGAGTGGGATTTACAAGGCCACTGGGATTTTCCTAAGGGGCACGTTGATAAGGGTGAAACAGAAATTGAAACTGCAACACGAGAACTTGAAGAGGAAACAGGAATAAAGAATATTATTTTATTAGATAATTTCCGAAAGACAATAAATTATAAAATTCAGAAAAGAGATAGAAAAATATCTAAAGAAGTTGTCTTTTTTATTGCAACAACAGTCGAAACAGAAATAAATTTAAGCCACGAACATGTAGATTACGGTTGGTTTGATTTCACCTCAGCTCTAAAACAACTGACTTATGACAATGCACGTTCTGTTCTTAGTGAGGCAATAATTTTTTACGGAAAAAATTGAAGTATACCTTTTATCTACATTTATCTTTGCATATTAAGTGAGTGATAGCCTTGAAACTACAAAATTGCCCTCCCTAACAAAGGATGAACTCCTTAGAGGAGTAATATTTCTAGGTTCAATATTTTTGATATTTGTTTCTTTTAGTTCTTCGAATTTATTATATGGTTTATCTTGCCTTTTTACTTCACTATTCTTTCTTTCTATTTTATTTTGGAAAGGTCCAATTTCAACTGATTTTGCATATATTGTATCAAGATATTCAGATAATTTGGCATTTTATTTAGATAAGGGCGAAAGATAACTCTGTAAGTCTTTCAATGCAGAAAAGAAATCTGAAAAAGTATTGGTTGGTGTGGCCTATAATTTTTCCTTAGTTATGTTCTTTGTTGTTCCAATTGATCTTTTATTTCAAGAATTAACAAAGGGTGAAAATTCGCTTTTACTTTATCAACAATTCTTAACTTGGGTTATTTATGTAATAGAGAGTGCT
>JAKURQ010000023.1 GCA_022449785.1 Candidatus Poseidoniia archaeon
TCAATAAAAAGACGGTGCTTTATCCCATTAAAATCAATATCCTTATCATTCTGGTTAGCAGTTAAGAGAACCATAGGATTTATAGCAATCTTAAGTTAGTTTATAGTATTTATTCCCAAACTAAAGAATTAAGTTCTAAAAAAGCTGGACCCCATTTGAAAATAGACATCACCTCTTCTGCTTGCTCTTTCTCTCCACAAATCATCAAAGCGCTAGCGATAGCTTCTGCCGTACTTAACTTACAAATTTTACCAGAATTGACAGGATTTGCCGGTACAATATCTGGCAATTTGCGAGGTTCTAGCCCCATAAGCCTCAACTTAGCAAAAGTTTGGTCAGCCATTTTCCATGAACAATCAACACCCACAATACCTCCTACCTCTGCTAAAATTGAATCTTCTTTACTCAATGTTTTCTCTGAGAACGGATCAAGAACTATGCCTCTTGGTGGTAATGCCTTAAATGACTTATAATTAGAAGATAATTGGAACCGTTCTAATCGCTTAGCAGTACACTTTTTTGGATCGTCTTGATCAAAGCAAAGGATTCTAATCTCAAATGACATGTAATGAAAAATCCACAGGAGGGGCTGACATTGTTAATCCACTCAAACTTATTAAGTCAGAATAAGGCGAATATTCTGTTATATTTTCTAAATTGATACCTCCAGATATTTCAATCTCGATATCGGAAATTTGCTTTAATCTTTCTATTGTTGTCTTTGCTAATTCTGGAGAGAAATTGTCAAGCATTACTCTATCTGCATCAGCTTTTGCAGCCTCAATAGCCTGCTCAGGTGTATCTGCCTCAACCTCAATCATCAAATCGGGAAATTTCAATCTAGATTGTGAAACTGCATCAGAAATATTATTTGATAATTTAAGATGATTGTCTTTTATCAATATTGCATCATCTAAACGAAGGCGATGAGTTTTACCGCCGCCGTGTAAAACTGCTTCCTTCTCAAAAACTCTAAGTCCTGGAATCGTTTTTCGTGTTGCTAGAATCTCAACATTGGGATTGACTTTCTTTGCTTCCATCACAACTGAATGGGTAAAAGTAGCAATTCCACTTAAATGTGAAAGAATATTGAGCAACAATCTTTCTGTTTTTAGTATGTCATGAGCATTTCCTTCTAAATCGAATATTGACGTTTCTGAACCTATAATATCTCCATCATTAAAGGATGTTTCAAATTTTATGTTAGACTCTACCAATAGTTCTTTACAAATCTGAATTCCAGAAATAATTCCTGGACCTCCAGTAACTAATGCATTACATGGTGAATTTTCAACAACCGCTTGGCTAGTGAAATCACCCTTACCGACGTCTTCTGCTAACCAATTCTCAAGGACCTTCTTCATCTTCTTATGAAGGAATGCGAGTTCCAGAATAAAGATTAGCCTCTACTAATCTTTCCTGCGATTCAATACCACAAAAGCAAATGCAAGTAAAGAAGCAACTATTCCAAAGCCTGGACTGTCGTCTTCTTCTTCAACAACTTCTTCCTCTACTTCTTCACCTTCTGTGTCTTTTACTTCAATCTCAGCAGTCATATCTGGACTAGTCCACTCTGAACCATCTCCAGATGTTGCTACAACTTGGAAAGTATAATCACGCCCTGAAAGTGCAGCTGTATCTGGTGATAAGGTTACGACAATTGCTATTGTTTGTCCTCTACCAATATCCAATGTTTCGGCACCAAGGGCTGCCCAACTTGGAGCATTAGCTAAACTTAGAGAAAGAGTATCGACTCCATTTCCATTATTAGTTACATTAAGCTTAATCTGTAATGAAGTATCTTGACTTACAGTTACTATTCCATCTGAACCTGAATAGTGTGCCATAGATATGTCAAAAACTTGAGAAGCTGATGCAGATACTGTTGCATTATCTGAAGTCTCATTATCTGATGAAGTAACGGTTACAGTAATGTCACCACTGTCTGCGCCTGCATCCCTATCTTCTGGTATAGTAACAGAAACTAAGAACTGACCGTCACTTACTGCACTAACCATAACTTCAGATGCACTTGCTGTAGGTGTCCAAACTGCAGGACCATCTACACTGATTCCATATGTGTCCTCACCATTACCTGTATTAGATAGTGTAAAGCTGAAATCAACTGTTGCTCCTGGAGCTGCTTCAAGTGATGAAGCCTCTACAGCTAAGGATACTCCATAATGTTGATCTACAGATACTTCAAATGTTTGTGTGGCTGTAGTATCAGAATTTGCTGAATCTGCAGTCATTGTAAAAGTACCTGTTGTACCTGCCAAAGCATCTCCAGGTATTGTTATTGCTACATCAAAATTGTATGAACCTTGCCAACCAAGAGTTCCTGATGTATCTGGTAATGCACTAAGTGTCCATCCTAAAGGAACGCCTGTAACATCCCAAGTTAAACTGAAAGTGTCATCGGCATTACCAATATTGTGCACTCCAACTTCCCAATTTTGAACATCGGAGCCTTCTGAAACATCTGCATTACGCATTCCTGAACCTGACACGCCTACATTGTACCAAGATGCTGCTGAAACTGGAACTACAGATAGTCCATAAGGTTGGTAATAAGGCATACCACCCATTGGATCATCTGGATCTGTACTTGAAGCCTGGAAATTTATAACATCTTCACCTGCTTTTACATTACCTGTTAATTCCACAGAAATATCCCAAGTTTGCTCAGAACCTGCAGCCATTCCATCTAGTTGCCCACCATAGAAGGGGTGCCAAGAATCATCATCACTAGTGACGGACCAGCCTGAAATACCTGAATATTGTACTTGAATTGCATCCCTAATATCCATAGGAGTTGTTGAGTCAGAAACTGGATCATAACTTACTGCAATATTTTCAACTGTTAATTGGTAATCATAACTGTCGCCTATGTTATACTCATTTAATGCTGGAGAGCCAGGATAATTCGATTCATAAGCAATCCAATTTGCAACTACAATAATAACATCATCGGAACCAATACGACTGCCTGTGCTATCATCAACATTTAGCATCATAGGAACTTCTGGATAATCAATTTGAACGCCATTACCAACAGTTACTGAAACAGTAAGTTGTTGTGTTGTTCCTGCTGAGAATGTTTCTATAGAAAATGAACCTACAGAATCAGTTGACCCATCTGAAAATGAAACATTATCTGGATTCCAACTTTGGTGTTGGAATTCAGGAGTTACAACTACATCAGTAAAATCAGTTTCACCACTATTTGTCAAGTCTAACGTATATTCAGCAGTACCATTAACAGATGCAAATGAATAGTTGTTATAGTATCCTGATGCACTTGCTGAAAAACCGGTTTCACCGCTTGCTGGACTGAAAGCCAAAGCTGACACTACCATTACTAAAGCGGCGACAAACGTTAGAGTTTGTCGTTTGTTAATTTTCATTTTTGACCTCCTTATGACCTGCGTCTCAACAGAAGTACTGCACCTAATGCTGCAATAACTGATAAGATACCAAATCCAGGACTGTCATCTTCATCAACTTCTTCAGTTGTTGGACCTGATCCTGAGGTTGACTTTTCTGTAACTGTCACAGTCAAATCACCTGTTGTAGAGGTTGTTGTACCATCTGCAGATGTTGCTACAACTTGGAAAGTATGATCTCCAAGTGCGTCTGAGCTTGGTGCCATAACATCAATAGTTAATGTCATTGCTTCTTGGCCAGGACCAATTAATGCAGTCTCTTGCCCAAGAGCTACCCATGCTGGAGCGTTTGCCAATGAAAGTGTTACTTCGTCATTTCCATTTCCATTATTAACTAATGAAAATTTCATTTGTACTGACATACCTTCATCAACTGAAGCACCTTTCTTCTCGACGCCAGTCTCATTTACGTAATAACCTGCAGTTATATCATAAACTTGATTTGCTCTAACTGAAACACTTACATGTGCTTCGTAATCACAACCCATTTTATCTTCACCACAAGCTTCTGAGTATGCATGAACCATTGCACTACCACTTTGTGCATTAGCACTAGCATCACTTGGAACGGTAAGGGTGAATACTATCTGTGCTGAAGCACCGCTTGCTACGGTTGAAGCACTCTCAGACAAGGCTGGTGACCATTCGGCTGCACCCATTGTTTGGAAGTCAATTGTATCTTCTCCATTACCTGTGTTAGTAACTGTTACTGAGAAGTCAACTGAACTACCTGGGTCTGCATTACCGCTTGTTTCATCAACTGCTAGAGTCATACCATAACATTGAACAACTGTTGCTGAGAAAGTCTGGGTCTGTGTAACTGAAGCGTCGTTAGCAGAAGTTATGGTCATTGAGAAACCATGAGAGGTTCCTTCTGGTAGACCTGCTGGAACATGTAATCCAACATTAAAGCCGTAAGAGCCATCTTCGAATTTAGGCAATAAATTACCTGTCTCAAAATTCTCTGCTCCATCTACTTGCCATCCTGCAGCACCTGCGTCAGAAGTATCAAAAGTAACTGAGAAACTATCTAGATTGTTACCGAAATTCTGAATAGATGGTGTCCAACCTAGCGTAACTGTATCATCATTACATCCATTGTCAACATACTCATTACCAGATCCTACTGAATTTAGAGCATAATTGTTTGCGACAGTAGCTTCCAGACTGATTAATGCATATACTCCAGCATCATCAAATGCTGTGAAAACTATGTTAGAATTACTGCCAATATATTCAGAAGACGGAACAATGCCTCCTATTAACTGTATATCTAGAACTAAATCAACTGAACCACCTGCTGGCAAAGAACCAAATGTTGCCGTAAGGTCCATCTTGTCCCAAGCAGAATTATCACTGTCTATATTCCATCCTTCACCTGCATTAGTAAACTCAATGAAAACGTCTTCATCATGAACTACATCATTTCCAGATTCATCTACTCTAAGATTCTCTACGGTAATTGTGTAAGAATTAGTGTCTCCTTCAGAGTACGATTGAGCGGCATCCAGAGAATATGCACGCCAATTTGATACGACAATACCTACGTTAGTTGAGTCTCCTGCAGTATCTTCAGTTGAAGTTACAGAGAGAGTCATTTCAACATCATCTCCTGCTTCGGAACCTGATTCTTGAATACTTACACTAACACAAACATCGATTGTGTCGCCAGCTACTAAATCGCCAGCATTGTATGAACCAGTTGTACCTTCATCTGAACAATCTGATATTGTGGCTTGGTCTGCGACCCAACCAGAGCCATCTGCAAAAGATGCAGAGACCATGACATCTGTATGTCCACTTCCAGACTCACTGGATATAGTTGCCGAGAATGTTGCATGTCCAAAGGAAGATGCATAGGATGTTATTCCATCATCTCCTACTACAGAGATATGAAGATCCTCACCATGCTCTGCACTCACATTAGGCATTACTAAAACTGATGCAATCAAAGCTAAAGTAGCAAAAATTACACCTAAAGTTCTTACATTTTGTTCCATTGTTTCACCTTTTTTGCGTCCTACATACCCTACGTCATAGACACAGGGTAACTTCTCTCATCGTAACACGTATTTAAAAAGGTTCTGAAAAATAATACTTATTAACATGAAACTCTTTTTTTACATTTGAATTCTCTTAGGAACCCTTTTATAGTTGGGCCATTAGGAAAGCTCCCGTATTTATTGTTCGGGAGCAGGTCCAAATTTGAGAGAACATTCAAGATTTGAAAAAGCACGCGTTATAGGTGCCAGAGCACTGCAAATTTCTATGGGAGCTCCAGTAGATATTAAGGTACCTGAAGACATTATTGATCCTGTAATTATTGCACAGATGGAATACGAGCAGGATGTTATTCCTATAGACATCGTTGATCGTGAGAAAAAGTGATTATCAAAGACGTTGGAATACGTAGAATTATCGATTCAAGAGGAAACCCTACTGTCGAAGCTGAAATAACAACTGAAAATAGTTTTGGAAGGGCTGCAGCACCTGCTGGGGCATCGACAGGAACGCATGAAGCGATGGCTTGGCCTAATGGAAGTGTATCTAAAGGAATGGAATTTGCTAGTGATAATGTTGTACCAAAACTAATTGGATTATCTGCAGATAAACAGAAAGAATTTGATCAAACACTTAAAGAAATAGATGGAACTTCTAACTTTTCAAATTTAGGCGGGAATGTTGCAGTGGCTTTGTCATTAGCCTGCGCAAAAGCAGCATCTGATTCAAACGGTACTCCTTTATTCAAATATTTAAGCAAAGATAGTGATTTTTCACTTCCTGCACCAATGGCAAATGTTCTAGGAGGAGGAGCACATGCTGTAGGAGGTACTGACATACAAGAATATTTAGTAACTGCATTCCACGATGATTTTTCTACAGCAATCGAAGCAAATGCTCTAGTTCACAAAACTGTAAAATCGTTGTTAAAGAAAAGATTTCCAGATATAGCACTTGGTAAGGGAGATGAAGGAGCTTGGGTTGCACCATTAGAAAATGTTGAAGCTCTTGAGTTAGTAGTTAAAGCTGCAGATATGGTAGAACAAGAAACGGGAGTTGAAATTCGACCAGGTCTTGATATGGCTGCAAGTGAATTTTATGATGGAAAGAAATACAACTACAAGGAGCAAAGTTTAACTCCTGAGGAACAAGTAGATTTTGTATTAGGATTAATTGAAGAATATAACTTACACTCTGTCGAGGATCCGCTTGATCAAGAGGATTATGAGTCGTGGGCTTCATTGACAAAACAAACAGATGCATTGATTATTGGAGATGATTTGTATGTTACAAACCCTAAACGATTACAAAAAGGAATAGAAATGAAAGCTACAAACTCTATCCTGATTAAACCGAATCAAATAGGTACGCTAACTGAAACTCAAGAAACTGTAGATTTAGCAGATAATGCCGAAATGGCAACTGTAATTTCGCATCGAAGTGGAGAAACAACGGACTCTACTATTGCTCACTTAGGAGTAGCCTTTGGTTCACATGCAATAAAGACTGGAATAATGGGTGGTGAAAGGATTGCAAAGCTTAATGAACTGGTCCGAATCAGCGAGCAACTCAGATGACTGAAGCCGAAGCGAAAAATTTGCTGATTGACGAGGATACTTTCCTCACATGTGGAGTCCACATTGGGACAAAACAGAAGAGTAAAGATATGGAACCTTACGTCTACAAAGTAAGAGATGATGGCCTAAGGATTTTGAATGTAAATCTAACTTCTGAAAAAATTACAGAAGCTTCTAATTTCTTAAAAGATTACGAACCAAAAGATGTTCTTGTAGTTTCAGCCAGACAATATGGATGGAAACCTGCAAAGAAATTCGCAGATGCATGTGGATTTACTTGCATTGCTGGAAGATTTACTCCAGGAAGATTAACAAATCCTGAAATGCGCTTTTTTATTGAACCTAAAATTATAGTTCTAACTGATCCTGCTGCAGATGCTCAAGCTTTCAGAGAAGCTGTAAACATATCCATTCCAGTTATAGCAATGTGTGATTCTAACAATTTGACTACAGATATTGATATCGTAGTTCCTGGAAATAATAAGGGTAGAAGATCATTAGCTTTGATTTATTGGTTAATGGCAAGAGAAATACTAAGAATCAAAGGTGAATTACCTGCAGATGGTGAACTTGAAGAAACCATCGATGATTTCGAAGCTCCTTTAATTTAAAGAAAGAGTTTTCTTTTTAACAACTAAGCCATAGGCTAATTGTGTTATTCAAGGTACTGTACTTTATCTACATTTTGCTTCTATTAAGATTAGAAGCTCAATTTTGCGACAGAGAAGAATACAGAAAAATTGTTACTTACAGGGCTAGAAAATTAATGAAAAGGTATAATACAAAATTGTACGTTCATGGTGAACCCCAACCTGGATTTCTAGCTGCTAATCATACTAGTTATCTTGATCCTATAGTTGTACTATCACTGAAAGCTGGAGGGGCTGTTGCCAAAAGAGAAGTCAAAGATTATCTTCTGTTTGGACCAATAGCTGAAAAAATTGGAACTTTATGGGTAAAAAGAGAAAATCGTAAGTCAAGAAAAGGAGTCATAGCATTACTAAACAAATGGGATGCTGCCAATAATCCATTATGGATTTTCCCAGAGGGAACTACCTCTTCTTTTGGAGAATTAGACCCTTTTAAGATGGGAGTGTTCAAGGCTGCTGAAAACACGGGACACATGATCCAACCACTAGTTTTCTGCTATGATAACCCTCAAGTAGATTGGGGCAGTAATGGAACTGAAAAAGATCTTTTCAGAAGTATACTGGATTTTTACAAAAATCAAGTTAAAACTAATGCTTACTGTTTTTGGATGGAACCAATGAAGGTTGGACCTGGAGAAGCGCAGAAGAAAGCTGATGAATTACATAGAAAGATGTTGATATATATCAGGAGATTTGAGAAACCTAGAGATGAGTAAAAAGCGCTGGGAAGATGAGACGCTGAAGCCAACGCTGGAGAAATACCCTGAAAGAAAAGAAACTTTGTTAGATAAAAGAGATATACTAAACACTCCTGAAGATGTGGGTGAGTCTGAAATAGAATTACCTGGAAAATTCCCTTACACGAGAGGCATACATGCCACTGGATACAGAGGTAGATTATGGACAATGAGGCAATATGCTGGATTTGGCACTGCCAAAGAAACAAATGAAAGATTTCGGTATTTACTTGCAGAAGGACAAAGTGGATTATCTGTAGCATTCGATTTACCAACTCAAATTGGTTATGACAGTGATGATGGCATGGCAACTGGAGAAGTTGGAAAGGTAGGAGTAGCAATCGATTCTGTTGAGGATATGGATGCTCTATTCGATCAAGTACCTCTTGACAAAGTATCAACTAGTATGACAATCAATGCTCCAGCATCAATTCTCTTAGCAATGTATATTGCTACTGGTGCAAATCAGGGAGTTTCTCAAGAAAAGTTAAGAGGAACTATCCAAAATGACATTTTGAAAGAATATATTGCGAGAGGAACTTACATTTTCCCCCCAAAACATTCAATGAGATTAACAACTGATGTGTTCGAATATTGTGCTGAAAACGTTCCTAACTGGAATACAATATCTGTTTCTGGATACCACATAAGAGAAGCAGGGTGTACTGCTGAACAGGAATTAGCTTTCACAATTGCCAATGGAATAGCATATGTTGAGGCTGCAATCGAAAAAGGATTAGATATCGATGATTTTGCTCCAAGAATGACTTTCTTCTTTAACGGACACAATGATTTCCTTTATGAAATTGCAAAATTTAGAGCTGCGAGAAAACTATGGGCTAACATAATTTCCAAGAGGTTTGGTTCTAATAATGAAAAATCAATGACCATGAAGTTCCATACTCAAACTGGTGGTTCTACACTAACTGCACAACAACCTCACAATAACGTTGTTAGAACTGCAATACAGGCCCTCTCTGCCGTTTTAGGAGGAACTCAAAGTCTACACACTAATGCCTTGGATGAAGCCTTAGGACTTCCATCAGAAAAAGCTGCAAAAGTAGCTCTAAGAACTCAACAGATAATCGCTGAAGAATCAGGAATACCAAATACCGTTGATCCTTTAGCTGGTTCATATACAATTGAAACAATGACTCAAAATCTTCATGATAGCTCTATGGCTTTAATTGAGGAAATCGATTCGAAAGGAGGGATGTTAGAATGTATCGAAGAGGGATGGGTACAATCACAAATTATGGATTCTGCCTATAAATTCCAAAAAGAAGTTGAAAACAAAGAGAGAATTATAGTTGGTGTTAACGATTATTTAGAAGACGAAGAAGGTGAAAGTGAAGAAATTACAAAGATAAATGAAGAGGCAATAGAAGAGCAAATCAAGAAATTATCTACTTTAAGAAAAGAAAGAGGAGATGTTTCGAAATACATTGAAAAAATTGAAGAAATAGCCTCAACTGATGAAAATTTGATGCCGCATATTATCGAGGCTGTCAGGAACAAAGTAACAATTGGAGAAGTTTGTAATTCACTACGGAAAATTTGGGGAGAATACCGTCCTAAAGATATTTTATAATTGTGAAGTAATTTTATCTAATACCCTGCTTCTTCGCAATGACTTGGCGAAGCTAGGCTAGTGTTGGTTAAACTGGGGGACTGTGGATCCCTCGTCCCGGGTTCGACTCCCGGGCTTCGCCCCATTTTTTATAGTCCTAAATTATAGGTTATTAGCGATGAAGACAACTCTGTACCAATTACATCTTACCGGAAGATTAAAGCACATGGTAATTGAAGTAAAAGAAAACCAAATCATTACGGAATGGTGGACTTCAAAAGAAGATGAAGATGGGAAAAAACAGATTACAAAAGAAACGGTTTATGGTAAAAATAAAGGTCGATCAAATGAAACCTCTGATGAGGAACAAGCTCTTCTAGAATTTGAAAGAAAGGTTAAGAAAAAGAAAGAAGAAGGGTATGTGGAAAACAAAGAAGACGCCATTATTGGAGAAGAAATTGTAGTAAGTTCTACTTTGACGCAATCATTTGCTCCCTGTAAACCAATAAGTAAAATCAAGGAAAAGGATGATGCCTATGATGGAACTTGGTTAGCTGAAAGAAAATACAATGGTTCATGCATTCTCCTCCATAATACAGGAAAGAAACGCATTGGTTATACAAGAAGAATTAAACCAATAACTGAAATTTTATCTATCGTAGATGAAATCAAAACAAATTTAGACAAATTACCGGATGAATCCTTGGTAATAGGTGAATTAGTTGCATTTGATAGTAATGGACAAGAAGATCCCAAAGTTCTGAAAGCCGTTACAACTGAAACTACTACCGAAGCAAAGGCTAAGTCAAAATATGATTCACTACTATCTGAAGGATATACATTCAGATACAATGTATTCGACGTCATTTTTTGGTATGGGGAAGATGTTACAGACCGAACTTTCCTTGAAAGATTAGAAATAACAAAATTCTTCGGTGAAAGGGAGATTGAGACTTTTACAAGAGAGATGGCTGAGAAAGCTAAACAATCAGATTGGGAAGGATTTATTCTCAGACAAGCTGAAGATAGCATAACTTTCACCATGAATGGTAAACCAAAGAGAAAAGGATCATACAAGTTCAAATTTATTGAAACAACTGATTGTATAGTTGCAAGAGTCTGTCCTGGTTCTGGAAAACATGAAGTGAGATTTGCAAGATTTAGATTATATCAATACGAAAATAGCCCATTTTTTGAAGAACCTGTACTTGTAGACTGTGGATGGGCTGGTGGTGGACGTCTAGGCGAAGAAAATATGGACAAAGTGACTGCAGAACTGCTTGAGAAAGGATACAAATTAGAAGATACTGAATTGAACGAAAAAGATTGGTTTGCAGTTGAGCTTGAGTATCAAAGTCGGCAAGAAAGAAATGATAAAGGTCAGTTGTGCTTTGAATTTCCTATTATCATCAGAACTCGCGAAGATAAACCACTAAAAGAATGTGAAGTTTAAAGATCTTTCAAGGATACTTCTTTCTCTTCACCAGTCTCTAAATCCTTAACCTTAATCATCTTACGAGACCATTCATCCGGAGCGAGAAGAACTAGACGTTTGGCACCAACTCTTTCTGCATGTTTGAAAGCCCACTTTATTTTTTTATCTTCCAATACCAAATCAACAGTTCGATCAGATAGGCGCAAGGATGCCGCTACTCTAACTGCAATATCTCTCAAATCTTGATTAAGAGGAAGTACAATATCGTCCACACCACTAATTAACTCAGGAATTAGACCTTTTTCAGCTAATAATTCCATAATTACCATATCTCCAAAGCCAAAACCTGTTGCTGGCAAATCTTTCCCTCCTAAAGTAGATAGAAGATTGTCATATCTCCCTCCACCACAAATTGCCCTGAACTTACCTTCTCGATCATGAGCTTCGAAGACACTTCCTGTATAGTATGCAAGACCACGAACTACAGATGCATCAAACTGGACCCATTCAGACATTCCATATGCCTCAATTAACTCGAATAACGTATTTAATTCTGAAATTGCTGAACTTGATTTGTCTAAAGATGATTTCAAATTCTTCATATCTTTAATCCCAAGAACTGTTTGAATCTTTGTTATAACTTCAGAAGAATGGCCAAGATCTGACAGCTGTTTTTCAATCACATCCGGAGGTAATTTTTCCATTTTGTCAACTACAATACATGTTTTAGCAAACAAATCTCCTTCAACACCTAAAGAACCTAAAACCTCCTCTAAGACTTTGCGATTACTTATGCTAATTACTACATCATCTGATGACAAACCTATTTCTTCAAAAAATGTGACCATGACTGATATTAATTCAGCGTCTGCAGACAATTCTGTTGTTCCCCAAATATCAACATTCCATTGGTAATGTTCACGTCCTCGTCCCCTCTGAGTACGTTCATAACGCCAACATTGTGGTATTGAAAACCATTTGATTGGCATCGGTAAACTTCCTGCTCTTGCCATAACCATACGAGCTAAGGAAGGAGTCATCTCTGGACGTAATGCTACCTTACGATCTCCCTTATCTTGAAAATTATACAATTGTTGAGTTATTTCTTCTCCTTGTTTTCTAGTATACAAATCCTCGTGCTCTAAAACAGGAGCATCATACTCCTCAAAACCATGCAAAAGTGACGCAGCTATAAAATTATCAAACAACCAATTACGTAATCTCATATCCTCTGGATAGAAATCACGGGTGCCACGTACGCCTTGAGTCACACTGTGTTATTGAAGCCATATGATAAGTGCTTTGGGCAGGGACAAAGTTATAGAACTACTGCGATGGGAGCTTGATGGGTACATCAGAAAAGATTGAAAATCTTGAGAAAAAACTAGGTGAAATTTCGGAAGGAGACCCTAAAAGAATTGAGAAACAGCACAACAGAGGTAAAATGACTGCTAGAGAGAGAATTAATGCTCTTCTAGATCCTGATTCCTTTGTTGAACTAGATGCACTCGTCAAACATCGAAGCTCTAATTTTGGATTAGAAAACAAAAGACCACCTGGTGATGGTGTAATTACAGGCCACGGAACAATAAATGGAAGAACCGTATATGTTTTTGCACAAGATTTCACAGTATTTGGAGGTGCATTGGGAGAAGCTCATGCACAAAAGATTTGCAAAGTAATGGACATGGCTGCAAAAACTGGATGTCCGATTATAGGGCTTAATGACTCAGGAGGAGCAAGAATCCAAGAGGGTGTAGCAAGTTTAGGAGGGTATGCAGAAATATTCTACAGAAATGTAACTTCATCAGGAGTTATACCTCAATTTTCCTTAATCTTGGGGCCGTGTGCTGGTGGTGCAGTATACAGTCCTGCAATGACTGACTTTACTTTGATGGTGAAAAATACCAGTCATATGTTCATCACAGGTCCTGATGTAATCAAGACCGTGACTCATGAAGATGTGACTTTTGAGGATCTTGGGGGTGCTATGACACACAACTCTACCTCTGGTGTTGCACACTTAGCATGTGATTCAGAGGAAGATGTCTTTGATTCGCTAAGAGAATTAATGAGTTACATACCTCAAAACAATGCTGAAGGGGCACCTATTGCTGATTACGATAAACCTGAAATAGAAAACATAAAAGAATTGGATTCGATTATTCCAAATAATTCGAATGAACCATATGATATGAGAGATGTAATCAACCTAATATTTGATGATAATCTCTTTGAATTACAACCTTACTGGGCTAAGAATATCATTACAGGATTTGCAAGATTGAAAGGACATCCTGTAGGAATTGTAGCAAATCAACCATCTGTTTTAGCTGGTTGTTTAGACATCGATGCTTCAACAAAAGCTGCTCGATTCGTTCGATTTTGTGATGCTTTTAACATTCCATTAGTCACATTTGTTGATGTGCCTGGATTCTTGCCTGGAACTGAGCAAGAACACGGGGGCATAATCCGACATGGTGCGAAACTACTGTATGCCTTCTCAGAAGCTTCCGTTCCTAAATTGACTGTTATTACTAGGAAAGCATACGGAGGAGCATACGATGTTATGTCATCAAAACATATTCGTGCTGATTTGAATGTTGCTTGGCCAACAGCAGAGATTGCTGTAATGGGTTCTGAAGGAGCTGTAAACATTATTTTTAGAAAAGAAATAGGTGATGCTGAAGATCCTGAAAAGAAACATCAAGAATTGACAGATGAATACAAAGAAAAATTTGCATCTCCATATATAGCTGCTGAAAGAGGATATATTGATCGAGTTATTTTCCCACGTGATACTCGTAAAGAATTGATTGTCGCTTTAGAAAGATATGGAAATAAAAGGGAAGAAAGACCAAAAAGAAAGCACGGTAACATTCCTCTGTAAATTTTAATTATCCTATATCTAGGTGAAGTGTATGGCTAAAATATTAGAAGCTGGTGACAAAGCACCAAAGTTTGATATTCCAAATCAAGATGGAAATATGATAAAATTAGATGATTTGCTAGGCAAATGGTCTGTGATTTATTTTTATCCAAGAGATGATACTCCTGGATGTACCATAGAAGCAAAAGAATTTACTGAATTAAGTTCTAAATTTGAAGAACAGGGAGCCACAATTTATGGAGTAAGTCCTGATACTGAGGCTAAACATTGTAAATTTATTGAGAAACATGGGCTCAAAGTTGAGCTATTAGCAGATACTGAAAGCACTATGCTAGCCGATTATGGTGTCTGGCAAGAAAAGCAAATGTATGGAAAAACCTACATGGGTGTTGTTAGAACAACCTATCTAGTTAATCCTGATGGAAATATTGCTGAAGCCTGGACTAAAGTAAAGGCTAAAGGTCACGCAGAAGCTGTTTTGGAAAGACTTGTTGAATTGAAAGGATAAAATCCTTACATCATTCCGCCCATTCCACCCATGCCTCCCATTCCGCCCATATCAGGCATGGCTGGCATTCCTGCTCCGCCACTTTCATCTGGAATGTCTGAGACTAAGGTTTCTGTGGTTAATACTAAACCAGCTATTGAACCAGCTGCTTGAATAGCATTTCTTGTTACTTTAACTGGATCAACAACACCTGCTTTCATCAAATCTTCATAAGTGTTTGTTCTTGCATTAAATCCAAAATTACCTTTTCCTTCTCTAATTTTAGAAACAACAACTGAACCGTCTTCTCCTGCATTTTCTGCAATTTGACGGGATGGAATAGCAAGAGCATCCTTCACAATCCTGACTCCTACTGATTCTTCATCTGATAATTTGCTTGCAAGCTTGTCTAAAGATTCAGAAGCTCGAAGTAATGCAACACCACCGCCTGCGACAACGCCTTCTGACATTGCTGCTCTTGTAGCATTAAGTGCATCATCAACTCGTGCTTTCTTCTCCTTCATTTCGGTTTCTGTAGCTGCTCCAATTTTTAGAACTGCAACTCCACCACTCAATCTTCCAATACGCTTGTCTAACTTTTCTTTGTCCCATTTACTGGTTGAAACTTTAGACTGGCTTCTTAGAATGGAAACACGTTCATCAATATTTTTCTTGCTTCCACCGCCATTGATAATTGTTGTTTTGTTTTTACCAATAATTACCTTTTCAGCAGTTCCAAGATGTGCTTCTGAAATATCCTTGATTTCAGCACCTTGATCCTTAACGATAACAGCTCCACCAGTTAAGATAGCTAAATCTTCTAATTGTTCACCTTGTTCGTCACCAAAACCTGGTGCTTTAACTGCACAAGCACTGACAACTTTTGAAGCTGTATTCAATACCAAAGTAGCTAATGCTTCTCCTTCTAAATCCTTAGAGATAATCAGAATAGGGGCTCGTAATTGTTTAGCCGTTAATTCAAGTGCAGGAATCAAATCTTGTGCAGATGAAATTGTGTGATCTGTTAACAATATTCTAGGCTTTTCGAGAACTGCTTCTCTCTTTTCACGATCTGTAATCATGTATGGTGAAACATAGCCTTTGTCAAACTCCATTCCTTCTACAACTGTTAATTCTGTTTCAATTCCTTTTGCTTCTTCTACTGTTATAATTCCA
>JAKURQ010000024.1 GCA_022449785.1 Candidatus Poseidoniia archaeon
ATGGAAGGTAAGGATGATATGCCAGAACATATTCGTTCGTCTCTGACTAGCACTTCTGAAACAGTCCCTGTAGTTAATGGGAATTTGTCATTAGGTACTTGGCAAGGAATTTACATTTGGGAACACAGAGACCAAACTCATAATAGGAAGGTAATAGTTAGTATGGTTGGTGAATAATGGCAAAGGATCTATTAGATGCGCTCGTTACTACGATGAGGGTTATTCATGTAGTTGGAGGCCTGTCAAAAGTGGCTGTCGGGGCAATAGGGCTTGCAGTAGAAAGGGCAAATAAACGTAAGTTTCAAGGGAAAAAATATGATGTGGAATGGATAGACATTAAAAAAACAGAATGGATTGATATCAACTGTAAAAATAACAAAAAATTATATGATTTAAATGGCAACGTAATTGTAATTGGAAAGCCTAGTCCAAAAATACATACAATGGCTACGTATGATATGAATGGAAATCTGATAGAGGATTCTCCTTTAAAAGTTAAGAAAGTAACGAAAAAAGTGATTTTTATGGATGTAGAAGACAAGAAAGATGAAAGAGGAAAATTGAAGAAATTGTATCAGGATGGTTATCTTTCAAAATCAAGATATAATTCACTCTTGAGGGACTTGAATAAATAATGAATTCAGTCGGAGAACGTACAATGTGGTGCCCAAAAAGGTGTGATCTACTCGTCATGAAAACAAGTTCAAATCCATATGAATTTAAATGGAATTTGAAGGGAGGGATTTTTCTTTTGATAGCTTTGATATCTGTTTATATTTTACTAAACGAACCTCCATTTATATTCGATAATTTGCCTATACCAGCTACTTATTTTGGTATTATAGCAATGTTAAGTTTAATACTTTCAATGCGTTTTTCGCAAGGTACAATAAACGAATATGTTTGTCCTTCATGCAAAGGTGTTCTTTTTGATATTGATAGATTTAAGCACGTTAAGAAAGGAAAGATTACAAAAAAAAGTGCTAAGAAACGCAACACTATTCTTCAACTGTTGAATGATTCGTCTGAGCTTAGTGAATTGCAGTGCCCTAGTTGCTCTAAAGATATGAACTCTGTCAAGGTATTGTATAAGATTAAACATAATAGCCAGGCAGAAAATTTTATTTTGAAGGAAACAATAGAAGGCGTAGTAGACAGTGTAATGGCTGGCGAGAAAGAAATGCAAGTTGAAGGCTGTAAAAGTTGTAAATCATTATGGCTTGATGAAAGTAATAGACTTGAGATCTCTAGAGGTACAATAGTATCTAATGGAAAGGGTTTAGAATAATGGAATTTAGCCAATACAAAGCAAACGCAATGAAAAAATTAGATGAAGCCAAATCTGAAGGTTTAGTTGATGAAGGTGTAATCGAAGTTCTTAACGCATTTAATTCACATCCTGATATTTTTACTACATCGAGTTGTGCAGGAAGGTTACAACTCATAGTTCTTCCAGATATAGGTCGTAAAGATTCAGTTGAATTAAGGAAGACATGGCATAGGCCTGTTGAATTTGAAGAGGTTAAGGAAGCCCTCGATAGTTTGGATATTCCTGCCAACTCAATTGTTATTCTTCAAGGCCAGTCGCCAATTTTCCATGTAGCTTGTAGAACTATGGAATTAGCTCAAAGATTTAGAGGAATAGTTCATAGTCAAGGGTGGAAATATTCTTCACTGATTACAGGTAATGAAGATAAATGGGTTGTAGAAATCCTTTCTGCAAATCGAATTGATAATTTGCTTTACCGTGATGGCGTCATTGACAAACCGAGTGATGAACGTCTAAAATTCATAATTGAAGAGTCAAACAAGATACTTATCAAAGCTCAGGCCAGATTGGAAGCTCTAGAATATATACCATCAGGTTTATAGACAAAATATGAAGGCACTCTACTTTGAAGAGCACGGAGAAAGAGAGGTATTGCAGTATGGAGATTTACCAGATTTAGAAAATAAAGAAAATCATGTTTTAATCAAAGTAGAAGCATGTGCTTTGAATCACCTAGATGTATGGATTCGTAAAGGATGGCCAGGTCTCAATCTGGAAATGCCACATATTGGTGGTAGTGATGTTTCAGGTACTGTTGTAGAAGGTAGTGGACAATGGAAAGAAGGTGACAAAGTAGTTGTTGATCCGGGTATCACTACGAAGCAAGATTCTTGGACCGAAAAAGGACTAGATAGCATGAGTCCAGGATATCGTATTCTTGGAGAACATATTAGTGGTGGATGTGCAGAATATGTATGTGTACCAGTAGAGAATGTTCATAAGCGTCCAGATGGAATGACTGCTGCACAGGCTGCTGCACCACTTCTTGCAGGTTTAACGGCCTATAGAATGCTTGTAATCAGGGCAGGAATACAGAAAGGTGACAATGTTCTGGTAATGGGGTCCGGTGGAGGTGTTAATTCACTATCTATTCAGATCGCTAAACATTTCGGGGCAGAAGTTCATGTTGTTGCAGGTGGCTCTGAAAAGAAAGCTAAAGCAGAGGATTTAGGAGCCTCATTTGTAGTAGATTACAAAGCTAATGAAAATTGGCACAAAGAATTATTTCCAGTTATTGGTAGGAAAGGCTATGATATTGTAGTAGATAATGTAGGTAAACCAACTTGGACACGTTCTATTCAATTAGCAGGTATTGGTGGAAGAATAGTAACTGTGGGAAATACTAAAGGTCCAATTGCAGAAACAGATATTCGTTATGTTTTCTCTAAGCAATTATCTATTCTTGGCTCTACAATGGGTTCACATTCAGATTTTGCTGAACTATTGAAATTATTAGATTCTGGAGCAATAAATCCAGTAATTGATTGTGAGATACCTCTTTCAAATGGTGCAAAAGGTCATCAAATTTTAGAAGAAGGAACTATGTTTGGTAAAGTTGTTATTGTTCCAGATTAAGTGAATTGCTCAATCTTTTCAAGTAAGGATGGTAAACGTACTGGTTTAGTTTCATATTCATCACATCCTCCATCTAGAGCTTCTTGCCTGTGTTCAGCCATCGCATTTGCAGTTAAGGCGATTACAGGTATATTTGCAGTATCTGAATTCTCCTTAATTTCTTTAGTAGCTTGAAGTCCATCTTTTACTGGGAGGCCCATATCCATTAGGATTACATCTGGAGTTTCACTTTGAGCCATGTCAATTGCTTCTTGCCCATCCATTGCAAAAACAACTTCATAGCCTTTCTTGATCAATCTTCTGCTTAACATATCCTTGTTCATTTCGTTGTCTTCCACGAGTAAAATCTTTTTCATTCTTCTACCTCTTCAACTACTATGGGAATTGTTATTGAAAAAGTTGTCCCCCTACCTTCTTCACTTTCAACTTCCATAACTCCACCCATCATTTCAGTCATTTTCTTACTTATCGGAAGTCCAAGGCCAGTTCCTCCATATTCTTTTGATGTTGATGATTCAGCTTGTGTAAATTCTTCGAATACTTTACCTAGCTGTTCTGCATTCATACCTATTCCAGTATCAGTTACAGCAAATCGGACCTTTTCTCCATAATTAGTTATCGATAAGGTGACAGTACCCTTTTTTGTGAATTTAGCAGCATTACTTATCATATTGAATAATACTTGTCTAAGCTTTGTTTGGTCGTTTGTTAGCTTTTCAAGATCATCAGGTTTTTCGATTATAAATTCATTTCCATTCTTTTCAACTAATGGTTTAGCAGTTGCCTCAATTTGGCTTAAATGTTTATCAAATTCAAATTCTTCGAGGTGCATTTCCATTTTTCCAGCTTCAATTTTGGATAAATCCAATATATCATTTATGAGCGTTAAGAGGTGTTCACCTGATGAATTAATCTTGTTTAGGTCATCTGCATAAGTATCCAATCCATCATCTTCAGCCTCTTCCATTAGCATTTCACTATAACCAATAATCGCATTCAATGGGGTTCTCAATTCATGACTCATATTAGCAAGAAAATCGGATTTTGCCTTGCTAGCATTCTGAGCTTGTATTCTTAATACCTTTAATTCTTCAGTTTTAACATAATCAATCCTACTTTTAAATTCATTTGATCTCTTTACAAAAACACCATAAACAAAAGGCATGACGAATAGGTATGGTACTTGTTCTCCTAATAAAATTCCACTTTCTAAAAGATATATCAAAAAAGCAGATACAGATGATAGAACTATGAAAAAACTGTTTAGAAAATCAACTGGATATATTGTGAAATATAGAAGAGTTAATAGAGGAAGAACTGCTACCCCTGGACCAAATACTGCATTCTCATCTATGTGATAATGATAAGCACCATTTATCATTAATATTGGAATTACTAAGGTGAAATAAGGTTCGTAATATTTTTTCCTATTTACTTCAGATAATATCAATATGTAAACTATAATTGAACAGATAACATGTGTAAGAATATAAAGTGGCTGAACACCCAAAGACTCTCCAAATATTTTGACATCATCCAGAATAACTAACAAGAATATTATGTGTCCTAATAGCATTAGGTTCCAAATATAGTTGCTGTTTTTCTCCCATTTCATTTCTTTATATTGATTTTCTAAATCAGAATCATTGAATTTACAGGTTAGCTTGCTAATCTGGTCTTCCAACTCGCTCATTCTTATTTGTCCTTAACTATAATAGGTATTGTTATTGAAAAAGTTGTCCCTTCTCCCTCAGTACTCTTGACATCCATTTTACCTCCCATCATTTCCGTCATCTTTTTACTTATTGGTAGGCCAAGTCCAGTCCCTCCATAATCTTTTGATGTCGAAGATTCAGCCTGTGTAAATTCTTCAAAGACATTGTTTAATTGTTCTTCACTCATACCTATTCCAGTATCTATAATATCAAATTTAATTTTAGTTTTCTTTTCGATATCTACTTGGAGAGTAATTTTTCCCTTCTTTGTAAATTTCGCTGCATTGCTGAGCATATTGAATAATATCTGTCTCAATTTTGTTTGATCGTTTTTAAGTTTAAGGTCTTTCGCTTTATTTTTTATTACGAATTTATTAGTATTTTTCTCAACAAGAGGTTTTGCTGTAGCTTCAATTTGTTTTAATAATTCTGTAAATTCAAATTCTTCAATATGAAGTTCCATCTTTCCAGCTTCAATTTTTGAAAGGTCTAGAATATCATTTATTAGAGTTAGAAGATGTTCACCTGAAGAGTTAATTTTTCTTAAATCCTCTGCATACATATCTAGCTCATCATCTTCAGCCTCCTCAATCAACATTTCACTATAGCCAATAATTGCATTCAATGGAGTTCTCAATTCATGGCTCATTTTAGCCAAGAAATCAGATTTAGCTTTGTTTGCACTTTGAGCTTTTTCCATAGCTATTTCTAGTTCATCTTTTTGTTTCCTCATTATTCTGTCAGATTTTTCTAGACTATCCATTAAGAGATTATAGTGATATCCAATCTGGCCAGCTTCAGTGAATAAATCTTCAGGTCCGCGAACTGATAAGTCTCCAGTATCATTCTGATATTGCATTATTTTTAGAAGATCAATTTGATCACTACTGGAATCGTGTTCAGCTATATTGAGCCCTATATCTTCAGCTTCTTGGCTAACTCTTAAAGTATTATAATTGTTAACAGTATTCAATAAGAAATAACTTAATGTGAATGTATACACTCCAACAGCTCCAATTCCAATAAATTGTGCTATAAATTGGTCAATCCTAACATTACCTGTATAATCTGTAAGATTATCATTACCTAGTATTTTTTCTTCTAATGCGAAGAAAGGCAAGACAAGAGTACCAAACATTCCTCCAGCGAGATGTACAGGAATTGCACCAACAGGATCATCCAGTTCTAATCTTTCGAGTAATCTTGTTGCATAAAGGGCAACAATACCTCCTCCTCCGCCAATTAACACCGCTCCGAATGGTGATATCCAATTTGCACTAGCAGTAACTGCTACTAAGCCTGCTAATAGTCCATTTATCAAATCACCAGCAGGTGCTGTTGTATTCTGCAGTCCCCAGTATAGTAAACATGCAACAATGCCCGCAGCAGCAGCTAGGAATGTATTCAACAGAATTATTGGAACTTCTTCATCAAGAACAAGATTACTTCCACCATTGAAACCATGCCAACCAAAACCAAGTAGTAACACACCTAGCACTGATAGTGGTAAATTACTTGGTGCAAATTTTCTTGCTTCACCTTCTACAAATCTTCCACTTCTAGGCCCAATAATCAGGATTATTGCAAGACCAATCCACCCTCCAGTAGAATGCACTACAGTTGACCCTGCAAAGTCAATGAATCCTAAATCATACAGCCAACCAGTCGTTCCATCTCCACCAAAATTGTCATCACTATTTGCCCAAGCCCAGTGGCCAACTACAGGGTATAGTAGAGTTCCGACAAATGCTGTAATTATCAAATAACTGTTAAATTTTAATCTTTCAGCTACAGCTCCTGAGATAATAGAGGCTGCAGTTGCACAGAACATTGATTGAAATATGAAGAAAGTCATTGCAGGGCCAGAAGCAACAGCACCAGTTGGATCAAAGAAAAAATCATCAAATCCAATGAAACCAGATTTACTTGCTCCAAACATAAAACCATAGCCAACCATCCAGTAACAAACTATAGATATTCCAAAATCAGATACATTTTTCAATGCTACATTAATATTGTTTTTATTTCTTATTATTCCTGATTCAAGGCACATAAATCCTGCCTGCATCATAAAAACTAATACAGCACAAATAAGCATCCAAAGCAAATCAATATTAGCTGCATTTTTCTCAGCCTGTGTTTCTGCAGCTACACTATGGAACAGATTAAAAACTATTAATAATGACAATGAAAAAATCATTAATCTCTTGAATGTTGTTCCAAAATTAAGCATTATATTACAATACTAAATAATCTATTTAAGAATATAACCTAAAATAGTCCAGTTCTTTTAGATGTATTATGGATGATTTTGATGATGATGAATGGGCTGAGATGCAAGAAATGTACATTAATCACACTTTTAAGGAGTTAACCTCCATAAAGGAAAATATTAATTCAGCAACATTTGACTCTCTAAGGACTTTTGGTCATAACATAAAAGGTAGTGGAGGAATGTATGGTTTTAATGAAATTACAGAAATGGGTGCTACTATAGAATCTGCAGCAAAGGATGAAAATATGGACCAAATTAAATCAAATTTTGACAAGTTGGAAACCTTTCTAAAATCTAAACTATAAATTTCTAATAATAAGGTTTTATTGATTGTTTATGACAGATGAGAATTTACCCAATATTATCGCCGTTGATGATGATTTTGCGGTACGTATGGCTATGGAGTTCATGTTCAAGAAATGGCCTGAATACAATCTCATTCTAGCAGAAGATCCAAATGATGCCTTGGCTAAATTAGAGGAAAGAGAATACATGATGATGTTTAGTGACATCAATATGCCAGTTATGTCTGGTTTGGATTTATTAAAAATAGTTAAAGAAAAGAAGCCAGAATTACCAGTTATTATGCTGACTTCAGAAACAGATATCCAGAATTCGATTACAGCTTTCCGCTATGGAGCTATGGATTATCTCTTGAAACCCCCAACAGTGGCAACTGTAAGAGGAGCTATTGACAAAGCAGTAGAATATCTTGAAGAAGAAGCCAAAAAAGCAGCAGGAGGGATTGATATGGATGATTTCAAAGATATGGTTGAGAATTTTTCACCTGAAAAGATGGGTCTTACTGAATCTGGTTCGAAGAGCACAGAGTTTTCAAAATTAGTCAACGTGCTCCAAGAAAAACTAATTCATCCCGGTAAGATTGGAAGAATACACAATCTTTTCTTATTATCAAAGTCTGGAATTGTTATTGCTAATCTTTCTGCTAAAAATGTAGAGCAAACTGATGTAGATATTCTTGGTGGGATGTTTACTGCCGTTAAAGACTTCATGGAAGATGCAGTTAGCGCTAGCACTACTTCTTCTCTTAATGATATACAATTTGGAAATTTCCATGTTAAATTTGCATCAGGAGCTTATTCAGAATTAGCCGTAGTCTATACGGGAATCATGAATCAGGAATCTGAGGATTCAATAACAGATACTTTGATGGCTTTTGAGATAGAAAATTCTGCAATTCTAGAGAATTGGGATGGTGATCTTTCAAAATTAGAAGGTTCAATTAAATACTTGGAAACTCTTTTTGGTGATATTGATAAAGACAAAGATTAATTCTTTTTTAGTTTAGCAATTATATGACTTGTACTAGGGCCATAGAATTTCACTCTTTCAAATTTTTGTACAGTGAAATTATTTTCATCCATTAATTTAGCAAATTTCTCTGGAATAGTTCCCCATTCACTCCTGCTCTTGAATCCTAGCCAGTTATTCCTGTAAGCTTCATGGAAAATAACAGTTCCATTATCATTTAGGCAATTGTGCGCATGTTCTAGAAAATCTATTGTATTTCCAATATATCCTAAATGTATTACGTCTGCTTTAAGTTCTATATTTCTGCAATCATCGTTAATTATTTTTATATTGTCTATGGAATTATTTTTAGCGTTTAAAGTCAGATATTCTATGGATCTAGGATTCTTATCAATTGCAATTATTTCCGTCTCAGGATATCCTTTTGCCATTTGTATTGAAAAGTAGCCGATTCCAGCAAAATAATCTATGATAGTTTTAGGTTTGTCAAACGTATAAAATTCTGACACCTTTTCTGGACCCGATAGAGCTGATCTCCACCCTGTGTTTCCTGGAGACCACATTATCTCAGCTAAATCTAATTTGTATTTTATTCCATATTCTGAGATTTCGGTAACTGTTTCCTTTCCATACAAAAGTTCAGTATCTTCTGGTTTACGTAGTTCACCTGATATCTTATTCTTCTGTATTATTGTTTTTACGTTAAGAACTTGTGCATAAATTTCAGCTATTTTTTCTTTTTCGTTTTCAATCTTCGATAAATCCAGTATAACGATATCACCTATCTTCTTCCATTTTCTTGGTAGGTAGTGGTGTAATTCTGAATCAATCTTACTTGCTATTTGTTCAAAAGGTTTCATTCTTCAGCTAACTTTCTTAGTACGGCTATTTCTGGTTTCCACATCTCGGGACCTCCTGGAGTTTCTAGATATCCTGCCAAATGTTCTAGCCTTTTTTCCTGCATGAAACTCTTGAAAGTTTCTTTACCTAATTTTCCCATTCCAATATTGTCATGTCTGTCTACTCTAGATCCTAGCTCACTTTTTGAATCATTAAGGTGAAGAGCTACCAAGTATTCCATTCCAACGATATTTTCAAAGTCATCCCAAATATTGTCGAAATTATTTCTCCAATCATATCCAGAGGCCCATGCATGTTGTGTATCTATGCATACTCCTACTCTTTTCTTATCATCAATATGATCTATAATGTGTCTTATTTCTTCAAATTTAATACCTACATTAGTTCCTTGTCCTGCAGCATTTTCAATAACTAATTTTGATTCATATCCCTTTGTTTCATCCAGTGTTTTGTTCATGTGGGCTGCTATCCTCTCAAGAGCTTCGTTTCGTGTTTCTTCATCGTCTCTCATGCTCTTTTTTGGATGTGTGTGTGAGCCTGGGTGGAAATTTAGATATGCAACACCTAATGCTTCACAACGATGATATTCTTCTAGGAATGCAACTTGCGCTCTTTTCCCTTTTGTTTCGTCAGGACTCCCCATATTAATCAGGTAAGAGTCATGAATCATCAAAGGACCAAGATCTGTTTTTGACAATGGTTCCTTGAAACCATTTATTTCTTCATCTGTTAGTGGTTTAGCTATCCATTGTCTTTGATTCTTGCTGAACATTTGGAAAGTATCTGCTTCTATTTCCAATGCCCAGGGAATTGCATTCTGTAGACCTCCTGCAACGCTTACGTGAGCTCCTAGTCTCATTATTTGCAATTGAAGCCTACCTTAATAATAACTATTCGATAAGAGCCTGTGAAATTTTCCATAGTGGCTAACCCAAAACAGCCAAACATGAAAAAAATCTTGACAAAAGTTATAGGTTTTTTAGAAGACTTTGATTTGGAAGAAGAGTCGGCTAAAATTGTGGGTTTGAAAGGAAATCCAATTGACCAATTAAAAGGAGAAATGGTAATTTCATTGGGTGGTGATGGTACTCTGTTGTATATATTGGATAATTTGAACAAGCCAGTTTTTGGAATTAATTGTGGAGGTGTTGGGTTTCTGACAGAAATCGAACATTCTGATGATATTTTCAATGCTTTTAAACGGTTGGAATCAAAGAATTATGAGCTACAAAAATTAGGCAGGATTGATGCATTCATTAATGACTTACATGTTGGAACGGCCTTGAATGAAGTAGTCTTACATTCATCTAGAGTGGCTAAAATCCAGGGATTCGAAATTGAAATTGACGGTTCAGTTGCAGATAGTTTTAGGGGTGATGGAGTTATTGTTGCCACACCTACTGGTTCAACAAGTTACGCAATGTCTGTAGGAGCTCCAATTCTATATCCAACTATGGAATCTCATATTGTGGTACCAATGGCAGCTTATCGTATTGGAGCTAGACCTTTAGTCGTACCTTCTAAATATGATATTACAGCAAGAATCACGGGCCATCCGGAGGCAGTAATGGTAATTGATGGACAAGATGAAATTATGATTAACAAGGATGACAAGATACAATTTAAAAAGTCTAAAGAGCCAGTAGAATTAGTTAGATTTGGTGACAATTTCTTTGACAAAGTTCGAAATAAGTTGAGGTTGTAATTTGAAAAAACGTAAGGCAAGATTAAGAGGGACTAAGACAGCAGCTAAATTCGAGCAAAAGAAATTAATGTCTCGTATTAAAGAACTGAAGGAAAATCCCAAAATATTGATACCTAAAACTCCTCCAGGTAGTGAAGCCGAGAAAGTTTACTCAAAAGTTCTAAAAGAAATGGAACTAGCTAAAGAACAATATGAGAACCCTCCTAGTTTCTTTTCAAGAATGATGGGGACTAGAGTTAAGGATCCTTTAGCAAAGGCATACGGTGCAACTCTCACAGTTTTAGATTCAGGTGCTCCAGTAATGGCAATTGCACGTTTCCCTCATGGTGAAGTAAATTATGTTATGAGGGGATCTGGTTTATCCAAAGAAAAATTGATTGGTGTTCAAAATCATCACCATAGGTTATGGTCACGTTTTGCTCATTTAGATTATGTTAAAAAATATAAATTTTTCATGTATGCTTTAGACAAAGGCCTTGTTTGTACAGGAACCACGCCTAAATATCCAAAAGCTTTGTGGGATGAAGCATGTAATACTCTTAAGATTAAAAAAGGAGGTAACGATATCGAAGGGATTAAGATTCGTTGCAAATCATTGAAAGAATTAGCAGTTCTACCTGTTAAGAAAGTCTCTAAATCAAAAGAAAATAGTTATAGTCATTTCCTTAGAAATCAAGTAGCTTTTGAACAGGATTTAGACTTTGAGATTACAGTTTCAACCTTTCTCTCTGAAATTATTGATGATATTCCCAAAGAATTATTTTCTGATTATTTGTCAGGCATTGCTACTGATTCAGATTTATGGAATGCAGTAGTTGGTTTTCAAAAGGAAAAAGTAAAAGCATTAGATGATCAATATTTCATTATATCAAATACTATTGTAGATAGTAAGGAGTTAATCAATAAGATTAGTAGTAATAAGATTGATCAGGCAATTATAGAAGATATCCTGAAAGATTGTAAAGACACTATAGTAATAGATAATTTCACACTCTCAGCATTTACAGAATATACCTGGGAGTCTGTAGGAAGAGAGATTGTTAATAGAATAGATTCAAATAAATTAGATAATTATAATGGAGAAAATTCGCTAGAATTATTAAGAGATTTGTATAATAAAATTGTTAAAGACAGTTTGACCAGTGATTATCCTAGATTCAAATCTCTCAGTGAACCACTAAAATTGATAGACGATGTTGTAAGGATGTTAAAATCAGGTGAAAAAGATAATGCTATCAAAGCAATAGAGAGTCTTTCATCAAATAATAATATGACTAAATCTGTGTCATGGGCGACTTTGATATGTCTTAGCGCTACATCTAGTAGAGCCTGGAAATATAGTAAGGAAGAACAGTCTCTTGGTGAATCCCTCAAAGAATTGATACAAAGTTTGATTGATAGTAAACCTTCTGAATATTTGGGAATATTAGAGGAGATTTCTTCAAGAATAGGACTTGGAAATAAATTGGAAGTTATTTAAAACGGGCCTAACTGGAGAATCTCTCTGGGTCCGTGGTCTAGTTGGTTATGACGTCGCCTTGACATGGCGGAGATCCCCGGTTCGAATCCGGGCGGACCCACCATTTTTTAAATGAATATTAAATTTAGTAATTAGATTTCAAATGGATGAAGGGCTACTTATTGCATTAGTATCGGGTGCTGTAATTCTCGCATTTATTTCCCCCTTAGTATTTGCATTGAAATTATTTGTTGAATCTATATTCTTAGATAAGGAAACGGAAATTAGACCTCTACTAATTGGATGTGGCGTTCCAATTTTATCAATGCCTGTAACTTTTATGATTCCAGGAATTTTGGATTTTTGTATGTTTGATTTTGGTAGTGGGTGTAATGAAGTTAGTGGGAGCGTATTTAGTTTCTTTTACTTTCTCCCATTCATGGTTTCCCTAACTATTATTGTCTATTCAATTCGTATCGAGGAAAAATCGTTAAAAAAATGGGCGAAAATATCTGCTGTATTAACATTCATGTATGCTATAGCAATGGAGCTTCTGATGCTAGTCGTCCTTCAAACAATCTAATTAGGGCGTCATTCGTGTTCTATCTCTTGGAAATAAAACACATTCTCTAACATTTTTAGCACCAGCAAAAATCATAGATAATCTATCTAATCCTAATCCCCATCCTGCATGTGGTGGCATACCATACCTAAATGGATCCAAATAATGGTTAAAGCCATCCGGATCTAAACCTTGTTCTTTCAATCTTTCTTTTAACATGTTCACATCATGAACTCTTTGTCCGCCTGATGTCATTTCTACTTCATTGTACATAAAGTCGAAACCTCTACTGTATTTTGGATCATCATCTGGTTGTATGTAGAAAGGTTTGAGTGATAATGGCCATTTTGTTATGAAATAGAAACCATTCATCTGTTCAGCAATTTCTCTTGTAGCTTCCATAGATAAGTCCTCACCCCACTCAGCTTTCCCGTTTGACATTTCTACAGCTTCATCATAAGTTATTCGTGGTAACGGCAATTCAAGCTCAATAGGCTCAATTCCAAGCGTTTCTAGGGCCTCTGTCTCCTTTGCAACTGCTCTTGCTGCACTATCAACTAATCTCTCCATTACGCCCATTACAACATCATCATCAGCAAATGACATTTCTATATCAATTGAGATAAACTCATTCAAGTGTCTAGGAGTATTATGTTCTTCAGCTCTAAATGCAGGTCCTATTTCGTATACTCTCTCTAATCCACCACCCATTAACATTTGTTTGTATAGTTGAGGTGACTGAGCAAGATATGCAGTTTTATCAAAATATTTCATTTCGAATAATGAAGTTCCACCTTCAGTTGCTGAAGCAATAATTTTTGGAGTTTGTACTTCAAGGAATTTTTCCCTTCGCAGATGTTTATGTACTGCGCCTGAGACAGCTGCGCGAATCTGGAAATTTGCAGCTATTTCACTTTTTCTTAGATCAAGATATCTAGCATTTAATCTAGTTTCAATTTCACTATCTATTTTGTCAATTACACCTAATGGTAATGGAGTTTCAGCTTCATTTAATAATTCTATATTATCAGGTAGCATTTCGACACCGCCTGGTGCTTCTTTGTTTTCTTTGACAATACCTCTAACTAATACTATAGATTCTCTATTGATATTAGTCCATTTTTTGTAATCATCCGCATCTAATTTCTTTTTCAATAATGTTAATTGTATTACACCAGTAATATCTCTTAATTGAAGGAAAGCAATACCTCCTAAATTACGCGTATCTTGTAACCACCCACATAGCGTCTGCTCAGAGCCGAAGTCCGATTCTTCGATTTCACCACATTTTCGAGTGTAAAACATAGTTCTAACTTATTGGGTACCTCAGTATCGCAGCTAGCCCTCCAAAAGCTTTCTGTAAGGAAACACCCTCTTCACTTTCAGTAGAGACTATCGTAACTTCTGCTTTACTTTTCTCAGCCAGTTCTCCTAGTCTCTTTACAGTTCCTTCTTCAACATTATCCATTTTTTCAAGTCCTTCTGAAATCATTAATTGATTTACTGCTCCCATTGTCAGAGCCATTTCAACTTGTTTCATACCATATGTAGCTAATGTGCCTTTTGGAGATAATATCTCTTTCATAAATTCATCCATAAGCTTTTTCTCTTTTACTAATTGCATTTCAGCAAGGCGACCAGAACCTCTAGTCACTAATTCTCTCAATCCAGTCTCATCAGTATAACCTGTATCAAAGGAATCGATAACTATTTTCTGTAACTCATGGTTTAGGTATTCTCTTTTTATGAAATATTCTTTGGTAGCTCCAGGTCCACCAATCAAAAGACCTTCTACGTTATTCCCAAGAAAGCATTCGGTAGCTGAGTGTGCCACCTTCTTGTACCATTCATGTGCTGCCTCCTCTATCAAACGTTCAAAACGTTGTTTAGATTGTCCACCTTTTCCATGTTTTGATGGAACTTGCGAATACATGTGTTTAAGTGTGTTAATAGTTGCTCCTCTTAGTATTCCCAAAGCAGCTTCAGATCTGTCTATAACTATCAATCCAAATTGTGTTTTTGTCTCACCAAGGCCTTCTAAGGGTTCCAAAAAGAAACCTGAATCACATCGGTAAAGGAATGTAGGTAATGGTTCTGGTGGTACTACTACTTCTTGGACCATGGTAGTTTGATTTCCCCCCTTTGACACGTGTCCAACAAAGAAGACCACTCCATTTTCAGGAGGAGCCTTGAACATTTTCAATCGAGACATTATTGATTCAATGGCTGCACTGACATTCTTTCTTGTGGATTTAGATTTTATGTTTGCAGATTGTGAAGCTTCATTTCTAAGGTATGATTGTACGTCATAAATTTTACGATCTGGAGGGATATACAGGCTAACAAGTTCTGTAGCATGTCCTCTATAATTCTTGAGACGTTCAAGGGATTGCTTGAATTCATATTTTTGTAGAGACTCAGAACTCATTGATTTTGTTAATGCAGGACCTTTTTATGATATTGGTCTCGGTTTATTATCCATTTTATGCATCTATATAGTCAATGTCTAAATAGTAATTAAACATAATACAGTTCGAATTCTCCCAAGTATAATTTTCATCTAAGCCTGTAGGGCATATATTATCAGATGCATCATGGTCGAGGAAATATGGCCTTTCGACAACTTCGGATTCATATGAGGTTCTATAATCCCAATCAATTACAAAAAAGTAATTACTTGATAAAAAAGTAGTTTCTTTTGATAAATCATCATGCATTACTGTATTTTTTTCTACAATTAAGTCAAAATTATTTACACCAAATACTTCTCCATTTAGGTAGTCAATGTAATTAGAATAATCTAGAATAAAGACCTCTTTCTCAAAAGGAATTGGGAAAGATAAAAGATATGTCAGTTCTGCATATGTTATTGCTACATCAAAATT